>CAYNBQ010000109.1:0-10784 GCA_964395275.1 uncultured Verrucomicrobiota bacterium
CGGTCCCGTGTTCTTACCCCGGACGCTACGCATGACTTCGCTTCGTTGCGATTGCGTGAAACAATCCACCAGAGCCCCCTATCCGATCTCAATCCTTAGACTCGGATCTGTCTCACACTCCTCGACGATTCTGTTGTACCGATCGACGAGTTCTTCCACACTACTCGACCGGCCCTTTTGCTGAAACCCGCTCCATTCGAGCACATTTGTCGCCAAGAACTGTTCAATCTCAAGAATCTCGATTCTGTCTCCAACAGACTTGTTCTTGGCTAGCGCCACCGCACCACCTGCTCCATCTGCAGTGGTTATGATGAGCGGACGCAAGTCTCCGTTCAAGTTTATCTGGCACTTCTCGATTAAAGCCTCGCTCGGGGCCGCTGTAACGTGAATCACGGTGTCTCCGACGAGGAAATCCCCCTTCCGGTCATGCGCTTGATCTGCGACCGCGAAACCGTTGTGCTGAATCTCCATATCAGGCAGGGCAAGTTCCAGCTTTGCACCGACAAGATGCTGCAGCACTGCGCCAAGAATCATGGCTCCCTGACATTCCCGCTGCCTTTCAAGAGCGGTCTTTATCAATTCCGCCACGATGCTTCGTATAGATCTGGAAGCATCCACCTTCAGTTTCAACGGCTCCGATGCAAAGAATTCTCGAACGCGGTCAACCCACCACCTCTCAATGGCATCGAAGTCCAGCAGTCCATCCTTGTCAAGGCCATTCAGAAACTTCACATACGATTGCATTCTATTGATGCTGCCCCGGCTCGTACGCCCTGCCTCCTGCGCAAGGACACGCGAAATACCGTGGTCCGCAAGAATCCGCTGCACTGCTCCGCGGCTAAGCCCCGCAACCTGGCCCCGTTTGGCTGTGAGGAAATCCTCATCCGCATATGGTGGCTGCATCCGTCTCGCCCTGCGGGTTAGAACCAGCATGACCGAAAGCGGACCTTTACCGCGGATAGATGCCTCCGAGGCGAACTTCCTCAATCTTGATTCGAGCTCATTCATGGATGCAGTCCTACGGTCTGTTGGATCTCCATAAGCAATGGATTGAGATAGTGTTCCGCAATCCACGCAATCACGGGAACACAGACGGCGTCGCCGAAACCAAAGAGGGCCTTGTTCAACGGGACAGTGATCTTGAAATCGTCTGCTCCCATCAGCCGCGCACACTCGCGGGGTGTAAGCAGCCTAACTCTGACCCGGCCACGGCCCGCCTCTACAAGGATCTGGCGACCACTACCTCCCCGTGGTGTACGGAGGCACCCTGCCATCCCGTCCGCCCTAAGCTCTGCCATTGATCGCCCCTTACGAACGCGTCGGAATATGGTCCCATACGACAACGTGTTCCCTTGCTTCATCCGTAGGAGCTGCTGCGCATGTTTAGGGCTCATTTGTCTTAGGAGATACTCTTTTCGATCCTCGTTCCACCAGAATGGCGAATCATCCGGCAGATCCTCAAGGATTTGCTCTAAGGAGGAGGCACAGGCCGGAAGTGCTGGCAGGGGCCGGATATCCCACACGATCTCGGGATGAGAATAGACGAAATCGGCTAGGGACTTAGGACGTACGTCGCTTTCGTAGAATCCGGGCGTCTCTCCTACCTTGCTCCCCTCATCTTCTTGCCGTAAATGGCCTATGACAAAAAGCCGCACCCGGCTCTGCGGTACGAACCGGGCAGCATCGATTATAAGTGGGTCAACGGCGTAGCCAAGATGGTTAAGAGCCAACAGCGCTGCTTGGAAATCTCTACCGCCATGTGACGTAAGGAACCCGGCGACGTTCTCAAGGAGGACCAGCGGCGGCCGCCTCGCTGCCATCCCTTCAAGGATTCTGACAAAACCCCAATAGGCCGACGACTGCTTCCCGCCAAGGCCCTTACGGGCACCGGCCAAAGAAAGGTCGTTACAGGGGAAGGAGGCGGTTGCCAACGTTACATCGGGAACATCATCGGGATTCAGCTCATGGATGTCTGCCAGGCGAAAATGAGAGGTCGCATCGGGAAATTGCGCTAGGTACATCTCGTATTTGTCTTCGGCGATGTCATTGGCAAAGGCTATCTTCCATCCCTTCTGCTCCAATCCCATCCGCATTAGGCCAATGCCCGCGAAAAACTCAGCAAATGTGGCAGGATCGCTGCTACTTCCCCCGAAGGGTCGCCTTTCGGTCGTGTATTTCGTGGTGGTCATGGTATTCGCATGCTCGGTTGGACATATGTTTTCTTATCATGAAGGTATCGACAATGGGTAACATCATCGTCCTTACAATTTACTAGCGAGAGCGTCTGATTCATCGGTGAGCTTCTTCGAAAGTCCGTAAGCCGTCTTGGGCGAATTTAGGAACAGCATCGTGTGTCTTCAAGCGGAAAATGTGATGGATGCTCTTTTACGCCGCGTCTCCCAAGGGCCATTCTTTGGTGATCGACGCAATATCTGTGCATTGGGTTCAGGCGTGGAGCGTGGGTCCATGTTGTCTGCGGAAACCGAAGCCGTTCAGGAGAGTCGTCTATTCTCGCACCCGTATTCTGTCGGCCAATCAAGAATGGTTCGGGAATCTATCGCATGGATTCTTTGAACGAAACCAGGCGGGCTGAACGCATCAAAGGAACGAGGCAAGTGGGACCGCCCTCCTTGGGGCTTGCCCATGGCCTCAGTCCTGCACGGAAATGGGACGCCAACACTGACCACCCCGGCGACCTCGAATGTCCGCGGCGCCCTTTCCCCAGCGAAGGGGAAGCTTATCGATTGGGTCGGAGGCAACGGGGATTGCCCCAGGTGTCCCAGCAACTAGGGCATTGCGAGGCTGGGTTCTCCTGCCACATCGCGCTTCGGGGAAGCGCTCCTCCGAGGCGCGGACCCGCGCGGATCGCCCTTCACGACCTTCCGGCTCTCGAGGATCAGACGAGCAACCGCGCGCAGGCATCCGGATCTTCCAGCGGCACGTTGTGTCCGCAACCCGGTACAACCCTCACCCGGCCCCGGGGCAGAAGTTCGGCCATCTCTTCCGCCGCCGCCCGGAACTTCCGATCCCGTTCGCCCGCCACCAGGTCCACCGGAACCCCGATCCCCGCGAGTCCCGGCCTCGTGTCCGGCATCTCCGCCAGACCGAGGACCTCGAGCGCCGCGGCCAGACCGGACGGGTCGTGGGCAAGGCGAATCTTCCGCTGCCGTTCCAGGACCGCCGGATCCAGACGATCCTGCGAGGCAAAGAGCGGTTGCCGTTCCCAGAGATCGACGAAGGCCTCGATTCCCTCTTCCCGCAGGATCCGGATCCACTCCGCGTCCGCGCGCCGGCGCTCGATCCTTTCCTTTCGCGTGCATAATCCCGGATGCACCCCGATCAACGTCGCCCGCGCAAAGAGGTCCGGCCGTTCCAGGAGCATCCCGAGCGCGATCCGCCCGCCCATCGAATACCCGACCAGATGGACCGGTCCCCGGTTTTCTTTCTCGATTTCCCCGCAAAACCGCCGCACGACCGCCCCGAAGGTGTCCCCGGGCGGGAAACGCCGTCCCGGCGCATGTCCCGGCAACGCCGGGACACGGACGGCCGCTCCCGACGGCAGAACCGAAACGACCCCGTCCCACGAGGAAGGCGTCCCCGTGAACCCGTGCAACATCACGACGGGCGGACTCGACGCGGCCGGGGTCATGATCCTTTGTCGGGAAACCGTTCCCGGAGTTTCGCATCCAGCCGTTCGACGAGCCGGGCGCGGTCGGCCGCCGCCGAGGCGGGATCGACCCCGATCTCCACGATCGAAGGCATGCCGGCGTCGAAGGCGACATCGAGCGCGGCCGGAAGATCCGACGGCAAACAAACCCGCTGGTACGGGATCCCGAAGGTCTTCGCCACCCCGTGGAAATCGACGAGGTCCTCGACCACGAAGAGGTCGCGCACCGCATCTTCGGTCCCCGGGACATCGTGCAGCGGAAGCTGTTCGAAAATGCGTCCGCCCCGGTTGTTCAGGACGACGATCGCCACGGTCTCTTCCCGTTCCCGCGCAACGCAGATCCCGTGCAGATCGTGAAGAAACCCCTGGTCGCCGGTCAGCAGGACCACGGGCCGGCCGGCAACGCTTCCCGCGCCCAGGGCCCCCGAGACCATCCCGTCGATGCCGGCGGCGCCGCGCTGAACGAGTACGTCGATCCGACGCGGCGTTCCCGGACAGAAGAAATCGACCTCCCGGATCGGCAGGCTGTTGCCGAGCACCAGAACTGATCCTTCGGGCAACGATTCCACGACGCCGCGAACCGCCTGCGCCTCGGAAATCGTCCCGCCGGAGTCCCGCAACAGGTCGTCCACGACCTCCCACGCCAGCCGGTCCGCCGCCCGGATCGCCTCGGCCCAGGCGGGGTCCCGGGGAAACACGTCCAGGACGAGGGTTTCCAGGAGGACGGAGAGCGATTCCGCCGGATCGCCCGCCACGATGAACCGCGCACGGTTCCCCGGATCCTGCCAGCCGTGTTCGGCGAAAACGCATAGCGGGACCGGTTCTCCGTCCGCATCTGCCGTCATCCGTTCCCAGCCGGACGAAACCGGCGTGCGTCCGATCTGCAGGACCAGGTCCGGACGAAACCGCCGGCGGAACGTCTCCGAAAGACAAAGGGCGGGGAATGCATTGCACCGCACCGCCTCTTCCCACGGAACGCCGAACCGGTATCCGCTGCCGGATTCCGGGAAGACGGGATACCCGGTCACCGCCGCCAGCATCTCCAGCGGTTCAGCCGCCCCCGGGCTCCGGGAAAGGGCCGGCCCGCAGACGATCGCCCCCCGGGGATGGTCCCGGCACAACCGGGCGATTTCCTCGATCGCGCTCCAGTCGGGCACCCGTTTCGCCGCGCGGGCGACCGTCGGCGGATCCGCCGTCAGCATTTCGATCCGCTCGCGCAACATCTCGTCTTCCTCTCCGCCGCCGGGTTGCGGTTCCAGGGGTTTGCGCAGCCAGGCGTTCAGATGAACCGGGCCGGGTTCGGGATCCCGGCAGGCGTGCATCGCCCGGGCGACCAGGGACCGCAAGCCCCGCAGGGCCCGGGGATCCTCCTCCGGCAACCCGATCTGCAGGAAAAGCCGCGCATGGTTCCCGTAGAGATTCGCCTGGTCGATCGTCTGAGACGCGTCCCGCCCATGAAGCTCGGGGGGACGATCCGCGGTCAGAATCAGGAGCGGCGTCCGCGATTCCGCGGCTTCGATGACCGCGGGGTAGTAGTGGGCGCCGGCCGTTCCCGAGGTGCAGATCAACAGGCTGGGGCGCCCCGTCATGCGCGCCTGTCCCAGCGCGAAGAATGCGGCCGATCGTTCGTCGACGATCGGGGTGATCCGCAGCTCGGGTCGCCTCGCGCAGGCCAGTACGTAGGGGGTCGATCTCGACCCCGGGCTGATCACGACATCCCGCAGGCCGTTCTCGACGAGACTCCGCGCGAAGAGATCCGCCCAGATCATTGGAAGGTTCGGCGCCGTCATTCTTCGATTCCCATCACCGCCAGCAAGGCGCGTTGTTTCAGGGCCGTTTCCTCGTATTCCCTCGCCGGATCCGAGCCGGCCACGATCCCCGCGCCCGCGTAGAGATACGCGGTCGGCCCTTCCAACAGCCCGCAGCGCAGGGCCACTGCCAGCTCGCCCTCCCCGCGGCCGTCGAACCATCCCACCGGCCCGGCGTACCACCCCCGGGGAACGCCCTCGTGTTCCGCGATCCATTCCACGGCCGCCTCGGTCGGCACGCCGCCGACCGCCGGCGTGGGATGCAGCGTCCGGGCCAGTTCGAGAACGTGCAGCGGACCGCGCAACCGCCCGAGGAAAGGCGTCTGCAGGTGCATGACCCGGCGCAGTCGAAGCACGCGCGGCCGGTCGGGCACCTCAAGAGAACCGCACAGCGGACCGAGCCGGCGGCGGATCTCCTCGACCACCAACCCGTGCTCGGAAATCTCCTTGGCGTCCGAAATCAGCGAAGCCACCCGCGCGTCGTATTCCGCGGTCGACGCGTCCTCCGCCAGCGCGATCGATCCGGCCAGGGCCTCGGTCTGCACCGCGGAGCCTTCCCTGCGCACGAGACGCTCGGGCGACGCGCCCAGGAAAACGGTTCCTTCCCGCCGCACCGCGAATCGGTAACAACCCGGGTAGAACGCCCCGAGACGCCGCAGGAGATCCGCGGGTCGATAGGGATCAGCGGTCTCCACCACGCACCGGCGGGCCAGCACGATCTTCCGATACCTGCCGGCGCGGATCCCGGTCCGGATCGTTTCGACCCGCTTTCGCCACGTCCCGGGCGGCGTCCGCCGAATCCGGACGGTGCGCGGCGGCGCGAAACTCCCGGTCGGCGCCCTCCCCACCGCCGCCAGGATGCGATCCGTCCGCCCCATCAGATCTGCCCACGCCGCGGGGTCCGCGCCGACCGGCAGGGCGATCGTCAGGAACGCGTCCCGCCCGCGGAACGACCACGTCCAGCGCGGCAACATGAACCGGCCGTCGCCGAACGGGGTCCACGGCGCCTCCGCGGCGTCGCCCGGACGAAAGGCGAATCCGCCGAACCATCGAACCCCCGGCTCCGGACAGCCGGGCGCCGCGAGCGGGCGAACCGTCCGTCCGATCCTTTCCGTGCACGCGCGGATCTCTCCAAAACGTTCCTCGCCCCGGGCGGCGGCGGTTTCGGCCGCGCCCAGCGCCACGAAAACCCCGTCCCCCGGGGAATCCCAGAAGAAGGCGGGTTCCCCGGGCACGGCTTCGAAGAGCCCCTCCGGATCCCCCGCCGGGGCGGGAATCGTCGCCAGAACGATCCGCGCCGATTCTTTCCCACTGTCGACGGCGGATTCGAGGAATCTCCGCAGATCGGGCGACAATCCCCCGGTCTCCGGGGGCTCGGGATCCGAAATCGTCGTGTCCCGCTCTGGAGAGGTTTCCTGCATCATCGGGGTTCGCGATCCGGTTGGGCCACGAAAAGGCAACAGGCGCCGAAGGTCAAGGGCGTCGCCCGTTCCATCCGCAGGCCGGCCCGTTCCATGAGCATGGAGAACTCCCCGGGCGGAGGAAAGACCCGGATGGATTCCTGCAGATACCGGTACTCCTTCGAACCGGACAACAACCCCCCGATTCGCGGCACCAGCTCATGCACGTACCAGCCCGCCAGGCGCCCCGTCACCCGGTCGGCGGAGGGTTCGGTCAATTCGAGAACCGCAACCCGTCCTTCGGCCCGAACGACCCGCGCCATCTCCCGCAACGCCCGAAGCCGGTCCGGTACGTTGCGGATCCCGAAGGCCACCGTGACGGCGTCGAACGAACCGTCCGCAAAGGGCAGCGCCTGCGCGTCGCCCTCGACCAGTTCGATCCGGTCGGACAACCCCGCGCGGCGGACCTTCGTCCGACCGCGCTCCAGCATCTTCACCGAGGGATCGAGCCCCGTCACCCGCGCGTCCGGGATCATGCGCGCGATCCGGATGGCCAGGTCCGCCGTTCCGGTCGCCACATCGAGAATCCGCGCGCCCGCGGACGCACCCAGGGCGCGAACCGTCCGTTTCCTCCAGGAACCGTCGAGACCGAGAGACAGGATCCGGTTCAACAGGTCGTACCGGTGCGCGACCAGGTCGAACATCCGCCCGCTGCCCACCGGAACCTCGCCGGCGGCCGGATCGCACGGCGCGTCCGGGCGCGTGTCCCTGGAAGAATCCCCGTTCATGAGGAGGGATTTCACCATCGCCCCGAGGGGATGTCACCGCCTTTGCGCGCGCAATCCCCGGCGGAACTTGCGCATCGGCGGCTTCCGGTGCAGCCTCTGACGAGATCACGCGCGGCGCGTGGCCGAGGCCCGCGAAGAGGAGGAAGAACGACATGGCCGATCTGCACCCGGTGGTCCAGGCGTTGATTGCGACCCTCTTTACCTGGAGCGTCACCGCCCTCGGCGCGGCCGCCGTTTTCCTCCGGAAGGAGGTTTCCCGCCGAACGTTGGACGCCATGCTGGGCTTCGCCGCCGGGGTGATGATCGCCGCCAGTTTCTGGTCGTTGCTCGCGCCGGCCATCGAGATGTCCGAAGGCATGGCCGTGCCCTCCTGGATTCCCGCCCTCGTCGGGTTCCTGCTCGGGGGCGTCGTCCTGTGGGGGATCGACAAGGTGTTGCCCCATCTGCATTCGGGATTCCCGATGAGCGAGGCCGAGGGGATCAAGACCTCCTGGCACCGCAGCGTCCTGCTGGTCCTGGCCATCACGATGCACAACATTCCCGAAGGCCTGGCCGTCGGGGTCGCCTTCGGGGCCGTCGCCGCCGGGTACGAATCGGCGACGCTGGCCGGGGCCGTGGCGCTGGCGATCGGCATCGGCATCCAGAACTTTCCGGAAGGCATGGCGGTCTCGATGCCCCTGCGCCGCGAGGGCCTGAGCCACCGCCGAAGCTTCTGGTACGGCCAGCTCTCCGGGGCCGTCGAACCGGTCGCCGGCGTCGTCGGCGCCGCGGCGGTGATGTTCGCCCGCCCGATTCTTCCCTACGCACTGGCCTTTGCGGCGGGCGCCATGATCTTCGTGGTGGTCGAGGAACTGATCCCCGAATCGCAGCGGGGCGGCAATACCGACCTGGCCACCATGGGCGCCATGATCGGGTTCGCCGTCATGATGACCCTCGACGTCGCCCTCGGCTGACGCCCCGCCGCGGCGGCAACATCGCGCTTCGGAACACTCCCCTGCAACGGGGAGCGGACCTTCGCGCGACGGGCGGGGTGGGGCCACCCCACCTCCAGCAGGTCGCCCTACGTAGCAGGATGCGCTGACCTGCGAAGAAAGACTTGTGGAGGCGGAACGCCCCCTTGTCCGCCGAAGTCCCGCCCGGAGGCCGGCACAGGTGAGGACGTTCCGTGATCCGCTCTTACGTGACGTCCTCCCCCTTCCCACAGGCTCAGGACTACGGAGGACAAGTCGGAGGATAAAGCGCAGGACACGGCGGGGTCGGCCTCTTGGGCAGGACGGCTTGTGTAGACGCGACCGCCTCACGACCTTCGAAGTCCCCAAAGAGGGGGAGCTCCGTAGCGCCAGTCGTCCCGGCGCATCGCCCCGGCAAATCCGTCTGAGCCGCCACCGATCCTCACGAAAACACGCTCCCGAACTCCATCACGACTGAGACGTGGGAGACCCACAGGAACCGGCTTCGGAATCTGATCGCGCGGATTGCATGAGGAGAGGACCGGCTCCACGAAAGAACCTGCAAAGGCCGCGCTTCGGCGAAGAACGGGAATCGCGTTCTCCCTTCGTTCGATACGCCTTCCGAGCCCTTTCCCGACAAAGCGTCTCCTAAGGAACGTCCTCCTCCCCCTGGATCGGCAAGCTCGCCGAACAACGAACTCTCACATACCAAGATCCCACTCGTCTTCACGGCGTCGTCTATCCGACACCGGGAAAGCTTGACTCATTTCCGCTCCCCTCCCTTCCCGCCTTTTGCTGCAAAAAGCAGCGGCAAGGCGCGAGAAAGTTCTTGATGAATGTCTCAGGGCATGGGAGCCTGCCCACTATCGACGCACAAGTGGTCTGGCCTTGTCCAGAGATTCGCGGATCCTGCTTCATCGAATGAGCGCCAGCATCTGAACAGCCCGGCCAAGTCGGAAAGGAGGGCATCAACATGCCTGCGAAGATTTCCTGGTTGGGCTGTGTGGTCTGCGCGGCGGCGGTCTGTGTGACAATGACCGCTTCCCCGGCGATGGCTGACCTTCTGGACCGCGGCACGAGTGACGAGGGCTACCACCTGATCTACGATAACGTGCTGGACCTCACGTGGGTGGATTACTCGTTCGGCCACACGGGGTTCGGCGACACCGGTTACACCAGATCCTACTGGAACTACTCCCTGGACTGGGCGGACAATTTGACTATCACTACCGGCGGTCAGACCTTCGATGACTGGCGACTGCCCAAGGTCATACCCGTCGGCGACACGAATTTCTCGTACGACGGTTCGACGGACTGGGGCTGGAACATCATGCGGCCCGGCAGCGAGATGGCCCACCTTTTTCACGTGACGCTCGGCAACCTCAGCCAGTATGACACCGACGGCAACCCCAGGAGCGAAGGCACGTACGGTTTGCTGAATACCGGCCTGTTCAACAATCTCGTGGGAACGCCGGGAGGGGCGCCCTACTGGACCGAAACGGGCTGGCCGCCCAATCCCGGCAACCAGGTGTTCGGAACGCAGTACGACTCCGGCCTGCAGAATCCGTTGAGCACCCAGTCCGGCACCCAGGCGTGGGCCCTGGCCGTTCGCGTCGGCGACGTCCCTGAACCCGGGACGCTCGCCCTGCTGTCCTTCGGCGCCTTGGCGTTGATCAAGAGAAGGCGCTAGCGGCTCGCGAGTCACAGAACGATACAGTAGTCGTTCGCGAGATTTGCATGTGGTCGTTCCCCATTGTTTCCCTGCTCGGAGCAACCACCACAGCCTGAGCCGATCATGTGGTGATCCAGAACCCGTCCCAAAGCGGATAGGCCTTGAAGTCAGCGACAGGCCCTGTATACCGCATGGATGCTAACACTCGCCAAAGCAGAAATTGATCGCTTGTGCAAGATCATCCGGGGATGCGAATCGCAGTCCCATCCAGTCTTGGCACAGGTCCTAGACAAGGGCGGATACTCTCCATTTCTTCTCCGCGCGGAACCGGCGATTGGATCCGCTCGGCACCTCGGGAAGTTCATTGGGCGACATGGCCGTAAAGGGGATCCTCAGGCAGTTTTCCAGTGAGGGAACAGGTCAGGGCCGATCCGGAACGCTCGACGGATCCTGGACGCTGAAACGCGCCCGGGGAGCCCATGACGGGCGGCGAGAGATC
>CAYNBQ010000110.1:0-10719 GCA_964395275.1 uncultured Verrucomicrobiota bacterium
GGGCGAAAGGATGCGGGGGAATCTCCCACGGCGATCTCCCGTTGTCGAGACCGCGCGAGGAGAACGCAACTCGGGTTCCCTTGCTCCCCCCGGATCCCGGTTGGTAGGGTCCCGCCACAGGGGGGAAATCGACATGAGACGCAAGGTCTTCTTGACGGCGCTGCTGGGGGTGTTTGCGGCCGGTGCGGCGGGGGATCTTCGCGCGGCGGAGGACTGGGATTTCCGCATCGCGCCCTACGTCTGGACCGCAGGTCTTTCGGGCGAGATCGGTCCTGCGGGCAGAACGGCGTCGGTCAACATGAGCTTCAAGGATATTCTCGAGATGACGGAGCTGGCGCTGGCCGCATCGTTCGACGCCGTCTACAGGGACGACTGGACCTTCGTCGTCGAAGGGCTGTATCTCGACATGAAGGAAGACGCAACCGGTCCCGGGGGCGCGGATGTCAAGGTCGGGATCGACGAGGTCCTCGCGTCCGCCAGGGCGATGAAACGGGTCGCGAAGAATCTCGATCTCGGGATCGGCGCGACGTATCTGAGAATGGACGCCGAGGCGAGCAGCGAGGCGGCGGGCGCGTCGGCCGGCAGCACGCAGGAGTGGGTGGACCCGACCGTCGTTCTCCGCGTGACCGGCGAGGTCTCCGAGAAGATGTTCCTCCGGCTCGGCATGAGCTACGGCGGGTTCGGGATCAACTCGGATTCCCTCTTCGAACTGGTTGCGAACTTGAACTACCGCTTCAACGAAACCTTCTCCGGGGTCTTCGGCTACCGGCTGGTGGACTACGACTACGACAAGGACGGTTTCGTCTACAACGCCAGGATGGACGGTCTCACGATCGGCCTCGGGATTTCCTGGTAACCGGGCGGGCGCTTCGCCCGAAACACCGGTCCTTCGCCGGACCACGCGCCGATTCCCCGGCGGCGCCCCGAGTGGTCCCGGCCCGTTCCGCGCCCGGCCGGATCTCCCCGCCGGTGCTATACTCCCCTTTTCCCGGAGAGGGACGGGACCCGTCCCGACGGGATCCGAGACGACATGCCATCCGACCGCACCAGGAACACCGACGGGGACCGGATCCGGATCCGCGGGGCCCGCCAGAACAACCTGCGGAACGTCTCGCTGGATCTGCCGACGGGGGAATTGATCGTCCTGACGGGGAAGAGCGGGTCCGGCAAGTCGAGCCTGGCGTTCGACACGCTCTATGCCGAGGGCCAGCGCCGGTACGTCGAGACCTTTTCGCCCTACGCGCGGCAGTTCCTCGAACGGATGGACCGGCCCCGGGTTGACGCCGTCGAAGGCATCCCGCCGGCCGTGGCCATCGGACACGCCAACACGGTCCGCACCTCGCGTTCGACCGTCGGAACGATGACGGAGCTGACGGATTTCCTGAAGCTGCTCTTCGCGAGGATGTCGCAGCTGCACTGCCGGGGATGCGGCCGCCCCGTGCATCGCGACGATCCGGCGAGGATCTGGCGGATCCTCCTCTCCCGCCACCGCGGCGAGACGGTCGTGGCGGCCTTTCCCGTCCGGTTCCCCGAATCGGTCGAACCGGCCGAGGTCGCGGCGACGCTGCTCGACCAGGGATTCCGGCGGATAGTGATCGACGGCGAGGTCCGCCCCCTGGATGCGTCGAATCCCCCGGGGCGGCCGCCGGACGGGACGTGGTGGATCGCGGCCGGCCGCGAGCGGATCGAACCCGCGCGCCGGGCGCGGGTGGTCGAATCGATCGAGACGGCCCTGCACTGGGGCAAGGGACTGTTGCGCATCCTGCCCCCGGACGGGGAACCCGAACCCTTTTCGTCGCGCCTGCACTGCGCCCGTTGCGACATCGAGTATTCGGATCCGTCCCCGAACCTCTTCTCGTTCAACAACCCGCTCGGGGCCTGTTCGACCTGCCGCGGATTCGGCCGGATCATCGAGATCGATCCCGATCTCGTCGTCCCCGACCCGCGGCTCAGCCTGGAAGAAGGCGCGATCCGCCCGTGGACGACTTCCGTCGGATCGGAGTGCATGAAGGACCTGCGCCGTTTCTGCTGCCGCCGGGGCATCCCGATGGACGTTCCCTTCGGACGTCTGCCGGAATCGGCCCGCAAGGCGGTTTTCGAAGGGGACGGGTCCTTCTACGGGGTTTCGGGCTTCTTCCGCTGGCTCGAGACGAAGACCTACAAGATGCACGTGCGGGTCCTGCTCTCCCGCTACCGGGCCTACCGGCCGTGCCCCGCCTGTCGCGGCACCCGGTTGAGGGAGGAAGCTCTGCTCTACCGGCTTCACGGCAGAACCCTGCCGGAGATCTACGCCGAACCCGTGGACGCCGCGCTGGCGTTCCTGGAATCGATCCCCACGCCGCAGGGACGGAAGGATCCGCGGCGGCTTCTCCTGCAGGAGATCCGGGCCCGCCTCCGTTACCTCGTCGACGCGGGCCTGGGGTACCTCTCCCTGAACCGGCCGTCCCGCACGCTTTCCGGCGGGGAACTCGAACGGGTGCATCTGGCCGCGGCGATCGGCAACGCCCTGGTGAACACCCTCTACGTGCTGGACGAACCGACCGTCGGACTCCATCCGCGGGACGTGGATCGCCTCACCCGGATCCTGGAGAAACTCCGCGATCTCGGAAACACCGTCCTCGTGGTGGAACACGATCCCGCGGTGATCCGCCGCGCCGACACCCTGGTCGATCTCGGCCCCGGCCCGGGGGAACGGGGCGGGCGCGTGGTCTATGCGGGACCCGCCGCGGGAATCCTTCGCGCCCGGGGTTCGTTGACCGCCGCGTACCTCTCCCGCGCCAAACGGCTTCCCCCGCCCCGGGAACGCCGCCGGCCCCGCGAAGACCGGCAACTCGTCGTCCGCCGCGCTTTCCAGCACAACCTCAAGGGGATCGACGTCGCGATCCCCCTGGATCTCTTCGTCTGCATCACGGGGGTGAGCGGATCGGGAAAGAGCACGCTGATCCACGACGTTCTCTACCGGAACCTCCTTCGGATCTTCGGCCGGCCGGTGAGCGAAGTCGGCGCATGCCTCGACATCGAGGGAGCCGACCGCATCGACGACGTGGTCCTGGTGGACCAACAGCCCCTGAGCCGATCGGCGCGATCGAACCCCGCGACGTACATCGGCGCCTGGTCCGGGATCCGCAGGCGGTTCGGCAGCCTTCCCGAGGCGCGGAAACTCGGGTTCGGCCCCGGCGATTTCTCCTTCAACAGCGGCAGGGGACGCTGCGAGCGGTGCGGCGGGAGCGGGTTCGAACGGATCGAAATGCAGTTCCTCTCCGACGTCTACCTGCGCTGTCCCGCCTGCGACGGCCGGCGGTTCCGCGAGGAGATCCTCCGGATCCGGGACGGCGACCGCTCCGTCGCCGACATCCTCGAGATGACGGTGCAGGAGGCGCTGAGCTTCTACGAAGACGACGCGACGATCGTTGCGGGGCTGCGCAGGATCGACGAGGTCGGTCTCGGGTATCTCCGGCTGGGACAGCCGGTGACCACCCTTTCCGGCGGAGAGGCGCAACGGCTGAAGCTGGCCCGCCAGCTCGCCGGGGCGCGGATCGATCCGGGCCGCCGGAACCTCCTCCTCCTGGACGAGCCGACGACCGGCCTCCACATGGACGACGTTGCCGTCCTGGTCCGCGTCCTGCACCGGCTCGTCGAGGCCGGGCAGAGCGTCGTGGTGATCGAACACAACCTCGATCTGATCGCCCAGGCCGATCATGTGATCGATCTCGGACCGGAAGGCGGCGACGGCGGCGGCCGCATCGTGGCGGCCGGGACCCCGGAAGATATCGCCGCGGCCCCGTCGTCGTATACGGGACGCGCGCTGGCGCCCGTGTTGAGCGGCCGCGTTCGTTCCTCCCGGGCGTCGGGCGGTCGGAGGCGCCGCGTGCGCCGCCCGGCCGCGCCGGTCATCCGGATCACGGGCGCCCGCGAACACAACCTGCGGAACCTCGACGTGACGATTCCCCGCAATCGGCTCACCGTGATCAGCGGCGTGAGCGGATCGGGGAAATCCTCGCTGGCCTTCGACGTCCTCTACGGCGAGGGGCAGCGGAGGTATCTCGACACCCTCTCCTCGTACGTCCGCCAGTACGTCGGCCAGCTGCCGCCGGCGGACGTCGACCGGGTTTCCGGCATCCCGCCGACCGTGGCGATCGAACAGCGGATCTCCCGCGGCGGTCGCAAATCGACCGTGGCGACGATCACGGAGATCCACAATTTCCTGCGGCTGGTCCTGGCGCGCCTGGGGGAAATGCGCTGTCCGCGCTGCGGGGAGAGGATTCGGGAGCAGACCCTGGCGGAGTTGATCCGCGCAGTCCGCAGGGAACACGCGGGACGTCGGATTCGCGTGCTGGCCCGGCTCGTTCATGCCCGCAAGGGGTATCACCGCGAGGCGGCGGAGTGGGCGGCCGGGCGGGGATATCGCCGGATGCGGGTCGACGGGCGCTGGGTCGATCCCGAGAATTTCCCGCGGCTGGACCGGTACCGGCAACACACCGTGGACGTCGTGGTCGGCGAAACGACCGTTCCTCGGCGCGGCCGGAGCGGTTCGTTGCTCGAACTCTGCCGGGAGGCGATCGAGGCGGGGGAAGGCGCCCTGCGGATCGTTCCGCTGCCCCGGGGCGCGGACCACGTCTACAGCACGGTCCGCGCCTGTCCCGAATGCGGTTTCGCCTTTCCCGAGCCCGACCCGCGCCTCTTCAGTTTCCATTCGCCGCTCGGCTGGTGCCCGCGATGCCGCGGACTCGGCGTGCAAGGCGTGGTCTCCGCGGCCGCGGACGGCTTCGACGAGGAGGTCCCGATCGGCGAGGAACGGCCGTGCCGCGCATGCGGGGGCACGCGCCTGCGGGAGGAGGCGCGATCGGTCTTCTTCCGCGGACGTTCCATCGACGGCTGGACGGCGTTTCCCGTGGACGAGTTCCTCGCGCGGATCGAAAGGATCCGGCTGAAGGGCCGGGAACGGGAAATCGGCCGGGATCTGCTCGCGGAAATGATCTCGCGGGCGCGCTTTCTCCGGGAGGTCGGCCTGGGGTATCTCGGGCTGGATCGCCGCGCGGACACGCTCAGCGGCGGGGAAGCCCAGCGGATCCGCCTGGCGGCGCAGCTCGGTTCGAACCTGCGCGGCGTCTGCTACGTCCTCGACGAGCCGACGATCGGGCTCCATCCACGCGACAACGAGCGACTGACCGCCGCGCTCCATTCCCTGCGATCCGGCGGAAACACGGTCGTCGTGGTCGAGCACGATCCGGAAATGATCCGCAGCGCCGATCACGTCATCGATCTCGGACCGGGTCCGGGCGCCGCGGGCGGGCGTCTCGTCGCCGCGGGTACGCCGGAGCAGATCATGCGCAACCCGCGGTCGGTCACCGGCCGGCTGCTGGCAGACGGCGACGGCGCCCCCCGCCGGCCGGCCCGGCCGCTCCGGGACGCGGACTGGATCACGATCCGGGGCGCCCGCGCGCACAACCTCCGCGGAATCGACGTCCGCATCCCCCTCGGGCGCTTCACCGTCGTCTGCGGGGTTTCCGGCTCCGGGAAGAGTTCCCTGGTCCACGACGTCCTCGTGGCCTCGCTGCGTGCACGGAAACGCCCCGGGGTTATCCCGCCGGTCTCCTGCGACGCCGTCGAAGGCGCCGGGAAGATCCGCCGGGTCTGCGAAGTCGATCAGACGCCGATCGGCAAGACCCCCCGATCGGTTCCGGCGACCTATATCAAGGTCTGGGACCGGATCCGCCGGGTCTTCGCCGAAACCCCCGAGGCCCGGCTGCGGGGATTCGGACCGGCCTGGTTTTCCTTCAACTCGCCCCAGGGCCGTTGCCCCGTCTGCCAGGGCCAGGGCCGCGTGCGCATGGAAATGAGTTTCCTTCCCGACGCCTACGTCCCCTGCGAGGCCTGCGCGGGTCGGCGCTACGCCCAACAGACCCTCGAGATCCGGTACCGGGGCCGGACGATCGCCGATATCCTCGACCTCACCGTCGATGCGGCCGCCGGGTTCTTCGAGGCGCATCCCGCGATCCGGAGCAGGCTCGACCTGATGTCCGAGGTGGGCCTGGGATACCTGCCGCTCGGACAGACCAGTCCGACCCTCTCCGGCGGGGAGTCCCAACGATTGAAGCTCGTCGCCGAACTCGGCGGAACCGGCGCGGGACGAACGCTCTACGTTCTCGAGGAACCGACAATCGGTTTGCACATGGCCGACGTCGAACGCCTGCTTCGGGCGCTCCAGCGGCTGGTCGACGCCGGCAACACGGTCGTCGTCATCGAACACAATCTCGACGTGATCGCCGCGGCGGACTACATCGTCGAACTCGGTCCCGGCGGCGGGAAGGACGGGGGACGGATCGTTTTCCAGGGTCCGCCGGCGCGCCTGGCGAAACGCACGCGGACCGTCTCGCCGACCGCGCCCTTCCTCCGCAGGATCGCCGGCGGATCCGCGAGGCGATCCTGAGGGGCGCGATCCCCCGCCCGGCCGTCCTCAGATCTCGAGTCGAAGCGCCGCGCGGGTCAGGTTCCGGCAGCCGTCCCGGGTGACGACGACGAGATCCTCGAGCCGCACTCCCCCCACGCCGTGTTCGTAGAGTCCGGGCTCGACGGTCACCACGTTGCCTTCCCGGAGGCGCGCGCTCTTCGGGCCGATCCTCGGGATCTCGTGGATCTCCAGGCCGACCCCGTGGCCGGTTCCGTGGAAGAAGCCGCGCATACGGCCGCGGTGCTCGCCCGTGGGAAAGCCTTCCCGCGTGAACATCTCCCGGATCTCCCGGTGGATGGATCGGCCGTCGACGCCGGGACGGATCCGGTCGAAGGCCATGAGCTGGGCGCGCCGGACCAGGGCATGCGCCCTGCGGACCCGTTCGGAGGCCCGGCCGCGAACCACCGTGCGCGTGAGGTCGCCCCAGTATCCCGTGCGGTCGGAACGGGGAAAAATGTCGATCACGATCGGCAGGTGCGCACGCAACGGACCGTGCCCGGATTCGTGCGGATCGGCCCCGTGGTTTCCGCCGGCGACGATCGTGTGGGCCGGGATGCAGCCGCGGCGGATCACGGCGGCGTTGATCTCCGCGCGCACCCGCTCGGAAGTCAGGCGCGATCCGTCCAGCAGGAGGTATCCGTTCCCTCCGATCCTTGCGCGCCGGAGGATCTCCAGGCCCGCCCGCAGCCCGGCCTCCGCGGCGCGTTGCGCGTCGCGGATGTGCGCGATCTCGCGTTCGTTCTTGCAGGCGCGCTGCGGGAAAAAGGGATCCGGAACCGTCTCGACGGCGATCCGCCGCCGGCGCAGTTCCCGGGCCAGGCCGAGGGGAAAGCGCTCCGGAACCCGGACCCTCCGGATTCCGTACCGACGCAGGGCCCAGGCGATGACGGACCCCGCGTCCCCCTTCCCGGCGCCGCGGCTCGCCTCCGACCAGGACAGAACCTCGTCGAGCGTGCCGGCGGCCCGCGCACGGTCGATCTCGAGATCCCTGAGGATCGCGATCCTGCGCGATCGATGGAGGATCAGCGGGAAGGCGTCGGGCACGAAGAGCCCCGTCGCATACAGGATGTCGGCGTCGTGTTCGCTGTCCCCGTAGAGGAGGCGCGCGGCGCCACGCCCGTTCCCAGTCGGTGTCTTCATCGTCATGCCCCGGGCCGAACCGGGACGGAGGCCACAACTCCCCGCCGCCGTCGCGGGCGGAGGGGAGTTGCCGCGATCCGCCCTCCCGCGCCGCCGGTCAGCTGCGATCACCGGCATACCGACGGCCCCTGCGGTTCCGGGCGGATCAGGGAAAGGGTCTCGATTCCCGGATCCGGGAATTCCCGTCTTCTACTTTTTCTTCCTGGTTGCGGCCTTCTTCTTCGGAGCCGCCTTCTTCTTCGCGGTCTTCTTCTTGGCGGCCTTCTTCTTCGGAGCGGCTTTCTTCTTCACCGCCTTCTTCGCGGTCTTCTTCCTGGCGACCTTCTTCTTCGGAGCCGCCTTCTTCTTCGCGGTCTTCTTCCTGGCGACCTTCTTCTTCGGGGCGGCCTTCTTCTTCGCCGCCTTCTTCTTCGGAGCGGTCTTCTTCTTGGCGACCTTCTTCTTCGGAGCGGCTTTCTTCTTCACCGCCTTCTTCCGGGTGGCCTTCTTGGTGGCTTTCTTCTTTGCCATCTGGGCTCCCCTCCTTTCCTCGGAATGGACGCCGCGCGCGCGCGGCACCGATTTAGAACAGCCAGCGTTGCCGGCGATCGTCCACAGCGTTTTCCTGGGCCTCCTCGAGCTTTTTCGCGATCCATTCGTCGAGCGTGCTCTTCTTGAGACGCCACAGGGAACCGATCTTGAACGCGGGAATAACGCCCTTCTTGATGTACTTGTAGAGTGTCGGCGGCTTCATGCCGAGGTACTCGGCCGCTTCCCGGACGGTCATGATGTCGCGCTCGGGCATCTTCGGATTTTCCCGGGCCGCCGCCCCGCCGATCGTCCCGCACCGGCGGAGACGGACCTCCCACCGGGAAACGTGCCGACGAAATTTATCCGGGTCAACACATTTTATCCCGATGTCGATATTTTCTATCGGCCCGCTTTTGCTTGAACGACTCCGGCCCGAGTCGGTCCCCGGCCCGCGCTCCAGCGGGAGTGCGCGCCCCGGAATCCGGGCGACGGCGACCCCCTGGTTCGCCGGATCGGAAGGCGTTTCGATCCCCCCGATGCGGCCTTTGACAACCCGGGTTCTGTGTGGCACCCTGCCGCGGATTTTTCGGCTCCCATGGGGATATCCCCCTCGGAAACCCCCCATGTCGCGGAGAACCCCGGTGAAGAAGATCGAAGTCATCATCAAGCCCTTCAAACTGGAGGAGGTGAAGGAAGCTCTCGCCGACATCGGCGTGGAGGGCATGACGGTCACGGAGGTGAAAGGGTTCGGCCGACAGAGGGGACATACCGAGATCTACCGCGGGAGCGAGTACCAGGTGGATTTCCTTCCGAAGGTGAAGATCGAGATCGTCGTCACCGACGAGGTCTGCGATCAGGCGGTGGAAACGATCCTGGCGAGCGCCAAGACCGGCAAGATCGGCGACGGAAAGGTGTTCGTCCTGCCGATCGACGATGTCGTCCGCATTCGAACGGGAGAACGGGGAGACCGGGCAGTCTGAAACCCATCCCGTAACGGGACTCTTGTTCGAAAGGAAGTGAGACCGTGACTCCAAAAGACGTACTCAAGTTGTGCGAAGAAAAGCAGGTCCGGATCGTCGACCTCCGTTTCATGGATTTCCCGGGAACGTGGCAGCATTTCTCGGTGCCGATCGGCGAGCTGGAGGAAGAAAGCTTCGAAAAGGGATTCGGCTTCGACGGATCCAGCATCCGGGGCTGGCAGTCGATCCACGCCAGCGACATGCTCGTCGTCCCGGATCCGGCGACGGCGCTTCTGGATCCCTTCGCGGCGATCCCGACGCTGATCCTGATCTGCGACATCGTCGATCCGGTGACGCACGAACGCTACAGCCGCGACCCGCGTCACATCGCCTCGAAGGCGGTATCGTACCTGCGCTCGACCGGGATCGCGGACGTCGCGCATTTCGGTCCGGAAGCGGAGTTCTTCATCTTCGACGACATCCGCTTCGACCAGACCCCCCATTGCGGGTACTACTTCCTGGACTCCGTCGAGGGGATCTGGAACTCCGGGCGCGAGGAGAACCCCAACCTCGGCTACAAGCCGCGCCACAAGGAGGGCTATTTCCCGGTTCCGCCGACCGACGCCTTCCAGGACCTGCGCAGCGAGATGGTCGCCGTCCTGGAGGAATGCGGGTTGCGCGTCGAGGCCCATCACCACGAGGTCGCCACGGCCGGCCAGGCCGAGATCGACATGCGGTACCGCCCCCTGGTGGACATGGCCGATGCGATGATGCTGTACAAGTACATCATCAAGAACGTCGCCCGCCGCCACCAGAAGACGGTCACCTTCATGCCGAAACCCGTCTTCGGAGACAACGGCTCCGGGATGCACACGCACCAGAGTCTCTGGAAAGACGACAAGCCCCTCTTCGCGGGCCAGGAATACGCCGGGTTGAGCCAGGCGGCCCTCCATTACATCGGCGGCATCCTGAAGCACGCGGACGCGCTGTGCGCCTTCACCAACCCGACGACCAACAGCTACAAGCGCCTGGTTCCCGGCTACGAGGCGCCGGTCAATCTCGCCTACTCGTCGAGAAACCGCAGCGCGGCGATCCGGATCCCGCTCTACTCGGCCTCGCCCGCGGCCAAGCGGGTCGAGGTCCGGTTCCCCGATCCTTCCTGCAACCCGTACCTCGCCTTCAGCGCGATGCTGATGGCCGGGCTCGACGGAATCCAGAACCGGATCGACCCCGGCGATCCGATGGACAAGAACCTCTACGATCTTCCGCCCGAGGAGCTGGCCGCGGTCCCGACCGTGCCGTCCTCGCTGGCGGGCGCCCTGGAGGCCCTGGAGAAGGATCACGAGTTCCTGCTCAAGGGCGACGTCTTCACCGAAGACGTCATCCAGACCTGGATCGAGTACAAGCGGGTGAACGAGGACGACGCCCTGCGGCTCCGGCCGCATCCGTACGAGTTCTTCCTCTACTACGACATCTGATCGCCGCTTCCGGCCGGCCCGTCCCGCCCCGCGTGGGACGGGCCGTTTTCCTGGATGCACCCGGCATGCGACGGACCCATAGGTCTCGACGGCGGCGAACCGTCCGGGCTACAACCGGTTCGCCACTCTCATGAAGACCTCTTCGCCCATCCCCGAGCGGCCGGCGCCCGGGCCGGAAACC
>CAYNBQ010000111.1:0-10652 GCA_964395275.1 uncultured Verrucomicrobiota bacterium
TCGGCCGACCCTACTTCGTCCCGCACCGGCGCGACTACGTAGGGCAAGCCGGGATCGGCCTCCTACTCTATATTCCCTCCGGCAACCCAAAGTAGGAGCCCGACCCCTGTCGGGCGATCGGTGCCCCCCGTCGGCTGGCGGGAGCGGTTCCCTGGGTGCAACAACTCCTCCTTTGCCGGCGGGCCTTTCCCCTTACGCGGGGCCGCTCGTGGAGACGCCACGGCTCGTCGCAACATCGGGTCGGCCGAGCGGGGTCTGCCTCCTGCTCTCTTTACCCATACAACCCAAAAAGTAGGAGCCCCGCATCTGCGGGGCGATACGCGGCCCTCTTCTCAGCCTTCGGACGTCCCGGGGCGTCGCTCGTGTACGGCGTGCCATGCGTCGCGCATCCTGCGCATCACGGCGAGCATCAGCCCGTTGCGCACCAGCCGCACGAAGATGCGGTACCGGCGGCCGGGGATGCAGATCACGCGGTTCCGGTCCAGCGCCTTGAGGGATTCGGACACGACCCGATCGGCGCTCAGCCACAACCACTGCGGCGAGGCGCTCCGATCGATGCGGCGGAACTCCTCCGTGTCGTGGAACCCGGTGCGCGTCAGCCCGGGACACAGCGCCTGGACGCGCACACCCGTCCCGTCGAGTTCGCGATGCAACGACCGCGAAAAGCTCAGCAGATACGCCTTCGTCGCGCAATAGGTCGCCCCGTTGCGCACCGGCCACCAGGCGGCGATCGACGAAACATTGATGATCCCGCCGGCGCCGCGGTCGATCATCCCCGGCAGGGCGGCGCGGCACAGCCGGACCGGGGCGGTCACGTGCACGGTGATCATGTCGAGCTGCCGGCCGATGTCGATCTCCGCGAACGCTCCCGTCGTCCCGAACCCCGCGTTGTTCACCAGCAGCGACAGATCGTTCTCTTGCCGGATCCGGTTCTCGACGCGCTCGATCTCTTCCGACCGGGACAGATCCGCGCGGAACGGTTCGGCGCGGATTCCGAAGCGATCCCGAAGCTCGTCCGCCAGCCGCCGGAGACGTTCCTCCCGCCGGGCGACGAGAACCAGGTCGCAGCCGTCCTGCGCGAGCCGCCGCGCGAACGCCTCCCCGATCCCGCTGGAGGCGCCCGTGATCAGCGCCGTCCCGCGGGATCCGGCTTTCCCCTCCGCGGCATGATCGCTTTTCATCCGTCCTCTCGATCCGCCTCCGGAACGCCGACGAAACGCCGCGCGAACTCCCGCATGGATCTGGGATGACCGATGACCGTGATCCGGTCTCCGGACCGGAAGACCGTTTCGGCGGTCGGAACCTGGATCCGGCCTCCCCGGCGCAACAGGGCGACGACGCATCCCTCGGGGATCCCGGGGTCGTCGGGTCCTTTCCCGATCAGTCCGCCGCTCGGCTCGCCGGCGCGGATGCGCAGGGAAAGGCTTCGTTCGTCGCGAAGGAGCACCTCTTTCAACTCCTGTTCGTCGCGGGCCGCCATCCAGTCTTCCGCGAATCCTTCTTCGTCCACGCGGCCGGCGATCTGGGCCAGGATCCGAAGGTGTTGCGCCGGATCGTGGTCCGGGCTCATCAGGAAGAAGATCGCGTGAACGAGAAGCTCGTCTTCCTCGAAATTCATCAGGGGATCGTTGAACGCGATCCGGACGCCGGGACGGGAACGCACCAGGGCCATCTCCGGATGCTGCAGGCCCTCGATCCGCAGATGCGGCAGGGCCACCCCGTGGGTCACGGGCGTTTCGCCGATCAACGTGCCTTCCAGGTAGCGCCGGGAGATCTCCTCGGCGCTGTGGGGGACGAAGCTGCTCTGCCACCAGGCGACCCTGCGGACGACCTCTTCGAAATCCAGCGGTTCATCCAGATCCAGCACGTGGGCGCGGGCGACGACCTCGTCGAAGGGATCGGCCTGGCGCAGCCCCTTTTCCTTGAGGATTTCCCGCAATTCCCGGTCCAGGCCCTCGTAGCGCTGCTGCCCCAGCCTCTCGAAAATGTGATAGATGGCGCCGTTCCGCGCCACGTTCCCGCGCACGTAGAACCAGTACCAGGCGCCCCCGAGACCGACAAGCCCCAGCGTGAAGACGATCGGCAACCAGCCCATCTCGCCGATCAGCCAGACCGATGCGCCGGCGCCCAGCAGATGCATCCACGGATAGAAAGGCGAACGGTACCCCGGATCGTACGACTCGATCCGGCTTTCCCGCATGACGATCACCGCCAGGCAGATCGCCGCAAGCATCAGGAGCTGAAAAGCGCTCGCCAGCTTCGCGATCTTCATGGGCTGCAGAAGCAGCAGGATCACGACGATCCCGCCGACCGTCGCCGCGATCGACCAGATCGGCGTGCCCCGGCGGCCCAAGCGCCCCAGGACCGCCGGGAGCATGTGATCGCGGCTCATCGCCATCGGGTACCGCGAGGCACTCAGGGTTCCCGCGTTCGCCACCGAGATGAAGGCGAAAACCGCCGCCAGCGAGACGAAGACCACCCCAATTCCCCCCGCGAACTCGCGCGTCGCCGTGGCGACCGGCGTCAGATCCCCCATCAGCCGATCCATCGGGACGACCCCTACCATGACCAGGGTTCCCAGGACGTAGATGACCAGCGAGGTCCCCAGGGCCAGGAAGATCCCCAGCGGCAGGTTGCGCTCCGGATCCTTCACCTCTTCCGCCAGGCCCGCCACCTTGGTGATCCCGACGTAGCTGATGTAGACCAGACCCGCTGTGGACAGGATCGACGACCATCCGGCGTCGAGGAATCCCTCGAAATGCGCCGGCTGGATTCTCGGAATGCCCTTCGCAATGAAAAAGGCGAGGATGCCCAGCAGGCCGCAGACGAGGTAGATCTGGAGTTTCCCGCTCTTGCCGGCGCCGAAGAGGTTCAGCACCCCCAAGGCCAGGGCGATGCCGACGGCGAACGGAAGGATCGGCACCTGCGGAAAGAAAAGCCGCACGTACGCCCCCATCCCCACCAGGGAAAACGCGACCTTCAGGATGAGCGCCAGCCAGGTTCCGATCCCCCCGACCGTTCCCACCAGCGGCCCCAGGGACCGGTCCAGAACGTAGTAGATCCCACCCGCCCTCGGCATGGCCGTGCTCAACTCCACCAGGCTCAACATCGCCGGGATCAGCGGGATGGCCGAGAGCAGGTACGCCAAGACCAGCGCCGGCCCCGCCTCCTTCGCCGCGAGCCCCGGCAGCAGGAAAAACCCGCCGCTCAGGGTCGTGCCCGCGGCGATCGCGAAGACGTCGAAAAGCTTCAGTTCCTTGTGGAGTCGTTTCGTTTTCCCGGCCGCCATCAGGTCCTCGCTCCCGTTCGTTCCCCTCCCGGACGCACGAAACCGTCACCGACCCGCGCCGAAAATTCAACCTCGCCGCGCCGGGATCCCCGCGCGCGCGAAACATTGGCCGCGGAACGGATCTTCGCGTAGGGTTGCCGCGGAGTCCACCGGGGGGATCCGGCCGGGGGAAATCCCCGGCCCTGCAGGCCGGCCCCGTGCGACGATTTCGAAAGGAGCCGAGGAATTGGAATGAATCGCCTGTTCCCGAGACCGTTCGAGTTCATTGCGGTTTCCGTTCTGCTGATGTCCCCGCCCTTTTCATCCGCGACCCCGTCGCCCCTCGCCGGCGGCGATGACATCGTCGATCGAAGCACCCTGACCGGCAAGGTCCTGTGCGGATACCAGGGGTGGTTCGCCGCCGCGGGCGACGGCTCCGGACGGGGATGGGTCCACTACGGGGAGACGCCTTCCCTCCTCGAACCGGGACACTGCACCTTCGACCTCTGGCCCGACCTCGCGGAGATGGATCCCGACGAGAAGTTCGCCACCTCCTTCCTGCACGCGGACGGGTCGACCGCCCATCTCTTCAGCCCGTACCTTCGAAAGACCGTCGTCCGCCATTTCCAGTGGATGCGCCGGCACGGGATCGACGGCGTTTTTCTGCAGAGATTCGGCACGGACCTGCGCACGGCGCAGGCAAGAAACCATCGCAACGTCGTTCTGGGCAACGTCCGCGCGGCGGCCGCCGAAACCGGCCGGGCCTGGGTGATTATGTACGACCTCTCCGGATTGGGTCCCGGCGAAATCCACTCGATCATTATGAAAGACTGGAAATGGCTGGTCGACACCGTCCGCATCCGCACGGATCCGGCATACCTCCACCACGACGGCAAACCCCTGGTCGCCGTCTGGGGCGTCGGCTTCTCCGACGGGCGTCGCTACACCCTGGAGGAATGCGAGGAACTCGTCCTGTTTCTCCGGGACGATCCCGTCTACGGCGACAACGCCGTCATGCTCGGGGTCCCGACCTACTGGCGAACCCTGGATCGGGACGCGGTCGCGGACCCGAAGCTGCACGAGATCATCGCCACGGCCGACATCGTCAGTCCCTGGTCGGTGGGCCGGTTCGATTCCCCCGCCGGGGCCCGGGCCTACGCGGCGCAGACCGTTGCGCCGGACATCGCCTGGGCGAACGACCGCGGTCTGGACTATCTGCCCGTCGTCTTCCCGGGGTTCAGCTGGCACAACCTCATGAAGGCACGCGGAAAGTCCGCGCCGCTCGACCAGATCCCGCGACTCGGCGGGCGGTTCCTCTGGACGCAGGCCGTTTCCCTGAAGAACGCGGGTGCGGAGATGCTCTACGTGGCGATGTTCGACGAGATCGACGAAGGCACCGCGATCTTCAAGTGCACCAACGATCCGCCCGTGGGGGAAAGCCCGTTCCTGACGTACGAAGGGCTGCCGACGGACCAGTACCTCTGGCTCGCCGGCGAGATCGGCCGGATGTTGCGCGGGGAGATTCCGCCCGCCCCGGAGATGCCGCAGCGTCCCGGCGAATCCAATTCCCTGAGCCTGCGCTGAAAACGGCGCCGGGCGAAGGACGCCTCACGGTGTCGCCGCCCGCGAACCCGCGAGAGCGCCGGGGACCGGTCCCTTTACGGAGCCGGAGCGAAGCACAGGCTCGTAGAAGGAACCGGTCCCCCTCCTTCCCTGTTTCGTCAGATGGAACGCGACGGGGTCAGCCCTGCTCCGGCAGGTCGTCCTTTGCGGGCTGAACGGGTCGGCCGACCCTGCTTCGTCCCGCAGTCGCGGTACTTCCTCCTTCGTCCCGCAAATGCGGCACTACGCAGGGCAAGGCGGGATCGGCCTCCTGCTCTCTTTACCCGCGCAACCCAAAGTAGGAGCCCCGCACCTGCGGGGCGATCGACGCCCCCCGTCGGCTGGCGGGGCGATTCCGCACAACGCGGCCTGAAGGGCCGCAACCCGATAGCCCGGGGCAACGCCCCGGGAAATCCGTCCGCACCCTTTCTCGCGCGCTGAAGGCGCGCCGCCCAAACGGGGGAAGAGTGCCGCGCCTTCAGCGCGGAGGAGACGGCTTGCGATCGCCATCCCCGGGGCGTTGCCCCGGGCTGACGACCCATGCGCCTTCAGCGCATCTTCAACGGGTCGTCCTTCGCGGGTCATTACGCGACGGGGCGTCGCGCTTCCGGGGGCCGCGCGGGATTGCCAAGGGCCCGCTCTTTCCCGACACTGCTGCGCATCCCTTGCGACCCAACCCGGCAGGAGGACGCGTTCCGATGGCAGTTCAGACACTCCGGCTCGACGGATCCTGGCAGGTCGCCGACCTGCCCCCGAACAAGGGGGAAACCCTCGTACCCTTCGACGGACGTTCCCCCGGGGGGATCGAGTGGATCGAGGCCCGGGTTCCGGGCGACATCCACATCGATCTGCTGAAGGCGGGACGGATCGAGGACCCGTACGTCGGCGACAACGTCGAAAAATGCACCTGGACCACCCAGCGCGACTGGTGGTTCCGCCGTTCGTTCCATGTCCCCGCCCGGATCGCGGCCCGGAAACACGTCGAACTCGTCTTCGAGGGAATCGACACCTTCGGCACCGTCTGGCTGAACGGCGTGCGGCTGGGCGGGACCGACAACATGTTCCGGCCCTTCCGGTTCGACATCCGCGGGATCCTACGCGCCGACGGCCCCAACCACCTGGTCGTGCGCGTCGGGGCGACCACCCCGATCATCGAAAAGAATCCGTGGAAAACCTATTTCGCGTGTTTCTACACCCCCCGCATCTTCGCCCGGAAAGCGCAGTGCCATTTCAGTTGGGACTGGGCGCCGCATCTCCCCGCCCTGGGGATCTGGCGCGGCGTGCGGATCGAGGCATGGGACCCCGGTCGGATCACCGAAACCTTCGTGCGGCCTTCCAACGACGGCCGAGTTCTCATTCAACTCACCCTCGACGAACGGCCGCGGCGCCCGGACGCGGACGACGAACAGCTCACCGACACCGGGGAACGCGAACTCCGGCGGCCGGGCGGCACGTACCGGATCCGGATCGCCGGCCCCGGCTGCGACATCGAAACGACGGCGAAGGTCCAGGGGCAGAAGTCGTTCGTCAACCTGCGCGTGCCGAATCCCAAACTCTGGTGGCCGAACGGGCACGGCGAACCGCATCTCTACCGCTACCGCATCGATCTCGTGCGCAAGGGGCGAACACGGGACCGCGTGGAAGGGACCTTCGGATTCCGCGAAATCGAGATCGACGAAAAACCCCTCGGGAACCAGGCGCTCTCGTTCACGCTGCGGATCAACGGCCGGAAGATCTTCTGCAAGGGCGCGAACTGGGTGCCCCCCGATTGCTTCCCCGGAACCATTCCGCCGGGCCGCTACGAACGCCTCCTCACCCTGGCATGCGACGCTCATTTCAACATGCTCCGGGTCTGGGGCGGCGGGATCTACGAGGACGACCGGTTCTACGACCTCTGCGACCGCCACGGCCTGATGGTCTGGCAGGATTTCATGTTCGCCTGCAGCGACTACCCCGACGGGAATCCCGATTTCCTGCGCAACGTCGCCGAAGAAGCCGCCTGGCAGGTGCGGCGTCTGCGGAATCATCCCAGCGTGGTCTACTGGTGCGGCGGCAACGAGAAGACGGGCAGCGCCGGCTTCAACGTTTCCCACGGGGACCGGATCTTCGAAGAGGTGATCCCGGGCATCACCCGCACGCTCGACCCGACCCGCCCCTATCGGCCGGCCAGTCCGCACAGCCTCACGGACCTGGGCAACGACCGGCACTCGGGCGACACCCACGCGTCCTGTTTCGAAGACGCGTTCGTCGACGATCTCCGCCGGTTCCGCGAACACATCCGCAGGATCGACACCGTCTTCAACTCCGAATTCGGACTTCACGGCCCGGTCCGTTGGCGGTCGCTGCGCCGGTTCATTCCCGACGAACATCTCTGGCCCGTGGACGACGTCTGGGAACTGCACGTCCAGGACAACCCGTACAACACCCTTCCGGAAACCTTCGTCCAGGTGCAGATGAAGGCCGCCGAACGTCTCTTCGGCCCCCTGGACGGCGTCCGCGATTTCCTCAAGAAGGGAATGGCCGTCCACGCGGAGATTCTCCGGGAGGAATTCGAGAATCACCGCCGGCGCAAGTTCTGGAACAGCGGAGCCATGTACTGGATGTTCAACGACACCTGGCCCGCCGGAAGCTGGGCGTCGGTCGATTACTACGGGCTGCCGAAACCCGTCTACTACGCCGCGCGGCGCGCGTGTTCGCCCCTGCTGCTGTCGATCTGCCGGTCCGAAGACGGAAAACGGTTCGAGATCCGCGCGATCAACGATCTCCCGCGCGATCTCTCCCTGACGGTCCGGTTCGGCATCGAGACGGTGACCGGGAAACGCCCGGCGGCCGCGGAGAAGAAAATCCGCGTCCCCGACAACGGGGTCGTGCTCGTCGGCACGCTGCCGGCGAAGACCCCTTGGCCGCCCGACGCCTACGTCTACGCCGAGGTGAAAGGGAAACCCGAAACCGGCACGACCTGGTTCCCGGAACTCTGGCACGAGGTTCCGTGGCCGGATCCGCGCGTCGAAGTCTCGCCGCTTTCCGGTCCCGAGAAGACGGACGGGGGCTGGCTCGCCTCCTTCCGCGTGCGGACGCGGGCCTACGCCCGCTACCTGCACCTCGATCTGCCCGGAGACGAGGAGAATTTCTACAGCGACAACTTCTTCGATCTGCGCCCGGGCAGGAGCCGCACGATCACCGTCCGTTCGCCCCGCAGGATCCGGATCGACCGGGTGAAAACGGGTCACTGGCTCACGGAATGGAACTGATCCGCGTTACGAGGCCGGCGGCGATCCTGTCGCTGTGGCTGGCGACGGTCGCCGCCGCGCGCGCCGACCTGTATCTGCAGGGTGTCGGGGGAGACCATGCGCGGGCCTTTCGGCACGACCGGTTCTACGAGGGGCCGGACCGGGATTTCATCGGGGAGGAACTCGACTGGTCGGGCGTGGGCCGCGCGACGGATCCCGGCGGCACGAAGAAATGGCTGGTGATGATCTCGCCCGTACATTTCCTCAGCGCCTACCATTACCATCCGCAATCCGGAGCCTCGGTCACCTTTTACCCGGGCAATTCCACGAACGCGTTTCACACCTACACCGTGGATTCCTGGGGACGGCGGACGACATACGAGGGCCTGAACTCCGATCTGTGGCTGGGACGGCTGACCTCGCCCCTCGACCCCTCCGACGGCATCGCGGTCTACCCGATCTTCGTTCTGCCCGAGGACGACGACTATCTCGGCCGCGAGATCTGGGTGTACGGCCGCCCGCATCGGGTGGGGCGGAACACGATCGACGCGATCGCGGACAATTACGAAACGGGCAAGGCCCGGGTGCTGGAGTTCATCTTCGACGCAAGCGGCGGCGTGGGGGAAGACGAGGCCTACCTGATGAGCGGCGATTCCGGCGCCCCGACGTTCGTGGTGCACCGGGGCCGTCTCGCGGTGGTGGGAACGCATTTCACGAACGAGGGGGCGCCGGCCGACGGGAAGAAATCCGGGGATTCGTTCGTCCCCTTCTACCTGGGCCAGCTCCGAGGCTGGATGAAACCGTACGAACCGGCGATCGTCCCGGCGCCGACGACGCTGGAGGTGTACTGAGATCCGGAAGGGTTAGCGACGCGCGTTGTCCACGGCGATCCACCACCCGCGAGACGAACGAATCGGCGGGGGAGGTCATTCGTCCGACCTGACTTGGTCTCCCCCGTCCCGTCCGCGGTTCCAGCGGGTTTCGAGGGCTTCGTACCAGGTCCCGACGGCGCGGGCGAGGTCGGCGGCGACATCGGGGTGTTCCTGGGCAAGGTTTTCCGATTCGGCCGGATCCCGGTCGAGCCGCGAGAGGCAGACCGGGTCGGCCGGCGGCTCGCCTTCGACGAGTTGCCCGTCCAGGACCAGTTTCCACGGCCCGCGCCGCACGGCGCGTTGCCCCTGCATTTCCCAGTACAGATCCCGTTCCGGCATCGGCTCCGACGCCGCGAGCACGGGCAGAAGGTCCATCCCGTCGATCCCGTACCGGGACGGATCGCCGCCGGCCGCGTCCAGAAAGGTCGGGAAGATGTCCATGGACGCGCAGGGCTCGTCGCGGACCTGTCCCGCCTCGATCCGGTCGGGCCACCGCATCAGGGCCGGAACGCGGATGCCTCCCTCGAAGAGGCTGAACTTGTGGCCCCGCAACCGCCCGGTCGTGCCGCCGTAGTACGGGTCCGGGGTGCCGTCCAGCCAGTTCCTCGATTCCCGCGAGGGCCCGTTGTCGGACGTGAAGAAGACGCACGTCCGTTCGGCGATCCCGAGCCGGTCGAGTTCGTCGAGAATGCGCCCCACCCCGTCGTCCATCACCGACAGCATGGCGGCCATGACCTGGCGATCCCAGGGAAGGTGATCGAACCGGCGCATCGCCTTTTCGGGAGCGTGCATCGGGTAATGGGGGGCGTTGTACGCCACGTACAGGAAGAAGGGATCTCCCATGTCGGCCATCGCCCGCAGGTAGCCGACCGCCCGGTCCGTGACGCGCCGCGTGAAATAGCGTCCGTTTTCCCAGATCTCGCGGTCGTCTTCCCAGAGGTCGTGCACGGGATTGACGCCCGGTCCCGGCACGTTCATGCCCCAGTAGAAGATGTGCGAATAGTAATCGATGCATCCGGCGAGGAACCCGTACCAGCGGTCGAAGCCGTGCGCGGAAGGTCGGTTGCCGGGGCGGGCCCCCAGGTGCCATTTGCCGCTCATCGCGGTGCGGTATCCGAGATCCCGGAGAGCCGTTGCGATCGTGGGCGTCGAGGGGGGAAGGCCCGTTGCCGTCCGGTGGCCCGCCAGGATGGATCGGACGCCCGCGTTGCCGGGGTAGCGTCCCGTGAGCAGCGAGGCCCGGCTCGGGCTGCACACGGGGCTGTTCGAATACCAGTCGGTGAACCGGATGCCCCCTTCCGCGAGACGATCGAGGTTCGGCGTGCGGACGAACTCCGATCCCATGCAGGATAGATCGCCGTATCCCTGGTCGTCGGTGAGGATGACGATGAAATTCGGTCGGGATGTCATGGGAAACCTCCGGGCCGATGATGCCACGGCAACGGGGAAGCGGCGCGTTCGAAATCCCGGGGCGCGGGGGCGTCGCGGATCCACGGGCTGGCCTTCGCGGGCGGCACGGATCGGCCGACCCTACTTCGTCCCGCACCGGCTCGACTGCGTAGCGCACGCCGGGATCGGCCTCCTGCTCTCTTCCCACGCAACTCAAAGTGGGAGCCCGACTCCGTTCGGGCGACCACGGAACGTCCGCCTTCGTCCCGCCCGCGGGGCGATTCCGCAATA
>CAYNBQ010000112.1:0-10470 GCA_964395275.1 uncultured Verrucomicrobiota bacterium
GCCTTGCGCGGATTGTCGAAACCGAGGAGATGGCGGTTCTTCGTGAAAAACTCGGAGACGGAGATGTCCCGCTGCTGCCGGGCGAGGGATTCGGCCGTCGGCCGCGGGGCCGGCGACGTCGAAGCGGGTTTCCTGGCGGTCTTCTTTCGGGTCATGGTTTTCGGCGGGCGAACCTGCCGAGGAATAGGAAACGCGCCGGGAACTGTCAACGGGGGGATCGGGGATCAGAAGGAGGCGAGCAGCTCGTCGTAGGCCTTCCGGAGCTCTTGCGCGGGGACGCCGACGGCCCGGGCGAGGTCGGCGACCGGATCGTCGGTTTCCTCGGGGGGATCCAGCAGTTCGCTGTCGCGCAGGGCGGCGAGGTAGGCGAAGAAGCCGGGCCGGTAGTCCTTGTCCATGAGCAGGTAGACGAGCGCCCAGGACTGCGCGTAGGCGAGCAGGAGGCGTTCGTCGCTCATCCGGTTCCAGGCTTCGCCGCCGCGATAGGCGAGGAGTTCTTTCAGATCGATCCGTTCGGGGTTTTCCTGCAGGGTGCGGATCCGATCGGGGTTGCGGCGCCCGATGCGGGGGGTTTCGCAGTACATGGCCAGGCCTTCCATCAGCCAGGTCGGATCGAGACGATTCCGATCGTGGATTCCGAAGTGGTAGAAGAGCTGGTGAGCGCCTTCGTGGCGGATGGTGCGGTAGGTGGCCTCGCTGGCGGCCCCGGCGATCTCGCGGCGGGTCCGTTCGAGGGCGGTTCGCACGGAGGCGGGCATGTCGGCGGGCCGCCCTTTCGTGCCGTAGCGCTTCTTCACGGCCTCGATCTGCCGTTCCACGTTGGCGTAAGCCTCGGAATAGATCTGGTTGTAGACGAAGAGCCGGTCGTGATCGGGGTCGAAGAAGCCGGAGGACCGGGCCAGATGCGGCGAGACGCGCGCCGCGGTCTCGCGGAACTTCGCCTCGTTTCGAAAGAAGACCACCTGGATCGGGCGGTCTTCCTCGCTGTCGTCGATCAGGGGATCGAAAACCGTGAGGAACTGACGGTGGAGCGATTGCAGCACGCGCACGTTCCGTTCGACGGCGCCGAAGGAATCGTCGGTGACGATGGTGAACGGCGGGCGCTTGTAGAGATGGAAACCGCGGAACTCCTGGGCGAGCCTGCGGTCGCTGCGTTCCAGGGGGACGTTCACGCCGCGGGTCGGCGCCATGTTGAGGATCTCGGATCGCAGGAGGGTCTGTACGAAGTAGCCGTTCGGCCCGAGATCGTGCCGGAATCGGACGTACTTGGGGGTCTGTTCCAGGACGCGTCCTTCGAGGATCTGCCCGTCGGCGAGCCAGACGCGGTAGCGGGGAATCTGCGGGGCGGCGGCCGACTCCGATTCCCCGTCCGAAGAGGAGGCCGCCTGCCGGAGTTTCAGTCCGGCCTGCAGCGCGGCCAGGGCGTCCCGGGGGGGCGCGGGCGGTTCCTTCCGGCGCTTGCCGGACCGGGGGATCGGCGGATCCTTCATCCCGAGCCGATCCCGCAGGTCGGCGGCGTCCGGGCGGCGCAGGTAGAGCAGCAGCCCCGTGACGACGGAGGTCAGGATGAGGAAGAGGGCCAGGGCGCCGCTGGGACCCCGGCGGCGCCGGTGGAGGTTGCCGCGTCCCCGGCGACGATTCTTCTTCCTGCTTCCGGGGGACGGCGCCGGTTTCGACGGTGCGGGTTGGGATCCGGCGGCGGGAGGAGGCGGGTGTGCGGCGACGGACGGGGGCAGGGCCGGGGGCCTGGTCATCCGGGCGAGCCGCGGTTTCGGCCTGGGCGCGGCGGGTTCTCCCTCCGGGGACGGAGGCTCCTCGTGTACGGGACGGGCGGGTCCCCCGCAGGCCGGACAGATGTAGGCCCCTTCGGGGGTCGGCCCCGTGATCGAGACCAGAAATCGGTTGCAACTCGGACAGAAAACACGGTCCGCCACGGCAATCCCCCGGCGGGTCCGCCCGTCGAGCCGGCGTCCCGCCCGTATGCGGCCGGATTCGGAGCACCTTTCGTGCCGCCGGGGCGGCCGGAGGTTTCCTTTGAACGTCCCGCCGCGGTGGGAGTGTCCAAGATCGGGCGGGAAGAACGGGGGTTTCCTTTTCCCAGGCCGACCGAATCCCGGCAGAATGCACGGCGTTCCGCGCCGGGCCGGGACGATCGTCCGGGGATCGGTCGGCGGACGGATTACGCGGCGGGAAAGACGGGAAAGGATCGATGAACGCGAACGCAAAGAGGAAATGGATCGTCATCATCGCCGGGGTACTGGCGGCGCTGCTCCTGGTGCAGGTAAGCCGTCGGCTCGAACGGAGCCGCCGGCCGCCTCCGGTGGCCAAGCGGGTCGAACAACTCCGTTCGTTGAGCGACAGCTTCGCCTGGGTGGCGCAACAGGCCGGCGACGCCGTGGTCAACGTCTACGCGGACCACCGGATCGAGGGCCGGGAGATGATCAGCCCCTTCGATTTCTTCTTCGGCGGATCCCGGCGTCGGATTCCCCTGCGGGCGCCCGACCGGATCTACACCTCGCTGGGCTCGGGGGTGATCGTCGATAAGCGGGGATACGTGTTGACGAACCATCACGTCATCGAGAACGCGGATTCGGTCCGGGTGCGCACGGCGGACGGGCGCACGTTTCGGGCGCGGATCGTCGGATCGGATCCGCAGACCGACGTCGCCGTGCTGAAGATCTCCGGGCGTGGGATCGAGGCCGCGGAACTGGGGGATTCCGACGCGGTGCGGGTGGGAGACTGGGTGGTGGCGATCGGCAATCCCTTCGGATTGAGCCACACGGTCACCGCCGGGATCATCAGCGCGAAGGGACGTGCGGGGGTCGGCGTCGCCTATTACGAGGATTTCCTGCAGACCGACGCCGCGATCAACCCCGGCAACAGCGGCGGTCCGCTGCTGGATCTCGACGCGCGGGTGATCGGGATCAACACCGCCATCGCCACCCGCACCGGCGGATACCAGGGTGTCGGGTTTGCGATCCCGATCAACCTCGCCTACGGGGTGATGGAATCGATCCTGGATCGGGGGCACGTGGACCGCGGGTTCCTGGGGGTTCTGATCCAGGATCTGACGCCCGAGCTGGCCCGCGGGCTGGGGATCGACGCCGAGGAAGGGGCGCTGGTCTCCCAGGTGCTGCCCGGGGGGCCTGCGGAAGCGGCCGGGCTGCGCGACGGAGACGTCGTCGTGCGTTTCGACGGCCGGCGCGTCCGGGGGGCGAACGCCCTTCGGAACATGCTGGCGACGACCCCCCCGGGGACCGAGGTGAAGATCCGGGTCGTTCGCCCGGAGGGACCGGAGGATCTGGTGGCGACGATCGGGTCTCCCGACGACATGGACCGGATCGATGCCGCCGCCCGGGGAACCCCCTGGGAGGCGCTGGGGTTCGAGGTGCGGGAGATCGACCCGGCCGAGGCGCAGGCGGCGGGCGCCCCGGAGGCGCGGATCGTCGTCGTGCGGGTTCGAGCTGGCGGGATCGCCGCGGAAGGGGGTCTGCTGGCCGACGATCTCATCCTGGAGGTTCAGCGTCGTCCCGTTCGTACGCTCGACGAGCTGCGCGAGGCCCTGGAGAGTTCCGGAAGGGAAACGATCCTGCTCCGGGTCTCGACCGGGGGGCGGCGCCGCTTCGTGGTCCTGCGCAACCGGTAGGGGATGGGTTCGCGGCCCTTGCGGATCATTGACACGGCACGGCCGTTGCCTATGCTTGAGGGGTTCCGGGCAGCCGGGCCGCTTCTCCACCGCCCGTGACAGGGAGGCCGCTGCAGCGTCGTTCGGACGTTTCCCGCGTTTCGTGTTGCGGAGGGTCGATCATCATGAACGAGACGGTCTCGAAGAATGTTCACAAGGTCCTCGGCCGGGAGAACTGGCTGGGCGAGGTGTTGGTCGGGGGGATCCTTCTGGTCATCCCGATCGTGAACCTGAGGGCGCTCGGGCAGATCGTGTTGCTGCTCCGGGGAACGGAGGAGGAGGATTCCCGCGGGTTCTGGCTCCGGGGCTGGTTCGAAGGAGCGGGGGCGGCGGTTCTCCTTGCCGGTTATTCGCTGGCGGGCGGCATGCTCGTGGGGCTTCTGGCGCTCCTGTTGCGCTACAGCCGGATCTTCGCCGCGCTGGCGCCGGTCGTCCAGGTGGCCGGATTCCTGATCTTCACGGCCTGGGCGTTGTCGGCCGTGGCGGCGCTGGCCGAGGGGACGCCCCTGGTCCGGGCCGCCGACCCGCTCTTCCTGTGGGGCCGGGTCCGCCGCGCGCCGGGACGGCATCTGGCGGCGGCCCTCTGTCCTTTCGTGGTGGGCCTGCTCGGCTTCTGGATTCTGCCTTTCGCCGTTTTTCTCGGCCTCTGGGTGGCCCTGGAACTGCTCTGTGAACCGGGGCGACCCGCGGATGTCGGGGCGAACCCGTCCACGGGGGGGTGATTCGATTCATGCCGACCTACGAATATGAATGCCGCGAGTGCGGTTATCGTTTCGAGAAGTTCCAGTCGATGACCGCGGCGCCGATTCGTGTCTGTCCGAAATGCGGGGCCCGCAAGGTCCGGCGTCTGATCGGCACGGGGGCGGGCATCCTTTTCAAGGGATCCGGTTTCTACGCTACGGATTACCGCAGCCCGTCGTACCGGGAGGGCGCCCGCAAGGAAAAGCAGCAGGACAAACCCCCGGGTTCCTCGGAATCGGGCAAGGGAGGCGGGAAGAAGGCCGCTTCCGGAGGCGACTGATCCCGTGGGCTTCCCCCGGTCCGAACGGCCACGCGCGGATGGGTCCGCGGACGGGACGCCCGGCGCCGAATCGCCCCGCCGGCGAAGAGGGGAGGCCCGACGGCGATGAGTACCACGATCCCCTGTCCGCGGTGCGGACATGAGAACACCCTGGGAACGCTCTTCTGCGCTTCCTGCGGACAACGTCTCGACCTGACCGGGGCCGACGGCGGCGCGGGTCTTCCGGAGGTGATCCGGCAGGCGCGTCTTCGACGGCAGCGCAAGGCGCGCCGGAAGAAGATCGCATGGACGGTCTTCGGCGTGCTCCTGGTGGTCGTCATTCTCTGTCCGCTTCTCGCGGCCTGGCGCCCGGCGCTGCCGGAGGCCCGCGACTCGCGCGCCCAGGCCTATCGGTACCTCTCCTCGCGCCGGTGGGCGGTGCAGCTCCTGCAGCGGGGACAGGGGGCGGCCCTGAGCATCCGCGAAGCCGATCTCAACAGCTACATGATCCAGCGGTGCCGGCAGGAGAACAGCCCGCCGGCGGCCGTGCGGTTCGACGAGAAGGGGGCGACGGTCTTTCTGGTCGAGCGAATCCTGGGGGTCGAGATGGTCTCGGCCCTGCGCTGGATCCCGCTGGAATCGCCGGGGTCCGAACCCGCATTCCGGCTCGGCGGGGCCTCGATCGGGCATCTTCCGGTGCCGCCCCCCTTCCGGAGATTCCTCCGGGACCGGGTCCATCGGACGATCGGCGGGGTTTTCTCGGCCGAACTCCAGCTTCTTCCCTACTGCGTCGAGGCGAAGATCCCCCATCCGGGACTCCTTCACATGAAGCTGAGTCCCCGGCGCGGGAAGACGGCGACCGCGTCCTGATCCGGCTCGCAGAGGGGAGGCGGGCCCGGTTCCGCGTCGCAGAGGGTGCGAAGATGAGAACGGTGATCCAACGGGTACGCCATGCGGAAGTGGTCGTCGACGGGGAGACCGTCGGGCGGATCGGTCCCGGGCTGCTCCTTCTGGTGGCGGCCCGACGGGGCGACACGGAGGCCGATGCGGACTGGATCGCGGCCAAGGCGGCGAACCTGCGGATCTTCCCGGACGACGAGGGCAAGATGAACCGTTCGCTGCTGGAAACGGCGGGCGAGGCCCTGGTCGTCAGCCAGTTCACGCTCTACGGCGACTGCCGGCGGGGACGACGCCCGGGATATTCGGAATCGGCCGATCCTTCCCTTGCCGCGCCCCTGGTGGCCCGCGTGGCCGAGCGCCTCGGGGAAATGGGGATCGTCGTGCGCCAGGGACGATTCGGCGCCCATATGGAGGTTTCCCTTCTCAACGACGGACCCGTTACGTTGATTCTGGACAGCCCGGGATCGGCCGCGGCGGGCGGGTAGGACCGCGACTTCCGATTCCGCCGTCTCCCGCCGCCGGCGATTCCCGGGGGGCGGCCCCGCCGCGGATTCCGCTACACCGGCGCCGGGGGGAGACGTAGGCTGTTCGTGTGCATCCCGTTGATTTCACTCCGTCGGTGCGGCGCGCAGGATCGATCGATGCGGGCCGGACGAGGGGATTTCGCCGTCGCCTCTTCCGTCGGATCGGGTGGTCGATCTGCGCATGCGTCGCCGCCGGGGTCGCCGCGCGGGGGGATCCGGTGCCGGTGCGGGGCGCATCCGGCCTGGTCACGGTCGTCTCGGAGGATCCGGCCGAGTCGTCTTTTCTCGTCGGCGATTTCGAGGAGTTCTCGTCGGCCCTGATCCGGGAGCTTTCCCTGCCCCCGAGGCGGAGCGGGGTCGCGCTCGTCTTCCGTTCGGTGAGGGACGGAGGCGTTCCGGGCCGGACGATCGACGGACAGGTTCCGGCGGTACGGTACGATGTGGTCCGGCCGATCCCGCGCCGGCAGGTTCTGCGGGACCTGGTTCTTCTGGAGGCCATGGTCCGCCAGTCCTCGGAGCCTTCCCGGGGGTGGGCGGCGCGGTTGCCGGACTGGCTGACGCTGGGGCTCGAGGAGATGATCGACGGGCGCCGACGATGGCCCGCGTCGGACCGGCTTCTGGGCTCGATCGTACGAAACACGGGCCGGGTTCCGCCGCTGGGCCTTCTGCTGGAAACCCCCGCCGAGGGGGACCGTTTCGCCATCGTCCGGGCCTTCGGCTCGGTGCTGGTGCGCAGGATCGCCGAGGAACAGGGGGGCAGGGCCGTGCTGCGCTGGCTGATCCTGAATCCGAAGCGTCCGGACGAGTCTTCGATGGAATGGTTGTCCGGCGTCTTTCCCCTCCGATCCCGGTCGGCCGACGCGCTGGAACAGTGGTGGGCGCTGGCGTGCGTACGAACGGCCTACGCGGTGGGACCCGGGGGATCGGGGGGGGAGGATCTCTCCCTCCGTCTGCAGGAGGCCCTGCACCCGGTGGTGCGACGGGACGTGGACGGGGAAGAGATCGCGGGACGTCTATCCCTCCGGGATCTTGCGGAAGAGCGCGACCGGCCCTGGTTCCGCCGGGCGGTGATGCAGGTGATCGCGGAACTCGACCGGCTGGAATTGACGGCCCCGCCGGATCTGCGTCCGGCCGTACGGTTGTATCGGCGGGGCGCGCGCGACCTGCTCCGGGGGCGGATGCGGCCGTTTCGCCACCGCATGGAGGAGGCGGAGAAGGCCTGGCGCGAGGCGGTCGAGAGGCGGATCGAGGTCAGCACGTACCTGGACCGGTTCGATCCGGATCTGGCGGGGCCCCCGATCGACCTGGATCGACTCCTGGCCACGCTGGAGGCCCTGCAGCGCGAAACGGAAGCGTCCTCTTCCGGCGCGATCGGGCGGTATCTCGACGAGGTCGAGGCCTCCGTCTTCGGCCGACGGGATGATTCGACCCCTTCCGGCGCGGAATCGGGCGCCGGAGGATCGCATCCCTGAGATCCTCTCCGGAGGGTCGCCTCGCTCCGGTGAGAATCGGCCCGCGGATCGCGCTTTTCCGGAAGATCGGTCCCTTCCGTTCTCGTGGGGGACGTTCGATCCGCGTGGGCCGGGATGGATTTTCCCTGCGGCCCGGCATGAATGGTGCTGCCAGTGCAACGGAGCGAGGGTAGCACTATGTTTCGAAACCGACGGGGAGAGGCGGGGTTCACCATCACCGAGCTGGCGATGGTCGGGACCATGATCGGCATTCTGGCCACGATGGCGGCGCCGACCTGGATGCGGGTTCGCCAGGACGCCCTCGCCATGCTCTGCCGCCAGAATCAGAAGAAGATCTACGAGGCGGCCAGCATGTACGAGTTCGCCACGGGGCAGCTGCTGGACACGATCGCCAACAACGGTTCGGCCATCCGGAACCGGCTGATGGATTCGGGCTACATCACCCGCAAGATCACCTTCGAATGTCCCGCCAGCCAGGTGGCGGACTACGACGACATCCGGCTCCAGTACGTCGGCGGAAACCTCCAGGGCACCCGTTGCACGGTGTTGCCCGAACCGCACGCGCCGGATTTCTGAGCGCCGGATCCGCGACGCGGGGAGAAAGAGGAGGATCGCCTTCGCCCGGGGTCCCGCCGCGGCGGCGCGCCGGAGCGGTTCGGGGTACCGCGGGCTGGTCTCGCGAGCCGTCCCGGGTACAATCGGCGGCGCGCGATACGTTCGTTGCGCAGGAGTCGGATCTCTTGAATTCCCCGGAAACGCCCCCGCCCGTCTCTTCGTCGCCCTATCCCAGGATCGTCTACTGGAAATGGACGCCGGAAATCCTGGAAGGACGGCGTTACCGGAGGCTTCTGCCGAAGCTGGCGCGCACCGCGCCGTTCGACACCTACTATCTCTCCCCGGTTCATTCGGGCCGGGAAGCGGACGACCCGGTCTGGATCGACGCCGTGGCGGACGCGGTGCGCGTGGCCCATCGCAACGGGTTGCGGATCATTCTTGACATCGATCTGCGCGGGATCCGCCGGGGATTCGTCCGCCAGCATCCGGGGGCGCTGCTTTCGGTGATCCATCCGGTGGAGATCGAACTGGATCCGGCCGGCCGCGGTCGTTTCGAATCATGGGAGAGCGGCACGGCCGATCACTGGGGCGAGTACGAGGTCGTCGGTTCCGGGATCGAACGCGTCTACTTCTTCCGGAAGGGCCGTTCGAACCCGGTGATCGCCCCCTCCGCGTCGGTCGGGATCCGACGCAAGGGTCCGGGGCGGATTCGGGGGCGGGTCGAGGGAGGGCCGGGAACGGTTCGGGCCCTGGTCTGCGTGCGGTACGACTTCGATTATCCCGATCCCTTCGCTCCCGAGGCGCAGGAGGAACTCGATCGGCTGCGGGAACTCTACCGGGAGATCCCGTTGGACGGGGTGTGTTTCGACGAGTGGGGATTCCCGCCGGCGCCGGGATGGCGGTTCGCCGTCGCCTGGAGACGGCCCTGGTACGGGCGCGGACTGGCTGCGGCGTACCGGGAGGCGACCGGCTGCGACTGGATCGACGACACCGTTCTGCGGACGCCGGGCATCGGCGTCGACGAGGCCGAATCGATCCGTGCGGGACTGCGGACGGTCGGCTTCGTCCGGCGTCGGTTCGGCTCGATGGAAGCCGATCTCCACCGGACCACGAAGGAGTTCTGGGGCGGGGACGCCTTCGTCGGCGTGCATCCCACCTGGCACGCCATCGACGAGACGCGCAACAGCGTGGAGATCTGGAAGAACGGGTTTGACTGGTTCGAGGCGACCCGGGACGTCGCGCAGACGGACGAGTGGGCGTTGCCGGCGATCCGCGCCGCGCTGGCGCACCGGATGGGCAGCGCCGTCTTCTACAACATGATGTACCCGATGCTCGACTGGGACATCCGCGCGTTCGTCGAAGAAACCTGGAACAACGTCCGGATCGGCGGACGCACCCACTATCTCGGAATGCCCAACGGAGGGCGGGATCCCTTCGAACGAACCGGGGGCGCCTTCGCCGAGATCCGCCGCCTGGAGGAGCGGGTCGCCCTTCTGGACCACGTGCAGACGGCCGCGGTCGACTGCCCGATCCTGGTCCTGATGGGGTACAACGCGGCGGTCCACTGGCGGACGAACCGGGTCGATGCGGACGGGGTCTGGGACCTGGACGCGGGACCGTTCGTGGAATCGTTCGACCTGGCCCGCGCCCTCTGGAACCGGGGATTCCGGTGCGACCTGGTTCCGACGACGGAGATCGAGAACGGCGCCCTGACCGCCGACCCGGACGGCGCGCCCCGGCTCGGGACGCAGCGGTACCGGGCGGTGATCGTCGTCCGTCCGGAATTCGGCGACGCCTCGCTCCTGGATTTCCTGGGGCGGGTCAGCGTCCCCCGTCGTCTCTACGGCTCGTGGGAGCGGAAGGCGGACGGAAGACCCCTCTCCCGGAAGGAGCGGGACCGGCTGGCCCGAATCGGCGGGGACCCCTATCTTCCGCTGCCGATCATCGTGATGAAGTGGTTGAACCGGCAGGGCATCCGGGAGAACGCCGTTCCCTGCGGTTCGATCCTCCAGGACGGGATGCATGTGGTGGCCTCCGCCGGAGACCGCGCCCGGGGCTGGCCGGTGATGCTGGACGCGGAGATCCGCGAGCGGCGGGTCGAAATGGAGGCGGAAGATATTCTTGCCATCCGGCTGGACGGGCGGGGGCGCATCGACGCCCTGGCGGCGGGATCGCTGCGGCGGTTGAGGATCGACGGGCGGACCCCCGGGCTTCCCCCGGCGGCGCGTCCCGGACGGGGAAGGGACGTCGTCCTGGTCCGCCGGGGCGGAAGGCTCGTGGATCCCAGGGGCTGACCCGGATTATTCATGAAGGTTGAGAACCTGGGTTTGAAAA
>CAYNBQ010000113.1:0-10323 GCA_964395275.1 uncultured Verrucomicrobiota bacterium
GCGTCGGGATAGGGGAAAGGACTCGTTTCCTGCGGGCCGATGGGATCGCCGGGGACGCGGAGCCGGTAGAGGGGGGTGCGCCAGGAGAATCCCGCCGGACCGCGGGCGGTCAGGCGCAGGTCGTAGGCGCGTCCGGCGTCCAGGTCGGGGACGGTGACGCGGTTGATGCCGGCGGGGACCTCGATGCGGCGGAACGGCCCGGTCCCCGCGGGCCGGATCTCGACGACCGCCGGAACGTTGATGTTGCTCGACCAGGAGAATTCAAGGGTGTTCCCCTCGAAGGCCGCCTCGGGGTTGAAGACCGTCGGCGTGCGGCCCGGCCGGGTTTCCCCGTAGACCCGGACGCGGTAATCGCGGCGCACGCGCGGTTGCGAAGCCGGGTCGTCCATCTCCCCGTGGTGCGGGGCGGTGTAGACGTCCAGCAGATACCGTTCTCCCGGCGCGGTCGGGAAATCGTCGGCGCCGAAGAGGAAATGGGCGGTGTGCAGGCCGTTCTCGGGGCCGGCCGTCAGGCAGCGTTTCGGCGGGGCGACCGGTTTCGACGGATCGTCGGCCTTCGTGATGCGCAGCACCATGTCGAAGACCTTGGGGCTCATCGGGGAGACGTCGACGCTGACGAGCCGGACGTTCCCGCTGCGCGGGATGAAGACCGCCCCCTCGGCGTCGTAGACCCAGCCGTCGACGTCGGCGCCTTCGACGAGGGCCCGTGTGAGTTCGGGAGGTTCCTCGACGATCCAGAGGGCGAGATCGGATTCCGGCCGGGGCCGGCCGTCGACGTAGAGGAACCCGCCGTCGTAGACGTCGCCGGTGGAATGCAGATAAGGGGTCCATCGTTTCCCGTCTTCGCGGCGGATCCGGATCGCGTAGGTGCGCCCGGGAACGGTCGGCGCCATGCCGGCGCCCCAGCGGGCGGTGCCCCAGGACATGGAACTGCCCGATTCGAAGACGAGTCCGGGCCCGATCTGCCGCCCGTCGGGGCCTCCCTCGAGCAGGCAAGCGCGGAAAAGCCCCGGTTCGGAAGCGACCAGCAGGGTGACGCCGACCAGTTCCCGGCCCGTCGCCGTGAAGGTCTGGACGAACTCCTTGCCCGTGAGCCCCCAGACGCAGCCGTCGGGTTCGTAGACGAGGGAATCGGCGACGGTCCCGGCGATCGTGACCCGGTTGGTGTCGATGGGAATGCCCGACCCGATCCCGGGGAACCAGGCGTGGTCTTCGAGGAAGCAGAAACTGACCCGCCCGGAGACATGGGGATACTCGGTGAACCCGCTGTCGGACGTGCCGGTCGAGGCGCTTCCGACGGCTCCGTCGGTGGCGGCGGCCGACCGGGTTTTCGGAAAGATGGGCGCGTTGGATCGGGGCCCGAGCACGCGGAAGAAGAATTGTTTCGCGCGGGCTTCCGGTACGTTTCCCGCAAGAAGCAGTACGGCGGGCAACAGGATCGTGAGGATGGGGATGGTTCGATTCCGTTTTCTCATGGCCTGTGGTCCTCCTTGCCGAGGGCGCGGGGAGCCTATCGAAGCGGTGCGCCCGGGTCGAGCCCCTGCGCGGCGCGGGGGACGATCACGGCGCGGCGTCGGCGCGCACGAGGACGCCTCCGGGATCCGTGTCGCAGGCGGTCCGGACCCAGCCGGCGTCGCCGGAGATCTCCCGGCGGTGCTGCACGGGCATCCCGTCGACGGTCACTTCGAATTCACGCAGCGCCGGGTCGAAGGGGCCGAGGCGCAGGCGAAGCCCGCGGACGGGTTTGGATGTCGCCACGCGCAGGGTCGCCGTGCGGCCGTCCCGTTGGAGTTCCCAGGTCAGGAGGGCGTCGCAGGGTTCGCCGCGGGCGTCCCGGACGCGGACGGGCCAGTCCCGCACGCGGGCGACGCGCCATGTCCACGGGATGCAGGGCGCCAGGGCGAGCTGCCGTCCGCCGGTGAGCATGTCGTCGATTCCCAGGAGCATGCGGACGGCCTGCAACCAGCCGGCGGCACAGACGAGGTTCGTGTCCTCGGTCGTGCGCGGGCCGCCGAAGGCCCACCGGGAGAGTTCCGCGTATTCGGATCCCCGGTCCCCGGCGACGTCGGTCGACCGGAGCATGCCGCGCAGGAATGTGTCCAGGAGATCCACGCGATCGCAGAGAACCGCCGCGCAGAGGAGGGATTCCGGGCCGTCGTAGGAAACGGCGTACCCGGAGACGACGTTCCGGCGCCCGCGGGGATGCCGTTCCAGTTCCGCGGCGGGGACGAGGGTGCGGTCGTAGACGGCGAGGAGTTCGGGATCCCGTCCGTCGACGGCGCCGAAGGCGTCGGCATCGGCGGTGGCCGCCCAGAAATATCCGGCCAGGGGTTGGTCTTCGATCGAACCGTCGGTCCGCAGACCGTACGCCCAGGTGCCGGCGGGCAGGACGAATCCGCCGGGGCAGGGATGGTCCTCGCGGAGGACGAGGCGATCGAGCGCGGCGCGGCGCAGGTCCGCGGCGGTCTTCCGCCGGCGCGCCGCCTCCGCGGATTCGCCGAGGGTTTCGGCGAGCTGGGCGGCCTTGCGCAGCGCGGCGGCCGATCCGAGGGTCGTGGTCAGGGCGTAACAGGGGCCGTGTTCCCGGTTGCCGGCGTTCTCCCAGTTGGTGCCCCGGATGAGGCCCCAAGGGGATTCTTCGGCGGCCCGGACGACGCCGTCCGCGTAGGACCGGATGGAGGACCGCAGATCGTTCACGGCCGCGGGGCCGCGGGGGCTGCGGCGGGCGATCTCGCAGGCGATGGTTGCGATGATGTAGCCGCCGTTGTTGTCCCATCCGCCCGAGCGGTTCGATTCGTGTCCCTGCCATCCGGTGCGCAGGACGAGATCGACGATCCGTTCGCTCTCCTCCCGGTATCCCCAGAAGAGCCATTCGCGCAGGGCGAAGGCGATGTCGATCGGCCAGTACTGTCCGTACCAGCGGCCGCCGGGCACGGAGGCGTCGACGAAACCGCTCGGTTCGTAGTGCAGTTCCCGGAGCCAGAACCAGGTGTTCTCGGCGACGCGGGTGATGAGATCCGCCGTGCCGTCGTCGCTTTCGAACGAGGCCCGGAACGAGGCGGGATCGACCGCACCGGGGCAGGTCTCCACCAGCGCGGCGAAATCGTGGCCGCCCGGGGCGGTCAGCCGGACGCGGTTCCCGCCGGCCCGGAGCCGATCGGTGATGTCGTAGTCCAGAACCTCCATTCCGCGGGTTTCCATGATCCATTCCTCGAGGCCGTCGGCGTCGACGTCGATCGCGCCGCGGCCCCGGAGAAAGGCGTGGAGAAGGTAGTAGCGATGGCCGGGACGCGGGTTGCATCGGAAGGCGATCTCCCAGGGGCCGGTCGGCGGGAGATCGTCGATCCGCACGCCCGCGGGGATCGGGACCGGTCCCGACCGGAACTCGTCGGCGGAGGCGTCCCAGCTTCCGATCGTCCAGAGGACCCGCACAGTATCGGCCGCGATGTGGAGACAACGGATCGCCGTACGACTCATCGACCCGAGTTCCAGCTCATGCAGCACGGCCGGTTCGTCGCCGAGGGCGCGGACGGCGACAAGCGCCGGTTCGTCCGGGTCGACCGGCGGATCGATCGTGCATTCCCGGGTGGTCGGCCGCGGGCCGGCCGGGACCGCGGCGGACCGGCCGATTTCCCGGCCGTTCACCCGCACGACGACCTCGCCCGTGTAGGAGAGCAGAAGATGACCGAGCGCCGGTCCGCCGGAGGGGGGCAGTCGCCAGGCGATCTCCGTGCCGGGCGGGACCTGTCGCGCCCGGCGGAAGAGACGCACCTCCGGCGTTTCGACGATGCGGGACGTCCCGGGGTCCTGCAGCCGCGGGGAGGGTTCGCCGCAGGCGATCCGGTAGCGGACAGGCGGGGTCGGGGGACGCTCCCCGCAGGGGACGCCGCCGGCGGCGGTCGGTGTCGCGGGGGAAACGGAAACGATGCGGGCGTCGTCGGCCTGCCATCGGGCGCGCATCTGGTTCTCGTTGGCGTAGTCGAAGCGGATCCAGACGGTGACCGGTCCCGGTTCGACCAGAGTGAAAGGATCCGTGCGATACTCGGCCCATTCGCCGCGATCGCGCAGTCCCCGGAGGGTGTCGCGCCGGACGGCGAGGTCGGGCCGTGTCCAGCGGATTCCGGTCGATCCGTCGTGGGCATACGGGGCGGGCGGGCCGAGGTTGACGCCGAGGGCGAAGGCCGCGGAGAAGAGATCGCCGTCGGCCGTCCGGAGACGCGCGGCGAACCGCCAGGTCCCGGCGGGCAGTCGGATCGTCTGGAAGACGGCGGCTTTCCCGAGGGCCTTGCCGTCGATCCCCCGCCCGTCGGCGTCGCCGTGAGCGAAGACCGGGCACGTCCAGGTTCCCTGCGCGGGGAAGGCCAGGCAGAACTCCGAACGGAAGCCGCCCCGGCCCCGCGTGGGACGGATCTCGTCGAAACGCAGGTCGTAATCGGGCGGACCGTACCCGTGGGGGTCGAGTCGATCGAGAACGGTCCACCCCGGGATCGTCCCGTCGGGGAGGATTTCCTCGAAACCGGGGTTGACGAGGGCGATCTCCTCCGCGGCTCCGGAACTCCCGGCGGAAACGCCGGACAGGAGGATCGTGGCAAGGATCGATGCCGTCGGGACGAGGGGGTTCTTCATGGACCGGGAATCCTCCGAAACGGGGGTGGAACGATACCCCGGGCGATCGCGGCGGGTCGAGAAGGGGAATCCGGGGGGAGGGGAGGCCGGGGAAGCCGGTGCGGGGTTGCGTTTCGCCGCGGGGGTGGGAGAGTAGAAGACCCGATCCGAGGGGGTGCGGCGGAGGTTTCATGGCGATCGATCCGATCATCGAGGTCCGGGGGCTCACGAAACGGTTCGGCGAGGTGACGGCGGTGGACGATCTCTCGTTCTCCGTTCCGGCGGGCCGGATCGTCGGCCTGCTGGGGCCGAACGGGGCCGGGAAAACGACGACCCTGCAACTGATGCTGGGGTTGACGACGCCGACCTCGGGAGAGATCCGGATCCTCGGGTTCGATCTCCGGAGACACCGGCGCGAAATCCTGCGGCGGGTGAACTTCTCCTCCGCCTACATCTCGTTGCCGACGAACCTGACCGCCTGGGAGAACCTGAACGTCTTCGCACGCCTGTACAACGTACGGGGGATCCGGCGGAAGGTGACCGACCTGCTGGAACTCTTCGAGATCCCGGAGGTGTTGAACCGCGTCACCGGCGCCCTTTCGTCGGGACAGATCACGAGGCTCAACCTCTGCAAGGCGTTCCTGAACGACCCTGAGATCCTCTTCCTGGACGAGCCGACGGCCAGTCTCGATCCCGACATCGCGGCCAAGGTCCGGGCGACCCTGCGGCGGATCCAGAAGGAGCGCGGGGTGACGATGATCTACACCTCGCACAACATGCGGGAGGTGGAACGCACCTGCGACCAGGTGCTCTTCCTGTCGCGGGGTCGGATCGTGTTGCGGGGATCGCCCGCCGAGGTGCTCGCGCGGGCGCGGAGCGAATCGCTCGAAGAGGTCTTCATTTCGATCGCGCGCGACGGCGTCCTGCGGGAGACCGCGCCGCGGGAGGATGCGGACTGATGTGGACCCGGGTCGGCGCGCTGGTCCTGCGCTATCTCTATCTCTACCGTCGGAGTCTCGCGCGGGCGGGGGAGATCTTTTTCTGGCCGGTGATGGACCTGCTCGTGTGGGGGTTCGTGACGGCCTATCTGCAGGAGATGCAGGTTTCGGGGGCGGTCCTCTTCTTCCTGGGGGCGATGATCTTCTGGGACGTGCTGTACCGGTCCCAGCAGGCGATCACGCTGTCGTTGAGCGAGGAGATCTGGGTCCGCAACATCATCAACATCTTCATTTCGCCGATCAGCGTCTTCGAGATCATGCTGGCGACCTGCCTGATGGGGGTGATCAAGGCGGCGATCACGGCGGTGGTGCTGGGGCTGCTGGCGTGGATCTTCTTTGCGTTCGACATCCTCGACGTCGGCCCGGCGCTGGTTCCGTTCCTGGCGAGCCTGTTGCTGTTCGGATGGGCGGTGGGGATGTGCACGATGGCGCTGGTGCTTCGGTTCGGCCAGGCCGCGGAGGCCTTGATCTGGGGCATCCCGTTCCTGTTGCAGCCTTTCTCGGCGGTCTTCTATCCGGTGGACGTCTTGCCGGGGTGGCTGCAGTGGATCTCGCGGCTCCTGCCGTCGACCTACGTCTTCGAGGGGATGCGCGCGGCGCTGGAGACGGGCCGGGTCGATCCGCGGCTCCTGCTGGCGGCGACGGGGCTCAACGCGGTCTGGCTCGCGGCCGGGGCGTCCTTCTTCGTCTGGATGCTGGGCCGGGTGCGCGAACGCGGCTACCTCAGCCGACTCGGGATGGAATAGCGGGGGTCGGGAAACGGCGCGCCCCGGTTCCACGTTCCCGGGGGGCGAGTCGGACGGCGTGCTCGCGTGGATTGGCCTTGTCTTCGGCGGCGTCCCGTTTGAAGCTGTGGGTTCTTTTTCGGGGACCGGCGGCGGGCCAGGGCCCCGGGGAATATTGCGGTGGAAACAAAACGCGGGGGAGTTCCGGAACGATGGAGTACCGACCCCTTGGAAAATCGGGAATCGAGGTGTCGACGGTTTCGCTCGGCACATGGGTGATGGGCGGAAAACAGTGGTCGGGCGCGGACGATGCGGAATCGGTCGCGGCGATCCATGCCGCGCTCGACCTCGGCGTGAACCTGATCGACACGGCCGAGGTCTACGGCGGCGGGCATTCGGAAGAGGTCGTCGGACGGGCCCTGCGCGACCGGCGGGACCGGGCCGTGGTGGCGACGAAGCTCTCCCTCTGGCACGCGGAACCGGACCAGGTCCGCGGCGCGCTCGAGGGAAGCCTGCGCCGGTTGCAGACGGATTACGTGGATCTCTACCAGATCCACTGGCCGCACGACACCGTCCCGTTCGAGGATACGATGGCGGTCCTGGCGGCACTGAAGGACGAGGGGAAGGTCCGGGCCATCGGGGTGTCGAACTTCGACGTCGAGCAACTCCGCCGGTGCATGAAGGCCGCGCAGGTCGATTCCCTGCAGCCGCCCTACAGCCTCTTCTGGCGCTACATCGAACCGGAGATCCTTCCCTTCTGCCGGGAGAACGACGTGGCGGTGCTGGCCTACAGTCCCCTGGCGCAGGGGTTGTTGACCGGAAAGTTCACGCGGGACGGCAAACCCCCGGAGGGGGACATCCGCGCGAAGAACGTTCTTTTCCAGGGGTCGGTTTTCGAGTGTTGTCTCGAGGCGGTCGAGGAACTCTCGGCGATCGCGGCGCGGTACGGGAAGACCCCGGGGCAGACGGCGGTCAACTGGCTGCTGCGGCAGCCGGGCATGACCTCGGCGATCCTGGGGGCCCGGTCGGCGGCGCAGGTGCGGGAGAACGTCGGGGCGGTCGGATGGGAACTCTCGGAGGAAGACGCCCGCACGATCGACGAACTCGGCCGGCGGGTGATGGAACGGCTCGGCCGTCCGGAGACGCTCTGGGGTCCCCGCTGGTACTGACCCGGATCCTTCACGAAGATCCGCCCTTCGTCGTCGCCGGGGAGTGAAGCCCCGGTTGCGTGGAAGGCCGGTCCGGTTCGGCGCAATCGCGGAATCGCCCTTCGTGAGAAGGGTTCCTACAATCGGAGGACGCGTGTTCGGGCTTCGAGTTTTCGTCGTATCCGGGGATTTCGGGGATCTCCAGGGGGGAGGATGCTTTCATGGACAAACCGCCGCTGCGGCTCTACGTCAAGCCCTGGTGCCCGTGGTGCGTCATGGCGGTGCGCTGGCTGAGGAAACGCGGGATTGCGTTCGAGGAAATCGATGTGACGGCCGATCCCGAGGCCTACCGGGAGATGGTCCGGGTTTCCGGACAGAGCCGCGCGCCGAGCGCCGTGCTCGGCGGGGACGTGCTGCCGGATTTCGGTCCGCCGGAACTCGAGGCCTTTTTGCGGGAACATGGATACGAATGGGGTGAGGATGAAGATTCTGGGAATTGATATCGGGGGAACGAAGGTCGGCGTGGCGGCGGTGGACGGGTTCGGAAAAATCCTTGCGCGCCGCCGCTTTCCGATGCGGAACGGTTCCGGGGGACCGCTCCCGCCGGGGGCCGCGCTGGATCGGATCGCCGGGGCCGTCGCGGAGGTGCTGGACGAAGCGGGATGGTCGCTCGGAGACGTCCGGCGGATCGGGTTGGCGGCGCCGGGGCCGATCGACCGGTCGACCGGACGGATTCTCACCCCGCCGAATCTCCCGGGCTGGCACGATGCGCCGATCGTCGAAATGTTCGCGGAGCGTTTCGGCCGGCCGGTGTCGATGGACAACGACGCCAACGGAGGCGCCCTGGCGGAATGGCTCTTCGGATGCGGCCGGGGCTGCCGGCATCTCATCTACCTGACGATGAGCACCGGCATCGGGGGCGGGATCATCGTGAACGGCGAGATCTACCGGGGGGCGAACGACGGGGCCGGCGAGATCGGGCATCACGTGCTGGACATCGACGGACCGTTGTGCGGTTGCGGGCAACGGGGCTGTTTCGAGGCCTTCTGTTCCGGCCTGAACGTGGCGCGTCGGCTGCGGGAGATCCTGAAGGATCGGCCCGACGAACCGATGATGCGGCGCGTCGGAGGGGATCTCGACGCGTTGCGTTTCGAGGTGCTGCGCGAAGCCGCCCGCGAAGGGGATCCCCTGGCCTGCGAGCTGTGGGAAGAGTACACGACGCGCCTGGCGCAGGGACTGGGGAACCTGGTGAACATCTTCAACCCGGACGTGATCGCCCTGGGGACGATCGTGGTGCATTCCGGGGCGTTCCTGATGGACCGCGTGCGCGGGAAGCTTCCGTCGTTCGCCTGGGAACGGCCGCTTTCGGTCTGCACGATCGCCCCCTCGGAACTCGGATCCCGGATCGGGGATCTCGGGGCCGCCGCCATCGCCGTTTACGACGAGCGGACGCCATGAGCTGGATCGATTACAGGGACCGGATCGGCAGACGGCGGATGTTGTTGACCGTCGAATCCCGCCGCGACCTGGAAGCCGCAAAGACCGCCACCGGCGTGTTGTGTTTCCGTCCGGAAGAAGTCGTCGCCGTCGTGGATTCCTCCTGTGCGGGCCGGTCGGCCGCGGAGGTTCTCCGCGTGCCCGCGGACGTCCCGATCGTCGGTTCCGTGGCGGACGCCCTCCCCTTGCGCCCGACGGAGCTGGTGATCGGCGTGGCCACGCCGGGCGGTTATCTCACGGGCGAGATCCGCACGCAGGTGCTGGATGCCATCGACGCGGGGCTCGACATCGTGAACGGGTTGCACGCCCTTCTCCGCGCGGACCCGGAACTGCGGCGGCGGGCGGAGGAACGCGGGGTGCGCCTCTTCGATCTGCGCGAACCGCCGATCGAGGTCCCGCTGGCCTCGGACCGCGCGCGCACCCTGGGCGTCACGCGGATCCTCACGGTCGGCACCGACTGCAACGTCGGCAAGATGTACACCACGCTGCGGATCACCGAGGAATTGCGGCGACGGGGGCGTCGGGCCGAGTTCGCCGCCACCGGGCAGACGGGGATCCTGATCTCGGGATGGGGAATCGCGGTCGACCGCGTGATCTCCGATTTCGTCAGCGGCGCCGCCGAATGGATCGTTTCCCAGGCCGCCGGGGCGGAATTCTGCCTGATCGAAGGCCAGGGCGCGCTGACGCATCCGGCCTACTCGGCCGTCGCGCTGGGCCTGCTGCACGGCAGCGCGCCCGACGGGATGATTCTCTGCCACCGCGCCGGCCGCGTATGTCATCGCCATTCCGAGGTCGCGATTCCTTCCCTGGACCGGCTCGTGAGACTTCACGAGGAGATGGCCTCGGCGATCCATCCTTCGAAAGTCCTTGCGGTGGCGGTGAACACCGCGGGCCTGGATCCCGGGGAGCGCGCCCGCTGGATCGAGACGATCGCCGCGGAGACGGGCCTTCCGGTCGTCGATCCCGGGGTCGACGACGTCGGCGTGCTGGCCGACGTCGTGGTTCGCCTTCGCGACGGCGGGACCGGCTGAGGATTCCCCCGGGAGCCGTCGAGCCGCCGGGAGACGACCGGCGCCGTCCGGTTCAGTCCTTCAGGAGCTGGTTCGCCTTGCGCGGGTCGCTGACCCCCAGAACGATCAGGGATTTCTCCGAGGCCGTCTGCGGCGAGATGCATGCGCTGCCGTAGACGTAGTTGATGTTGATCTTGGCGCGGGCGAGCTTGCCGGCGACGGAGGCCAAGGCGCCGACCTTGTCGGGCAGTTCCAGGACAAGCACGTCGCAGGGGGTGGCCACGATGCTGGCCTCCGCCAGGGCGCGTTTTGCGTCGTTCGGATTGCTCGTAAGGATCCG
>CAYNBQ010000114.1:0-10066 GCA_964395275.1 uncultured Verrucomicrobiota bacterium
GTAATCTTCGACGGGGACCGTCTCCGCCTGATCCGGATCCGCCGGGGGGAGTGAAGACGCGCGGCCGCGATCGCGGGGTTTGCATTCGGCGGGGCGCCGCCATGACACATGCCGGAGGAATCCCTACGGTTGATGCCGGGCGAAGAGGGACGGGGCTTGACGACGGGATCGATGAAGGTCCCGCCCGGAATGCGCCCCGGCGCTCACGGGAAGGCGATCCGACGGCGGAGGCGAACGCGAGATGCGAAGAATGAACCTCAGGGTCCGGATCGGGACCGTTGTTGCGGCCGCGGCGCTCCTTCCGTTTGCGTTTCCCCCCTTCGGATGGTACCCGCTGATCCTCCCGAGCCTTGCGGGGCTCCTTGTTGCAACGAAAGGCGCCACGTCGCGTGCCGCCTTCTACCTCGGGATGTTGTACGGAATCCTGGGATACGGCGGCGCCCTGTACTGGCTTTTCCACCTTTTCGGAGCGCCCGCCCTTTCTCTTTTCGCGATCTTCGGATTGTTCACGGGGCTTTTCTGCCTTTCCTTCGATTTCCTGGGGAAACGCCTTTCCTCCCCGCTGTTGCAGGCACTCACGGCCGCGACGTTGTGGACGGGCATCGAGTTCTACCGATCGGAACTCTTCTTCCTTCGCTTTCCGTGGATCACGCCCGGCTCCGCCCTGGGGCCGACCTTTCTCTCCCCGCTGGTCGGCGTCTACGGCGCGTCCTTCCTCGTTGTCGCCGCCTCGGCGGCGTTCCTGCGGCGCAAGACGCTTGCGGCGGCGGTGGTGCTGTCGTCGGCGGTGGTCTTGCTCGGGGTTTTCCGCCCGGCGCGGATCGAAGCGGACCCGGAATCCGGAACAAGGGTGGGGCTGGTGCAGAACGAGGATTGCATGCTTGCTTCCTACGTCCTGTTGACGCGGACGATGAAGGAAGACCGGCCCCGGCTGATCGTCTGGCCCGAGTTCGCGTTGCCCTACGACGTGCGGGAGAATCGGGTCGATTTCCGGGTCCTCACGAACCTTTGCGCGGAAATGGACGCCGTACTGGTTCTGGGCACGAAGACGGTCGTCGGGCCGGGAAGACGGGACTGGTACAACACGGCCCTGGTCCTGGACCGGGGGGGAGTGCTCGGGGAGTACTACAAGACCCGCCCGGTTCATTTCTTCAACGATGGGATTCCGGGCCGGAGTTTCGATCCGATCCCGACCCGGCTGGGTTGCATCGGGACGCCCGTCTGTTTCGATTGCGACTATACGGAGGTGGTCCGCAGGATGGCGGAATCCGGCGCGGAGTTCTTCGCCGTGCCGAGTTTCGATGCGCGGTCGTGGTCGAGGACGCAACATCTGCAGCATGCGGCGTTGTTCCGGCTCCGGGCGGCGGAGACCGGCCGATGGCTTGTATGCGCGGCGAGTTCGGGCGTCTCGCAGGTCGTCGATCCCCACGGGAACGTTCACGGGGCCCTTCCGGCGATGGAGGAAGGGGTCTTGACCTGTCGGATCGACGGGCGAACGCGTCGGACGGTGTTCACCCGGGCCGGCTGGATCTTTCCCTGGCTCGCCCTGGCCGCCTCGGTCGTCCTCCTCGGGGGATGCGGGCTTCGACGGATCATCGCGGGACGGCGGGGCGCTTCCTGAAGATCGGGGGAGTGCGCGTACCGGAATCGATCCCGGCGGGTTCGTTCCGTCACTCGTCGTCGGAGAAGTCCCACCGCTTCAGGAGGCGGCCGTCGGGGGTCTGCAGTTCGATCCAGTCGATCCGGACGATTCCCTCGGCGGTTGCGGGATCCAGGCGGAGGGTCGCGAGGGTCCCGGCAACGGGGAGCTCCGCCGAGATCTCATGCCACTGGTCGTCGTGTTGCATCGGGAAAACGACGCTGCGGGCGAGATGAAACCCCGGGGTTCGAAGGGTTCCCCAGTAGATCCTGCTTTCCCCGGAAGCCGAGGATTTCATGCGCATTCGAACCGTGATCCGATCCGGGTGCGGGGGGAGATCGGTCGTGAGCAGGTAGGGATCCTTTCCGGTGCTGCGGACGACGAGCGTCCCTTCGTCGCTCTTCAGGAAGACGCAGGTGCCGGCGGCGCGCCATCCGAAGGCCTCGACGACGGCGGCCGGATCGTACGCGGGATTCGGAACGGGGACGACGGCGCCGATGGAGTTCAGGTGTTCCTCGATCCGGCGGTCGAGTTCCCGGACGAGATCCGGACGCGAATCGGCGAGATTCCTGGTTTCGCCGATGTCGATCTTCAGGTTGTAGAGTTCGAATCGGTCGGTCCCGCCGGGACCGTCGGCGTGGAACCGGATCAGTTTCCAGTCGCCCCGGCACACGTAGGTCGAGGGAAGATTCAGAAGGAGCGATCCCGCGGGGACCCGGTGCGGCAGGGTGCAGAAGACCGTATCGCGGACGGCCTTGCCCTCCCGGAGCAGGGGTACGAGGCTGACGCCGTCGATGATCTGGCCCGGCCGCGGCCGGGCGCCGGTCATCTCGAGGATCGTCGGATAGAAGTCGATGCTGGACACGAGGGCGTCGGACCGGGAGCCCGGCCGGACGGCCCCCGGCCAGACGATGATCAGCGGTTCCCGGGTGCCCCCTTCGTAGATGGTCGCCTTGCCGCCGCGCAGGGGAGCGTTGTCGGTGATCGGGACGGGGTCGCCGGGTTGTGGCCAGTGCACGCCGCCGTTGTCCGAGAAGAAGAAAATGACGGTGCGATCGCTCAGGCCGAGCCGGTCGATCTCGTCGAGCACGCGGCCGACGCAGCCGTCCATCGTTTCGACCATGGCGCCCATGACGGGATGCCGCTGCGGGGAATCCGGACGGGCCTTCCGCCGGTACTTCTCGATCAGATCCGGTTTGCCCTGGTACGGGGCGTGAACGTCGAAGAACCAGAGGTTCACGTAAAAGGGCCGATCCCGGTTCCGGCGCAGGAAGGCCAGGGCGCGGTCCGTGATGTGTTCGTCGATCTGCTCTCCCGGCCGCCCGTCCTGGAGGTAGGGCGTCATGTGGAAGGGAGAGAAGTAGCTCGGCGGACCGGGGTGAGGCCCCCCGCCTTCGACGACGTCGAATCCCTGGTTGACGGCGATGTACGGGTCGTGGCCGAGGTGCCATTTTCCGAAGAACGCCGTTGCATATCCGGCGTCGCGGAGGGCTTCTCCGAGGGTGTAGTACGCGAGTTTCAGGCGTGTGGCGGAGACGGGTTCGAGCGTCTTGACCCCCGGCGGAGCCGACTTGCGCAGGTGGGAACCGAAGATCTCCTGCTCGACGTGACCGTGAGGAGCGGTGATTCCGATGCGGGCGGGGTACTGGCCGGTAAGGATGCTGGCGCGCGTGGGGGAACAGAGGGGGTTCGCGGCGTAGGCTCGGGTGAAGAGCATGCCCCGTTCGGCGAGCCGGTCGATGTTCGGGGTTTCGTAGAAGGCGCTTCCGTACGCGGATGTGTCGCGCCAACCGAGATCGTCGGCCAGGATGAAGACGATATTCGGCGGAGGGGCTTCGGCCGGGGAGGCGGGGAAAGCCGCCGCGGCCGGGAACCCGGCGGCGACGGCGGCGAGGATCGCACGCCGGCACGGTCCTGCCCGGCATCGAGGGTGGAGTCGCATGGGATCGTCGTCCTTCACCTGACGGGAGGAGCTTCGCACGGGGGCGTCCCCTCGTCGAGGAGGCGGGAAGACGGTGGGATCGGTAAGCGGGCGGAAGCTTCCGACCGGCGTGCCGATCGCCCGGGAAATGCCCGCGGCGGGAGGGGCGCGTGGGTCGCCCCCCCCTATTTCAGGTCCGGCATGAAATCGCGTTCGGCTTCCCAGAGTTCGTCGAACATGCGGCGCGTTTCCTCGAGGCTGCAGACGGCGGAGGTCAGCGGATCCAGCATCAGGGCGTGGACGGCCGATTCGCGATCGCCCGACAGGATGGCGCCGACGAGGCATTCGTGGACGGCCATGTGCTGCTGGTTGAGGGCGGCGAGGTGGGGCGGCAGGGCGCCGAACTTGCAGGGGTGGATCCCCTCGCGGTCGATCATGCAGCGGACCTCGACGCAGCCGTCGTAGGGAAGGTTGTCGATCAGTCCCTCGTTCATCACGTTGCCGTGAATCGTGGCGGGCGTGTTGCGGGCGTGGGCCTCGATGATGACCGAGGCGTATTCGTGGCTCCGATTGCGGTCGACCTCGAGGGTCTTCTCGCCGTTGAGGATCTTCCGCCGGTTTTCGTCGAGGTTCTTCCTCCATCCCGGCCAGGAATCGGCGTAGAAACTCGTCCCGCCGGAGTATTCGGCGCGGCAGTAGGTTTCGATGAGATCGTCGCGTTTGCGGAACCAGGGCACGTATTCGGAGAAATGCCCCGAGGATTCGGTGACGAAATACCCCATCTGCATCATGAATTCGAAACGCACCTTGTCGTTGTCGTATCGTTCCGGATCGTCGATGTACTTCTGCCGCAGCAGGGGGTAGAGGTCCTCGCCGTCGCGGGTCAGCTCGGTGAACCACGCCATGTGGTTGATGCCCGCGCAGTTCCAGCTCATTTCCTCGTAGGGGATGTCCATGCAGGCGGCCAGGTGCCGCGAGGTTCCCTGGACCGAGTGGCAGAGGCCGACGACGGGCAGGTCGCAGGCGACGAGCGCGGCGAGGGTCATCATGGACATCGGGTTGGTGTAGTTGAGCACGAGGGCGCGGGGCGCGAGTTCCTCGGCGTCCTGCAGGATTTCGAGCCAGGAGGGGATGGTGCGCAGTCCCTTGAAGATGCCGCCGGGGCCGATGGTGTCGCCGATGCACTGCTTGACCCCGTATTTCAGGGGGATGTCGTTGTCGAACCGGACGGTCTGGACGCCGGAGACCTCGATGGTGTTGATGATGTAGTCCGATCCGGGCAACACCTTGCGTCGGTCCGTCGAGGCCTCGATCTTCCATTCGCTGCCGAGGGCCTCGGCGGTCTTGACGACGACGCCGTGGGCCAGTTCGAGGCGTTCCGGATCGATGTCCACGAGGGCGAGCACCCCCGGTTCGAGGCCGGGAATGAGCATGATGTCCTTGGTGAGGGTCCCGGTGAAGCCGCTTCCGGCGCCGAGGATCGTGATGCGGGGCATGGCCTGTTTCCTCCCTGGGGTTCCTTCGCGTTCGAGCGGGGGCGCATTTCGCCCCGGAACAGGCGGCTCTTACCACGACGAACGCGGTCACGCCAGCATGGAGCGGGGAACGCCGGTTTCCTTGTCAGGAGGGAACGGTTCCCGCATGATCTGCGGCGGCCCGGCGGTGTGGACGCGGCCGACCGGCAAGGGCGGACCGCCAGGATTTCCAGAGAGGTTTCTCATGATGCGACATGTTGTTTCCCTGGGCGTATCGGCGCTGGCGATGCTGATCGTGCCGGCGCTCCAGGCGGTTCCCCAGATCCTCGACAGCACGATCCAGGGCGACGTGGTCCTGATCCGGGTGCAGGATCGGCCGCCCGCCTATGAGCAGATGTACGAGTACAACTGTTTCCTGGCTCCCTACGGAGAGGGTGCCGGGGGATCGGCCCGGTGCGGTGCGCCCCGGGGGCGTCCCCTCACCTACGACGGGTTCTTCGATTTCTACGGTCTGCCGCCGGGTCGTTATCTCCTTTACGCGAGCAAACCGCCTTTCTTTCCCCGGGAAACGGTGGTTCAGGAGGTGGTCGTCGGACTCGATGAAACGGTCGACCGGGACGTGGTTCTGGCCACGGACTACTCGATCTTCAACCCGGCGAGCTGGCGGTGGGGCGAGACCTTCGCCCAGACCTTCCGCGCCAAGGGGACCTCGGTGATCAAGGTGTCGTTCAAGGTGGCCGGGACGGAGGACGGCGACCCGATCATCTACGAGGTGTCGGTGCACGAGGGGTTGCCGGGCGGCGATCAGATCGGGCCGACCCGGTACGTCGCCTGGGGCGGAGGCGGACCCAGCGGCAACCTGAGCGTGGCCTGGCGGGCGGGGGAGGTCCCCACGGTTCCGGGACACACCTATCACTTCCGGATCCGCGACACGCAGCGTTCGGACCCGAAGACCTGCGCCCTGTTCACGCTCGCCGACGGCGGGGTCGGATACCCGTACGGAAACCTCTTCGTCGACGGCGGGGCGCCGCTGGACGAGGATCTCTTCGGCATCGTGGGGGCGGACAACGACGGAACGATCTGCACGACGCTCCGCACGCGGTGGGATCTGCCGAGCGAACTGACCTTCTGGACCGAGGTCTGGGGCCAGACCTTCACGGCCCGGGGCCACGGCCTGGCGGCGGCGGACGTCTTCGGCGCGGGCGGCGACCGCGGATGGGACTTCGACATCACCTTCACGGTGCACGAGGGAGGTCCGCGGGGCGCGCAGATCGGTCCGGCCAAGCGGATGCCGACCGCCTTCCAGGCCGGCGGGTTGTACGGGGCGGTCGTCTACGCGCCGGGGGAGGTCCCGCTGACGCCGGGCGAGGTCTACTACATCAAGATGGACACGCACGGCGGGATGAACTGCTACCGGCTGCCGGAAGCGGACGATTACCCGGGCGGGACGGGATACGCGGGCAACCCCCGGGGACAATCCGCGCAACTTTTCGATCTGGACATGACCATCCTGGAATACGCGGAAGCGGCCGAGGCGCCGCCGGCGCAGGAACGGCTCGACCCGACGCAGAACCTGCTGTTCAACGGCGACATGGAACTGGGGACGCCTGGCACCTCGGGGCAGATCCCGGACGGCTGGACGGCCTGGACCTACACGGGCAGCCCGACCTACTGGTACGGGCCCGACTACGGCAACGGCAGCGCCGGCGCGCGGATCATCGGCGGGGCGATCAACGGCACCACGTACATCGCCGGCTACTACCAGAAGATCACCGGCCTCGACCCGTCCAAGCAGTACCGGCTCGCGGGCGAGGTCAGGAAGAGCCAGGTGGCCTATCCCTGGTTCGAAGGACAGATCGGCTACGACCCGACGGGTCAGACCTCGTCGCCGAACGCATCGACGGTGCGGTACATCTCCCCCGGACACGGCCGGGAGTTTTTCCATTACTACGCGATGGAACCCTTCTCGCCGCAGGGGACGGAGGTGACCGTCTGGTTGCGGGCGCGGGCGACGAAGAGCGACATGACCTTCTACGTCGACTTCGACAACATCGTCCTGGTCGAATGGAACCCGAGCGGGTCCGCGGAGCCGAGCACGGTCGAGACGTACTGAGAGAACCGCCGTTTGCCGACGCGAAGCCGGGGAAGAACGCGGCCGTTGCGCGCCCCGGCCGGTCCGGTCCCGGCCCGCCGTCGGGAGGGAGACGGTCGATGCAACCCGGAGAAATCGCGCTGGTCGTCGTCGATGTTCAGGAGAAGTTCGCGCCCGTGATCGATGCGTTCGACGCCACGGTGGAGGCGCTTGCGACGTTGATACGCGGGTGTCGGATTCTGGGGGTGCCGATCCTGGCCACGGAACAGTATCCGAAAGGACTGGGACCGACGGTGGCCGCCGTCAGGGACGCCTGGGAAGACGAGGTACGCCCGATCGAAAAGACGGCGTTCAGTTGCCTGGGGGAACGGGAGTTCCTGACCGCCTGGGAAGGGCTCGGCCGGTCGCGCGCCGTCGTGGCGGGCATCGAATCGCATGTCTGCGTCTTTCAGACCTGCCGGGATTTCCTGGCGCGCGGGGTCGAGGTGGACCTGGTGGTCGACGCCGTCTCCTCGCGGAGGGCCGTCGACCGGGAGATCGGCATCCGCCGGGCGGAATCCTTCGGGGCCCGGGTGACCTCGGTGGAGTGTCTCCTCTTCGATCTGCTGGGGGACGCCCGCGCGGAGGCCTTCCGCGCGATCTCGCGGCTGGTGAAGTGACCCGCGATGGACGACGCGGATCCGCGCCGACGGTGGCATGAGGGACCGGCGTTTCGTCTCTCGCTGATGATGTTCCTGGAGTTCGCGATTCTGGGGACCTGGCGGATCATCCTTTCCCGGCACATGGCCGGGCTCGGCTTCAGCGGGGCGCAGATCGGGTACGTCTTCAGCACGTCGGCGATCGGGGCGATGGTCTCGCCGGTGATCGCGGGCTGGGTCGTCGACCGGTTCGTTCCGGTCCAGGTTTTTCTCGGCTGGAGCCACCTGATCGGTGCCGGTCTCCTCTTCCTGGCCTGGCGCCAGACGACCTTCCCCGGACTTTTCGCGATGATGGGGGCATACACGATCGTTGCGATCCCGACGCTGGCCCTGAGCAACACGATCGTCCTGCGGAACATCGAGGATCGCCGCCGGTTCGGCATCATCCGGGTATGGGGCACCCTCGGATGGGTCTTCATCAGCGTGGCCGTCAGCGTCTATCTCCGGTTCTGGGAAGCCGCGACGCCGGGGCGGAGCCGCATCGGGGACGCGCTGCTCGCGGGCGCGGCGCTTTCCGGCGTCCTGGGTCTTTTTTCCTTCCGGCTGCCGCCGACGCCGCCGCTGCGCGCCGGGCGCAGTCCCTACGGTTTCCTGAAGGAACTGGGGTCGATGATGCGGGGCGATTTCGCGGTGCTGCTGATCGTGACCTTCGTCGGCGCGACCCAGGTGCCGATCTTCTACAACCTGGGGATGCTCTTTCTGACGGAACCGGGCCGCGGGCTCGGCATGGCCGAGAGCGGGGCGAACCTGCTGTTGACCGTGGGACAGGTTTCCGAGATCGCGGTGATGCTGCTGCTGGCGTCGTCGTTGCGCCGGTGGGGAATCCGGCGGACGATCTTCCTCGGGTTCCTGGCGTGGGCGGTCCGATTCTCGCTGTTCGCGGTCGGCCGGTCGATCGGCGCGATCGTGCTGGCGCAGCTTCTGCACGGGTTCTGTTACACGTTCGTGGTCATCGGGGGAACGATCGCCGTGGACCGGCTGAGCCGGCCCGACCTGCGCGCCAGCGGCCAGGGGCTCTACGTCTTCGCGACGGCGGGGCTCGGGATGTTTCTCGGGAACCTGTTGAGCGGATGGGTCTACGATTTCTTCGAAATGCCCGGCGGCGGGCATTTGTGGGGCGCGATCTTCACCGTGCCCATCGCGGTCACCCTCCTCTGCGCGATCGGGTTCCTGGTCCGTTTCCGAGATTCCGCCGGGACGGCGTAGGCAAAGGGGCGCGGATCCCGCGACGCGGCCGGAAGATCGTCTTCCCGGGGACGGCTTGCGGGGGCGGGGAATCGACCCTATCCTGAGGGAACCGTCGAATTGCCGAACGTATCAGGGAAGAAAAACGGGAGGAGATGGATCATGGTTCTCACCCCTTCGACGATGCTGGCCCTCGGGACGAAGGCGCCCGCGTTCGAACTGCCGGACGTCGTTTCCGGCGAGACGATCACCCTGGAGACCTTCGCGGGCAAGAAGGCGCTGCTGGTGATGTTCATCTGCCGGCACTGTCCTTACGTGAAGCACGTGCAATCCGAACTTGCGCGACTCGGCCGGGATTATGCGGGAAGCGACCTGGGGATCGTGGCGATCAGTTCCAACGATGCGGCGAATTATCCCGACGACGCGCCGGAGAAGCTCAAGGAGATGGCGTTGCGGGAAGGATTCACGTTTCCCTTCTGCTACGACGAGTCGCAGGAGGTCGCCCGGGCGTACACGGCGGCCTGCACGCCGGATTTCTTTCTCTTCGACGCGGACCGGAACCTGGTCTACCGGGGGCAACTGGACGACAGCCGGCCGGAGAACGGAAAACCGGTTACGGGCAGGGATCTTCGAGCGGCGATCGACGCGGTGCTCGCGGGGAGACCCGTGGATCCGGACCAGAAACCGAGCGTCGGTTGCAACATCAAGTGGAAGCCCGGCAACGAACCGCCGTATTTCGGATAATGCCGGCCCCGGGGAGCCGGTCCCCGTCCGGATTCAGATCTCGGTGACCCGGACATTTTCGGGCGCCTGGGCGATGCGCGTCTGAAGGCTTTCCAGCCGGCCCCGAACGCCGCGGAACTCCTCCTCGTGAATGATGCCCGGGGTGAAGGTTCCAACATCGGCCAGGGCCTGCAGGACGGCGGTGATCGTCAGGGATTCCAGGGGGCGGCCGGGCTGGAACCGGGGTTCCTGCGTCTCGGGATCGAGGATTTCCGAGAGAACGCCGGCTTCCTGCAGTTCGAAGAGCGTTTCGCGCACCAGTCGCATCGGCGC
>CAYNBQ010000115.1:0-10050 GCA_964395275.1 uncultured Verrucomicrobiota bacterium
CCGCGCTGCTGCAACGCGAACACCTCGCGCGGGTTTCCGAACTACGTGGAAAACGCCGTCGCGCGGGCGGCGGACGGAGGGCCGGTCTTCGTTCACTACGGCCCGTACGAGGTCCAACTGCCCGTGGCCGGCGCGGGCCGGGTCCGGTGCGAGGTCCGCACGGACTATCCCTTCGAAGACGAGGTCGAGATCCTCGTTTTCCCCGAGGAAGCCGCCGAGTTCACGATGCATTTCCGGATTCCCGGGTGGTGCTCCGGCGTGGAACTGCGCGTGAACGGCGGGGAGACGGGCCTGGAGTTGTTCCCGGGCCGGTTCGCCCCGGTTCGGCGCCGGTGGGCGCCCGGCGACCGCGTGGAGATCCGGTTCCAGATCCCGATCGTACTGGACGTCTACCGCGGCAGTTTCCAGGCCGTCCCGGGCGTCGCCGTTCGGCGGGGCGCCCTGACGTATGCCCTGCCGATCGAGAACGAATGGCATTACGTCGGGGAAGGGGAACCGGGGCCCGAACAGCTCGAGGAACGCTGGAACATCGTTCCCACGGAAGACGCCGTCTGGAACGTCGCCCTCGAGATCGATCCGCAGAGAGTGGAAGAATCCTTCGAACTCGTGCGGCTGAACGTGCCCGAAGACTCCCTGCCCTGGGAGCATCCGCCCGTCGGTCTGCGGACGAAGGCGCGGCGTCTGCCCGAGTGGAGGACCGACACCGTCAACGGCAAGCCGCAGACGCCGGCGCTGCCCCCGCCGCCCCTGCGGCCGGACGACGAGGCGCGGGAGGCGACCCTGGTGCCCTTCGGTTTCACGCACATCCGGATGACGTACCTGCCGGTGCTGGGAATCGAAAGCAGGCAGGACAAGCTGGCGAACGAGGGCAAGGCCGCCGAGTGAGACGGCCGGCGCCGCCGCGAAGACCGGAAACGGGGGAAGGGTTCATGACGGGATCGAAAGAACTGGACGAGGTCGTCATCACCCGGGCGATCGTCGATCGTTTCTTCCGGAAGTTCCGGGAGAACCTGGAGACCGACGCGGCGATCGTAGGCGGCGGACCGGCGGGGCTGGTCGCCGGATACTTCCTTGCGAAAGCGGGAAAGAAGGTCGTTCTGTACGAACGGAAGCTGAGCATCGGCGGCGGCATGTGGGGCGGCGGCATGCTCTTCAACGAGATCGTCGTGCAGGAAGCCGCGCTGCCCCTGCTCGACGAATTCGGCATCCGGTACGAGCGGTACGAGAAGAATCACTACGGCGCCGACGCCATCGAGGCCGTCTCGATGCTGACCTCGCGCGCCGTGCAGGCGGGGTTGACGATTTTCAACTGCATCTCGGCCGAGGACGTCCTGATGCGGCCGGACCGGGTGATCGGGCTGGTGTTGAACTGGTCGCCGGTGGAGATGGCCGGGTTGCATGTCGATCCGCTGACGATGCGCGCCCGGTACGTGATCGACGCCACCGGACATGCGACGGAGGTGGTGAAGGTTGTCGAGAAAAAGGTCGAAGGCCGGTTGAATACCCCCGGCGGCGGGGTCGAAGGGGAGAAATCGATGTGGTCCGACCGGGCCGAGACCCTGACCCTGGAGAACACCCGGGAGGTGTTCCCCGGGTTGTACGTGGCGGGCATGGCGGCCAACGCCACCTTCGGCGGGCCGCGGATGGGGCCGATCTTCGGCGGGATGCTTCTCTCCGGCAAGAAGGCGGCGGAGAGCCTGATCGCGAGACTCTGACCCCCGGGCGGTTTCTTCCCCTCTTGCGGCGGCGCGGCGATCCCGGAGAAGATCCGGGTTGCCGTTCCGGGCGGGCGGCGACGCGGAGGAAGGGAGGGCGCATCATGTGGAGAACCCGGGTCGTGAAGGCTGCAGGAATCCTCGTTTGCCGTCTGGCGGCGGCTGTGGCGCTGGGCACGGGCGGGAGATGTGCGGCGATGGAATACGGCAGCGCGTTCAATCCGAAGATGATCGATCCGACGGATCCTCCGGACAACGCCCGGAGGTATCTCGAGGTTTTCCGGCAATCCTTCTCATGGGGCGTCACCGAAGCCGTCGGTCATCTCTGGAAGGTGCACGGGGAGGCCCGGGACCGTTACTCGTGGGAAACGCTGGACCGGGAACTGGCCTGGTTCGAGAAGAACGGCCTGAACCTGAAGTACCATGCGGTCGTCTGGCACAACACGAAGCACGTCGGACGACCCGACAGCGGACGGGGGGACTGGTACGACCGGTTGCCGACGGCGGAGGAACGGCGGGCCGCGCTCGAGGAACACGTTCGGACGGTGATCGGACGGTATCGCGGCAGGATCCGGTTGTACGACCTGGTGAACCACCCCCTGCTGCACGGACCGGACGACGACTACATGCTGACCGGCTGGAGCAAGCCCGAGGCGATCGCGCGCATCTTCCAGTGGGCCGTGGAAACGGATCCGGACGCCGTCTACGTGATCAACGAGAAGTGGCCGTTCATCGATCCGCAACGGGTCCATGAATACGCGGACCTGATCCGCGCCGTGCTGGATCGCGGGGGTCGGGTCGACGCCGTCGGGCTGATGGGACACATGGGGCAATGCACGGGGCGGCTGCCGCCGGAGAAGGAATTGAGGGAATCGCTCGACGTCCTTGCGGGACTGGGGTTGCCGATCCATATCACGGAACTGGATTTCAGTTACGACCGTTGCGAAAGGGGAAGAACCCCGGAGGTGACGGATCCCGGCGCGCCTTTCGAGGGATTCGAGAGCTGGTACGCCTACCAGGCGGACGCCTACGGCCGGCTGCTGAAACTCTTCGAGGAATACCCGGCCGTCGAAAAGGTCTTCTTCTGGGGGTTCTACGACGGCCGGCACTGGCGCCGGGACGCGGGGTTCTTCCGCGCCTCCGCGGATCCGGCCCTGGATTTCGCGCCGAAACCCGCGTGGGAGGCGGTGCGCCCGTTCCTGATCGGGGCGAAACGCGCCGGCGCGGAACGAACCGCTCCGGCCGATTCCCTCAGGCCTGCCGCCGACGATCCCAGAGACGGGCGAGTTCCGTGAGCACGGTCTGCGCCCGGGCGCGTTCCTCTTCCACGACCGCGGCGCGGTCGGGGCCGAGGGAAGCGAGGATTTCGCCGAGTTTCGAACGGGCCGCCAGGAGCCGTGCGTCCACGGCGGACCGGTCCGGATCCGCGCCGGCCGCCCCTTCCGATTCGATTCCGAGCAGACGCCGGTTCCACAGGTCCATCTGTTCTTCGAGATATTCGCGGAAACTTTCGGCTGCGTTCTGGTTGGTCATCGCCGATTCCTCCGTGGATCCCGCCGACGCACGGCCGGATTCTCCGGGAACTATCGCTCGACTTCGGGTCGATCGCAATCCCTCCCGGATTGCGTCTGCGGCGGCGAACGATCGTGTCTTTCGACGGGAAGATCGCTATGATCCTGCGGGTCAAGGAACGGATGAGACGACGGCCCGCCCGCCGCGGGGACGGGCGGACCGGCCGCGACGCCGTCACGGGAAACGGAAGGTCATGACGGAAGAAACCCGGAGAGAGGCCTGGTGCCCCGAGTGCAAACGGGAATCGTGGATCGTGACCCGTCCGCAGTACGACGGGTTCCGCAAGGTCGGCGAGATCCGGACCTGCTTTTTCTGCGGCCACGTTTTCCCCGACGAGGAGGAGATCGAGTTCGTCGAGAAGAAGGACCCCGAGATCTTCGACCGCGAGGCCGCCCGGCGCGTCTGCGGCCATTGCCGGCATTTCGTGGTGAACCCCTTCACGCAGAAATGCGCCCTGAGCGGAGAGGAAGTCACCGCCCTGGACGCCTGCGATCGGTTCGAGCCCCGTCCGGAGGAGAAACCATGACGACGATCTCGCGCAGGGTCGGGGACGCCCGCATCGAACTGGTGCAGGGCGACATCACGCGCCAGGAAGTCGATGCCGTGGTCAACGCCGCGAACCGCTCTCTGCTGGGCGGCGGCGGGGTCGACGGGGCGATCCATCGCGCGGGCGGACCGGCCATTCTCGAGGAATGCCGGAAACTCGGCGGATGCGACACGGGGGATGCGAAAATGACGACCGCCGGCGATCTGCCGGCGCGGGCCGTGATCCATACGGTCGGTCCCGTCTACCATGGGGGACGGAGCGGGGAGGCCGAACTGCTGGCGAGCTGTCACCGCCGCGCCCTGGAACTGGCGGGGGAGGCCGGATTCGCCTCGGTGGCCTTTCCCGCGATCAGCACCGGGGTCTACCGCTACCCGGTCGAAGAAGCCGCGCGGATCGCCCTGGGCACGGTGGCCGAGGAATCGCCGAAGCGCCCGTCGATCCGCCTGGTCCGGTTCGTTCTCTACAACCCGGCGGCGTTCCGGGCCTTCCGGGACGCCCTCGAGGAGATGTTCCCCGAGTAGATCCCGCGCCGGATGCCGGAAACGATCCGATGCGGGACGCGGAAAGGATGCCCGCGGCGTTCTCAGTAGGAGGGTTCCGCGTCGAGGCGAAGAAAGCCCCGGGCGTCTTCGACCGAAACCCGCGCGGTGAAGGCGCCGTCGCCGTGATCCTCGATCAGGTCTTCGGGCAAAGGCGCCCACGCGATGCGGTCGGCGGATCGCCGGGGGACGACGCGGGCCGACGGACAGGTTTCCGGTCGTATCCGCCAGGACATTTCGAGCTGATCGCCCCCGGGATCCGGCCGGACCCGCGCGACGGGCAGGCGATGCCGATCGGGCGACGACGGATCGAGATCGAAGAGGTATTCGACGAGGTTGACCATTCCGTCCCGATCGGGATCGTCGCCTTCCCCGGGGGCGATCCCGGGGAACCCGGCGATCCAGTCGCGGTATTCGGGAACCGGTTGCAGGCCGAGGACGTCCTGCACGATTTCCCCCGGCGCGAGAAGCGGGATGTTCTCTGAATACGTCTCGTTGAAGGCTTCGAGGATCGCGTTGGCGAAAAGGGCCTGCCCGGCCGTGTTCGGATGAAACCCGTCTCCGGGGAAGAGGTACTGCGGCCGGGCGTCCGGATCGACCTCCTTGAGAATCCGCACGCCGGCGATGCACAGGGGCGCGGGTTCCAGGAGATCGAGTGTCGGACCGAAGACGTCGGCCAGGCCGATCCCGCGGGATGAAGCCAGGGATTCCAGGCGTCCGTTCAGAATGCGAAGGGCCTCGGTGACCCGCCGGGTTTTCACGGGATCCGTCGGATGCGCCGACTGGATGTCCGGCGTGACGCCGATATGGGGCAGGTTCACCAGGACCATCTGCCCGTCGGGGTTGCGTGTGCGGACGTAGTCGATGATGAAGGCCAGGTCGTCGACCACGCCGTCGATGAACGCGGCGGGATCGGCGCCCTCGTAGATCGCCCCGTAGACGCGGTCCAGGTCGTTGCCGCCCAGGAAGACCACGGTGCGATCGGTATGCGCGATGTCCGAATCGATGATCTCCCGGAAGAGAACCTCGGCCGGGATCCAGCCGTCGCTGTCGTCGAGGTCGTCGCGGTAATCGGCGGCCTCGTATCCGGGGACGGCGTCGTCGTAGTCGAACGGCTCGGGATCGCCGCCGAAATCGAAGTATGCGGAGCGCCGGGCGTGGAGGATTTCCACCCAGTTCCGGGAATCCCAGGATTCGGGGTTGTCGGGGAAGAGGACCGGAAACTCGAGGGCGTACTCGTAGGAAAGACTGTCGCCGATGACGAGCGTGTCGACCGGCTGCCCCGCCCCGGCGGTTGCAAGAATCCCGGCGACGATCGTTGCGGCGGTCCGTGTCCTGATTCTCATTTCGGTTTGCGTCCCCTCGACAACCCCCATTCTCCGGCAAGCCCTGCGATCCGGCAATGTTTCGCGCGCTTCCCCGGCGGACCGGTCTGTCATGGCGCAGCGGGCGGGGGCGGGATAATCTACCCGGATGGGAGGGGCGGCACAGGGGGCGTCTCGGATCGGGGCGATCGTCGGAATCCGCGATCCGGGACCGGCAAGGGGGGAAGCCGTCCGCCGCACCGGAGGGGAAATCATGAAACGTCGCGCTCTTTGGATCCTTCTCATCCTGGCGGTCCTGTTTCTGGCGCTGCCGGTCATCAACCTGATCGTCGGGATCCCGCCCAACAGTCTCACGCGGATGGAGACGGACGATCCGGTGGTGCGGAAGGCGGCCGGGATCCTCGGGCGCAAGTGTTTCAACTGCCACACCGATGAGACGGTCCTGCCGTTCTACGCGAAGATCCCGCCCGCCCGGGGCCTGATCCGCCGGGACATCGAAACGGGGCGCCGCTATTTCAACCTCAAGAACGCCTTTCTGCCGGGCAACGGCACGGCGACGCCGGAACCGGTGCTGGCGAGGATTGAAGACGTCCTGCAGAGCGGCAGCATGCCCCCCTTGCGGTACCAGATGCTCCACTGGGACGCCGGTCTGACCTCCTCGGACCGGGAGGCGCTCCGGAGCTGGATCCGGAAGGTTCGGGAGGAGAACTACCGGACGGAGGACGTCGCCGAGGAATTCCGGTACGAGGTGGTGCAGCCGCTGCCGCGGACCGTGAAGGTCGATCCCGTCAAGGTCGAACTGGGCCGCGAACTCTACCACGACACCCGCCTTTCGGGAGACAACACCATTTCCTGCGCGAGTTGTCATGAGCTCGACAAGGGCGGAACCGACCGGCTCCGTTTTTCGAAGGGGATCCGGGGGCAGATCGGCACGATCAACGCCCCGACGACGTACAACTCGGGGTTCCAGTTCAAGCAGTTCTGGGACGGCCGCGCCCCGACCCTCGAGGAACAGGCGAAGGGGCCGGTGGAGAATCCCGTGGAAATGGGGGCCGCCTGGCCGGACGTGGTGGCGAAGCTGAAGGAGGACGGAGAATTCGTCCGCCGCTTCACCGAAGCTTACCCGGACGGTGTGAACGTCGAGAACATCGTCCATGCGATCGCCGAGTTCGAACGATCCCTGGTGACGCCCGACAGCCGGTTCGACCTCTATCTTCGCGGGCAGGACGACGCGATCTCCGCCGAGGAGAAAGAAGGCTACCGTCTTTTCAAGAAGACCGGATGCGCCGGATGCCACGCGGGTAAACTCCTGGGCGGCCAGTCCTTCGAGGTCATGGGATTGTCGAAGGACTATTTCGCGGACCGGGGCGGCGAGATCACCGAATCGGATCTCGGCCGGTACAACGTCACGAAGAAGGAGTCCGACCGCCACAAGTTCAAGGTTCCGACGCTGCGGAACGTGACGCTCACGTATCCCTATTTCCACGACGGGTCGCGGGACGATCTGGCCGAGGCGGTCCGGATCATGGCCGAATACCAGAACGGCCGCGAACTCTCGGACGATGAGGTGGATCGGATCGTCGCGTTCCTGGGAACCCTGACCGGCGCCTACCAGGGCAAGCCGCTGGAATAGGGGGAGCCCGGAGCCCGGCGCCCCGGTTCAGGGGACGTCTTCTTCGACCACCCGCACGTCGAGGCCGGCGCATTCGGAGGCGTCGACCAGTCCGGTCCAGCGGGAGCGATCGGTCCGGCTCCAGTCGATCCGGGTGAGACGGAATACGGCGCCGTCGACCCGTTCCAGGCGGACGAGGGCGCCGGGAGGGCGCCGCCCGGGAGGATCGAGGGGCAGGAAGGTCGCGCCCCAGAGTTTCAGATCGGCGATCCGGCCGCCGGGCGCCGCGCGGAAGACGGCCGGCCGGCGGGCGCGAATCGTGACGCGGTCGAGGAGCAGGTCGCGGACGGCCGCGGTTTCCTCTTTCGGCGCGCCCGCTTCGTGGACCCGCACGGCGATCGGTTCGTTCTCCGGGTCGAGGATCCGCACGTCCCGCATCGTCCATCCTTCGACGGATCCGGTGCGGTCCGTGTCCACGGCGATCGGTTCCACCGTGCGAACGATCTCCGCGTCCTGCACGAGAACCCGTCGGGTCCGCCCTCCCCGGACGGCGCGGCACCGGATCCCCCAGGCGCCGTCGGCCACGAAAAGGTCGCGCAGGACGACATTCTCCATCGGCTCGTCGTTGCGGGTTTCTCTCAGGGCGACGGCGATCTTCTGCCCGACGAACGAGCAGGACCGCAGGCGGACGTCGCGGGATCCCCGGGCGATGTCCACGCCGGCGCCGCCGCGCCCGGCCCGCTGCGGCACGCAGACGATTTCCCTCAGCCGCACCGCGCGGGAGTCCCGGACGGCCACGCCCGTGCCGGTGCGGATCCGAAGGAGGAGATTCTCGATGCGGATCTCCTCCGATCCGCGCACATGGATCAGGACGGTTCCCCGGCCGTCGTCCTCCAGGGTTCCGGGGCCGGCGACCCCCGCCCCGGTTGCGCCGGCGATCTCCAGCAGGATGGATCCGCCGGGGGATCCGGCCGCCTTCGGGCGAGGCGTCAAGACGGTTTCCTGCGACAGGAGAAGGGTCGTCCGGTCGGGAATCCGCAGGGTGCCGATCGCGTATCGTCCGGCCGGCAGTTCGACGGCGCCGCCTCCCTTCGCGGAGCAGCGGTCCAGCGCGGCCTGGACGGCCGCCGCCGGGTCGTCTCCCGCGAGATCCGACGGGCGCAGCGCGACGGTCCGTTCCCGGCCGACGCAGGGGATCCTCCCGGGATCGGCCGGTCGGACGACGGACAGGACGAACCGATCGCCGTCCGGGATCGACAGGATGCGCACGCCGGGTTCCCGGATCGGGAGGAGCACGGCGTCGTCCGCAACCCGCGCCGTCCGCGCGAACCACCGCGGCGAGATCGCGATTTCCCGTGGGGAAGCGCCCCCGGCGCGGATCACCAGGGGATCGTCGGGATCGACGGAAACGCGGCCGAACCGCGTGCGCCCGCGGGCGCCGAGCGGTTCCGAAGGGACCGGGGCCCCGGATCGTGAACGGATCCGCCAGGGCGTTTCGGCGTCGTCGCCGGGGCTGCGACCGGACTCCGCCGCAGAGGGGACGGGCGGAGAAAGGAGGGATTCGAGGTATTCCTCGAGATTCGTGTACCCGTCGCCGTCCCGGTCCGCGCCGCCGTCGGCCGGATCGTTCGGATCCAGCCCGCGCGCGGTCTCCCAGTCGTCCGGCATTCCGTCGTGGTCGGCGTCCGGCGGCGGTTCGCCTCCGCAGATCTCCGGGTATCCGCCGACCTCGTCCGGCCGGTCGATCGAAACGCCCATGCGAAGCCGCACGTCCCGCACGACGCGACGGTCGACCCCGTCGCGCCGGGGAAGGGCGGCGCCGACCTGTCGAAGGACCGTCTCCTCGACTCGCATGGCCGGAAGGATCGGGGGCGAGGGGAAATCGAACGGCTCGGCGGCCCGGTGTTCATTCTCCGAACCGGCGACGGTTCGTCGCCAATCGTCGGCGTCTCCCTCGGGAGCGAAGGCCGAGAGATTGTCGCGGACGAAGATCCGACCCATCGAACCGGGCTTGTCGCAGACGGGGGGCAGGTCGCGGCTCGCCGGCCCGGGGATGTAGACGTTGCCGATGAAGTTCACCTCGGGATTCCGGGAAAAGGTTCCGGTCAGGTATCGCCAGTCGTAGACGACGTTGTTGACGAAGGCGTGCCGTCCGCCCTGGATCCGGGGATTGCGGCTGTCGCAATGGGCGAGGAGGCATCCCCGGACGAGCACCCGGTCCGGATGATTGCCCAGGAGCATCGCCATGCTGTGGCTCCGGGGTTTGCCGACGTCGAGCGGTTCCCGGAGGGCCTCGGCGATCACACAGTCGGAGATCGTTACGTCGTGAGAAGGCCCGACGACGCTGGCGCATTCGTCGATGCTCCAGGAGAAGGAGCAGTGGTCGATGACGACGTTGTAGACCCCCGGTTCGCCGGTTCCGACGTGGAGGGCGTCCTGGCGGTTGTAGGGCTCGACCCGGCTGGCCCCGACGCGCACGCGGAGGAAACGAACCACGACGTCGTGGGTCTCGACGACCAGTCCCGCATTCCGCAGGAGAATGCCGTCGCCCGGGGCCGTCTGGCCCGCGATCGTGATGAACGGTTCCGTGATCCGCAGATGGCTCTCCAGGCGGATCGTGCCGCCGACGCGGAAGACGACGGTCCGGGGACCGGCGGCCGTGCAGGCCTCCCGCAGCGTCCCGGGCCCGTGGTCGGCCAGGGAGGTGACCTCGATCACCCGGCCGCCGCGTCCGCCGGGA
>CAYNBQ010000116.1:0-9956 GCA_964395275.1 uncultured Verrucomicrobiota bacterium
TCCTTCGTAGTGCCGCATTTGCGGGACGGAGGAGGAAGTGCCGCGGCCGCGGGACGAAGCAGGGTCGGCCGATCCCTTCAACCCTCAAAGGAAAACCTGCTACAACCGGAACGCCCTTCGTTCCGTTTCCCGTTTCTCACGGGGTCGGGAGGCGCGTCTGCAGGATCTCCATCTCCTCGGATTCGCAGGCGATCTCGGTTTCGCCGAGCGCGGCCGGAAGCAGCAGGAGGGATCCCGGTTCCAGGGGCAGTTCGGTTCCCGCATGCCGGAAGGATCCCTTTCCGGAGATCCAGATCAGGACGCGGAAGCTTTCCGGCAGCGGCGGGAGGAGATGAACGCCTTCGGGCATCCGGTGGCGCAAGACCACGAAATGGGGGCATTCCACCAGGCTGTCGCACCGGCCGGGCGGTTCGTCGCACGCTTCGACGTCCACGAGGATCGGGCCGCCGCTCGGCCGGATCGAGGCCAGCCCCTCTTCGACATGGAGTTCCCGCGGCCGCCCGTTCTCGTCGACCCGGTTCCAGTCGAACAACCGGTAGGTCGTGTCCGAGTTCTGCTGGATCTCGACGACCACGTTGCCGGCGTCGAGGGCATGCGGCGTTCCGGCCGGCAGGAAGAAGATGCGACCCGGTTCGGAGGGGTATTCGGTCAGCAACTCGGCCACGCCGTCGGATCCGAGGCGTTCCCGGAGATCCTTCGCCGTGACGCCCGGGCGCAGGCCGGCGAAGATCCGGGCGCCGTTCTCCGCGCCGACGACGAACCACATCTCCGTCTTCGGTTCCCCGCCGAAACGCGCCGCCACGTCCGGCGGGGGATGGACCTGCAGCGAGAGACGTTGTTCGGCGTCGATGTACTTGATCATCAGGGGGAAACGTTCCGGGTGATCCGCGGCGGTCCCAAGCAGATCCTTCCCCCAGATCGACAGGAGATCGCCGAGGGTCCGGCCCGCCATCGGACCGTTGGCCACGATGCTGCGGTCTTCGGGACGGTCCACCAGCTCCCAGGATTCCCCAATCGGCCGATCGCCGGGGATCGACCGGCCGAAGAATTCCCGGAGACGGTCGCCGCCCCAGATCCTCTCCTTGAGGATCGGGTGGAAACGAAGGGGATAGAACGAGGCCGACATCATGGGTTCCCACCGTGTCATGCAGGCCCCGGCTCGGGCCGGGCGCGGTTCTTCTAGCGAATCGGGGTTCTCCCGGCAAGGCATATCGGCCCGGATTCGCGGATTGCATTTCGCGCCCCGGTTGCCCTAGCCTGCCCGGCATGCGGCCAAGGCAATCGATGGGGTGGATGCTGGCCTGCGTGATCCTCGCCGGAACGACCGTTTTCGGCGCCGGCGGATCCGATTTCGAGGTCCGGCTCAGCGAACGGGCGATCGGGAAAGTCGTCCGGGGGATCTTCCCGCTTCGTCACGAGACCCGTCTCGCGGCGCCGGGGGCGGATCGGGTTGCGATCGGCTGGAAGGTGACCTTGAGCGATCCGGTCGTGCGGATCGATCCGGCGGGCGTGCGGCTCAACGCGAAGATGCGGGTCTCCAGCGGCCGGCAGGAGGCGGGCGGACCGGCGCGGTTTCTCCTGCGTCCGCGATACGACCGGTCGGCAGGCGGGCTGCGGTTCGAAATGGTCGACAGCGAGGTCGATCTCGAAATGCGGGGCGTGCGCCTGGGGACCTTCGATCTTTCCTGGGTCGCCCAGGACCTGTTCGTCCCCCTGTCGTACCGTGTCGAGGGGGGGAACGGCCCGATTCGCGTGGACGTGGTGCCGGAGGTGGCCGTGCGCAGGGGGGAGATCCTCATGCGGGGAAGGATCGACGTGCGGCGGCGTATCCCGTCGCGGGGGAGGGAGTAGCAGGATGGCGGCTCGCGGACGAACCGCCCGGAAGGGATCGGCCGGACAACGCCACGACCTGGCGGCGCTGGTGGCGGGCGGAATCACGATCCTGACGGCCCTGTCGCTCTTCTCCTACCGCTGGGACCAGACGACACACGGGGCCGACCCGCCGTCCGCGGACAACTGGATCGGTCCCGTCGGCGCGCATCTCTCCTACTGGCTCATTTTCCTCCTGGGGATCGGCGCGGTTGCTGTCCCGGTGTTTCTCGGCTTCCTGGCCGTTTCGCTGGCCGTTCCCGGGTTACGCCGGCTCAAGACCTGGTTGCAACTGTCGATCCTCTTTCTTTCGGCTCTCGTCCTCGTCCAGATGCATCCGGGCTGGGTGAACGCGCTGGTGCGCCGCTGGGATCCCGCGTTCGAACCGTGCGGCGTCGTCGGCGCCTTCCTGGCCGACGGGGTCCTGGTCCGGTTCCTGAATCGGCCGGGGACGCACCTGGTGGTGCTGACCGGCCTGCTGGGGAGTCTGATCGCCCTGTTTCGGCTCCATCCGATCCACGGGGCGATCTCTTTCGGCCGCTGGCTGGGCGCCCGCGCCGCGATCATCCGGCAGAGTTACCGCGCGAAGGCCGATCTGAAACGGAGCCTGCGGCGCCAGGAACGGGAGCTCGAACGGCGTCAGAAGAAGATCGAGAAGAAACTCGCGAAGGAATCCCGGGCGCGGGAACGCAAGGCCCGGGGGCCGACGCCCGTTCGGAAGGCCGAACCCGCCCCTGTGGAGATCGAGCCTCCGGTGGAAGAGCCGGTCCTCCCGAAACCCGAGCCGCCGCCGAAAGCCGCGTCCGCGCCGGCCGGGAAGAAACGCGCGCCCGCGAAGAAGAAACCGGCCGCGCCGCCGCCGGCCGGGGCGGTCCCCGTTCCCGCGCCCGCGGAGGCGGGCGAGAAGGACGGGGAAAAGGTCTATCGGCTTCCCGACCTGTCGCTGCTCGAACAGGGCGAATCCGGCAACGGCCGGGGCGGCGAGAAGGATCTGGCGGCCCAGGCGGCGCGGCTCGAGCAGACGCTGCGGGAATTCGGGGTGGACGCCGAGGTGCGCAACGCGGAACGGGGCCCCGTGATCACCCGGTTCGAGGTCTACCCCGCCGCCGGCGTGAAGGTCGAACGGATCAGCTCGCTGTCGAACAACATCGCCCTGTCCATGAAAGCCGCCAGCGTCCGGATCCTGGCCCCGATCCCCGGGAAAGGCGCCGTCGGCGTCGAGATCCCCAACAGCTCCGGGGCCATCGTGCAGCTCGGGGAGGTCCTGGGGTCCGCCGAGTGGAAGCGGGGGCGCGCGCAGCTTCCGCTGGCCGTCGGCAAGGACGTCTCGGGCAAGCCGGTCATCGCCGACCTGGCGGCCATGCCCCACCTGCTGATCGCCGGCGCCACCGGTTCCGGGAAGACCATCTGCGTGAACTCCATGCTGATGAGCCTCCTCTTCCGGCACACGCCGGAGACCCTGCGGTTGATCCTGGTCGATCCGAAGATCGTCGAGATGTCCGGGTACGGCCGGATCCCCCACCTGGTGATGCCGGTGATGACCGAGACCAAGAAGATCCCGCTGGCCCTGCGCTGGGCGATCAAGGAGATGGAATCGCGGTACCAGATCCTCGCCCGGGTCGGCGTGCGCAACATCGCGGCCTTCAACGCCCGGTCGGTTCGCAACGATCCCCGACCGGAACCCGACGACGATCGTCCCCCGATCCCCCGGATCCTTCCCTACATCGTGATCGTGATCGACGAACTGGCCGACATCATGCAGACGTCCCGGCCCGAGGTGGAAGGGATGATCGCGCGGCTGGCCCAGCTCTCCCGCGCGGTCGGCATCCACATGATCATCGCCACCCAGCGGCCTTCCGTCGACGTGCTCACCGGCGTGATCAAGGCGAACTTCCCCGCACGAATCGCCTTCCAGGTGGCTTCGAAAGTCGATTCCCGGACCATCCTCGACGCCTCGGGCGCGGAGAAACTCCTCGGGCGCGGCGATCTCCTCTTCCTGCCGCCCGGCGGATCGAAGCTGATCCGCGCCCAGGGCGGCTTCTGTTCCGACGCGGAGATCCACCGGGTCGTCGAATTCTGGGCGGCACAGGGGGAGCCGGAATACGTCCCGCAGGCGGTCAAGAGCATCGAACAGCCCGTCGCGGAGGTCAGCGACGCGGACCAGGAACTGATCGAACGCGCCCTGGAAGTCATCCGCCAGAGCAAGCGGGCCTCCGTCTCGTTGTTGCAGAGACGCCTCCGAATCGGGTATACGCGAGCAGCGCGTGTGATGGATGCCCTTGAACAACGGGGGATTGTCGGTCCGGGCAAGGGGGCGGAACCGAGGGACATCCTGATCGATCTGGATGGAGACGTTCCCGGCGGTCCGGACCTCTGAGGGCCTGAATGGAAACCTACGGTGAAATCCTGCGCAAGGCGCGGGAAGAGCGCGGGATCAGCCTGGACGAGGCGGCCCGCCGCACGAAACTCAAGCGCGAGGTCCTGGAGGCCCTCGAGGAAGACGCCCCGGATCGCCTCAGTTCCCCGAGCTACGCCGCCTTCTTCCTGAAGAGCTACGCGCGCTACCTCGGCGTCCGTCTGCCGGCGGCTTCCCGCGCGCCCGACCGCGCCGCAAAGGAACCGGCCGGCGCCCCGGCCCGGGCGAAGATCGTCCCGCCGACCCCGGAAGAGGTGCCGCGGATCGAGATCCCCCGGCTTTCCGGTCCGGTCGTGGCGATCCTCGGGGCCGCCGTCGTGCTGCTCGTTCTGCTGGCCTTCCTTCTGCCCCGGGGCTGTTCCAAGGAAGCGGCGACGACGCCGGTCGCCGGGGAGACGGCCCGGCCGGCGCCCGCACCGCCCGCGCCGTCGGTGCCGGCGACCCCGACCGGCCCTTCCGTGGTGATCCTGCGGGCCGACGACATGGTGTCGATCCGGGTGACCTCGAACGGCGATCTCCTGTTGAGCGATCTGCTCGCCGCGGGCGACCTGCGGCGCGTCGAAGCGAAAGGGGCCCTGCGGATCCGGGCGTCGAACCCCTCCGCGGTCCGCGTGTACGTCTCGGGCCGCCGGATCCTCTTTCCCGAGGACGGTTCCGGGGAGATCGTCTGGCCGCAGGACGCGCCGGAGTCCGGGCGTTGAACCTGCCGAACCGCCTGACCGTGTCGCGGATCTTCGCGGCGTTCGTCCTGGTGGGGTTGCTCGCCTGCCCGTGGCCCGGCTGCCGAACCGCCGCCCTGCTCGTCTTCGTTCTGGCGTCGCTCACCGACGCCCTCGACGGTTCCATCGCCCGGCGCACGGGACAATCCACCGATTTCGGCGCGCTGATGGATCCGTTGGCCGACAAGATCCTCATCACGGGCGTGTTCATCGCCTTCGTCGGACTGCGCCTGGTCCCGGCCTGGATGGTGATGGTCCTGGTCGCCCGGGAATTCGCCGTCACCGGTCTGCGCCTGCTGGCGGCTTCCAAGGGCGCGATCCTGGCCGCCGAACGCGGGGGGAAATGGAAAACCCTCGCCCAGATGATCACGATCATCGCCGCCCTGGCCGGCACGGCCTTCCGGATCGACTGGGCGCCGTGGATGGGGCTCCTGCGCGACGGCCGCGCCGGGGCGGTCTACGACCGCGCCCTGGGCCTTCTCGTGCTGGGGCTGATGTGGGTGACCGTGTTGCTGACCCTCTCCAGCGGCTGGAGCTATTTCCGAACCAACAGGAGCCTGTGGTACTCCGATGTCTGACCGCCTCATTCGTTTCGTCGCGGGAGGGTTCGGCACGGGTCGTTCCCCGATCGTTCCCGGCACCGTCGGCACCGTGATCGGCGTCGCCTACGCATGGGCCCTGGTTCCGTTGCCGTGGGTCGCACGCCTGGTCGTCGTCGTCCTGGTGACCCTGGCCGGGGTCTACCTCTGCGGCCGCGCGGAGAAGATCATCGGCGCCACGGACCCCCACGAGATCGTTCTCGACGAGATCGTGGCCTTCCCGGTGGCGGTCTTCTTCGAACCGCCCGGGCTGATCGCCTGGACCGCCGCGTTCGTGATCTTCCGGGTGATCGACGTCGTCAAGCCCTATCCGATTCGCGGATCGCAGCGCCTTCCGGGGGGGTGGGGGGTGGTCGTTGACGATGTTCTGGCCGCTTTCTATACTGCGCTCCTGCTGCAGCTCGGACGATGGGGCATGGGGCTGCACTGAGGAATGGATCAGGGCGCCCCGGTATCTCTCGTGATCCGCAGCAGACATCCCGAGGGGAGTTCGCGGATGAAGGCCACTCTCAGAGATCTCGTTCTTTCCGCATTCTGGTTCGCCGGTCCCCTGGCGGCCCGGGCCCAGGAACCGGCCGCCGCCGCCGCGCCGGCCGCGGAATCGCTTCCGGGCAACGGCGGCGGGCTCAGCCTGTGGGAGATCATCCAGTCGGGCGGGGCGATCATGATCGTCCTCGGGGCGCTGTCCGTCGTCGGCCTGGCCCTGGTCTTCTATCTTTTCTTCACCTTGCGGCGGGAACGGGTCGTTCCCTCGGCGCTCGTCGAGGAAGCCGAGGCGGCCGCGGACCGCGGCGACATCGGGGCGCTGGCCGCGGCCTGCGAGGAGTATCCCAGTCCCACGGCGCAGATCCTCTACACGGGGCTGGAACGGGGGCGTTCGGGAGGGGCGCTGGTGGCCTCGCTCTTCCACGAGGCGAGCGAGGCGGAAGGCGCGCGGCAGGTGGCCGCCCTGCGCCAGCAGATCCGGTATCTCTACGACCTGTCGGTCGTGTCGCCGATCATCGGCCTGCTCGGGACCGTCCTGGGGATGATGCGCTCGTTCAACGCCGTCGTTTACGAGTTCAGCCGCGTCAAACCGCTCGCGCTGGCCGGCGGCGTCGCCCAGGCGCTGGTGACCACGGCCTTCGGACTGCTGGTGGCGATTCCGGCGATGATCCTCTATTCCTATTTCCGCGGCCGCGTGTCGCGGCTCACCGCCGAGATGGAATCGGTCTGCGGCGAGATCGCCGCCCGGCTCGGAGGGAAGACCCGATGAGATTCCGCACCGCCGAGGAAGACGAGCCGGAATCCGGGTTCCAGCTCGCGCCGATGGTGGACATCGTCTTCCAGGCGTTGATCTTCTTCATGGTGGCCTCGATCTTCGCGCAGTTCGAAACGGAGCTGGACATCGTGGTGCCGACCGCCAAGACCGCCCAGTCGTCGACCCGGCTTCCCGGGGAGATCATCATCAACATCGACCGGGAAGGACGGATCGTCGTCAACCAGCGCCGGCTCGACGACGACGAACTCCGCTCCATGCTCAGCCGGATCGCGGAGGCTTTCCCCGGTCAGCCCGTCATCCTGCGGGCGGATCGGCTCACCCCCTACGAAGACGTCGTGCGCGTCCTGGACACCTGTCGTGAAGCGGATATCTGGAACATCTCCTTCGCCACCCTCCCTCCCGACTCGACGTAGGCCGAGCCGCCCGGATGACAACGCTCGGGATCGGGTTCGGCGGTCCGCGCCGGTCCTGCTCGTGATCCTTGCGGGGTGGGCCTCCGCCCTTTGCGCGCCCCCGGCCGGCGTCGCCGCGGATGCGGCCGGCGAAGCGGCGGTCCGCGCACAGCCCGTTCCGGAAAGCGCGCCCGCCCCGGCGGAGGTTCCTGCGGAGGTTCCGCAGGCGCAGCCCCCGGCCGCCGATGCCGCCGACCCGCAGCAGGCCGCCCGCGATCAGATCGCGTTCGCCGACGGGCTCTTCTCGCGCCGATTCTGGGATCTCGCGGCCGTGGAATACCGGAACTACCTGCGCCGGTTCCGCGAAGGCGAGGCCCGCGACGCGGCGCTCTACCGGCTCGGCGAATGCCGCCGCGCCGTCGGCAAACTCGAGGAAGCCCTGGCCGTGTACCGCACGCTGGTGAACGGGTATCCGGAGAGTCCCTGGCGCCCCTGGGGCCAGTACCGCGTCGCGGAAATGTTCTTCCGGCTCGACCGCCCCGACGAGGCCGAAAAGGCCGCTCGCGATCTCCTCGGGATGAACCCCGAGGGGGAACTGCGCGCCGCCGCGCTCTACACCATCGGCCTCGTCCGAAGAAAGGCGGGCGACGCCGACGGCGCCCTGGAATCGTTCCGGCAGGTCGGCGAAATGGAAAACGGCGGACTGTACCGGGGACGCGCCCGGCTGCAGATCGGCAGGATCCTGATCGACAGGGACGACCTGGACGGGGCGCGCAAGGCCCTGTTGCTCGCCGCGGAATCCTCCCCGGAAAACGCCGTGCGCGCGGACGCCTACCTCACCCTCGCCGACGCGGAGTTCGACGCCGGAAACTTCGCGGAGGCCGCCGACGCCTACCGCAAGGCGTTGAAAACGGGCGCCGCCGCGCAATCGACCGGGCGGGCGCAGGTCCGTCTCCTCTGGTCGCTGCACAACGCCGGCCGCTACGAGGAATGCATCCGGACCGCGGGCGGCATGTTGAACGAACTCGATCCCTCGCTCGACGCCGAGGTGTTGTACGTCCTTGCCGATGCGCATCGGCAGATGAAGAACTACGACAAGGCCGTGGAACTCTTCGACCGGATCGCCGCGGAATTTCCCGCCTCCGCGTACGCGGAGGCGGCCTCTTTCGAGGCCGTCCTCTCCGCCGCGCAGGCCGGCAACGACGTCGGCACCGTCACCCGCGCGCGCCGGTTCGTGGAGACCTTTCCGGATTCCGAACATCTGCCGAACGTCCTCTACATGTTGGGCGGATCGCTCTCCTCCCTGGAACGCTATTCCGAAGCCGTGGAGGTCCTGCAGCGACTCGTCGCGCAATCCCCGGATCTTCCCCTGGCGCCGGACGCGCAGTACCGGCTCGGGTTCGCCCTGTGGAAGAAGGGCGACCGCAAAGGCGCCGCCGCCGTTTTCCGGAAGCTGGCGCGCGACCATCCCGACCACGAACGGGCGCCGCAGGCCTGGCTGGCCTCGGCCCGGTGCTGGATGGAAGGGGAACGGTACGACGAGGCGCGCTCGGACCTCCGGGAACTGGTCCGGCGCCATCCGAAGGATCCCCTGGCGGAAGAGGCCTGGATGCAGATGGGCGTCTGCGCCGCGCGGATGGAGGATTGGGAAGGGCTCCGCACGGCCTTCGAGAACCTGCTCGAATCCTTTCCCAAGGGGAAATACGTGGCCCAGGCGAAGTTCTGGCTGGGCACCTGCGCCTACCGCGACGAGAACTGGGCGGAAGCCGCGCAGTATCTCGAGGGGGCGTTGCAGGAGGGGAAGGGGAGCATCGACGAGAACCGGGCGCGTCTGCAGCTCGGCTTGGCGCTGTACGAGCTGAAGCAGTACGACCGCGCCGCCGAACAGATCCGGGTGCTGCTGCGCGCCGCCGGTCCGGACCTGGGTATCCCGCCGGAGGTCCTGCGTTGGCTCGGCGGCTATTTCCTGGAAAAAGGGCGGTACCCGGACGCGGGCAAGGTCTATGCGGCCCTGGCGGCCTCGACGAAGGAGAACCGATGGATCCAGGCGGCCGACTACGGGATCGCCGAGGTCCATCGCCGGCAGGGACAGGAGGAGCAGGCGGTTCCGTACTATCAGCGGGCCGTTGCGGCCGATCCGCAGAGCACGACGGCCGTGAAAGCGAACGTCGCCTTGGGGGAGATCCTGCTCCGGCAGGGGCGGATCGACGACGCGGCCCGGGCGTTCCAGGCGGTGTTGTCCTTCTCCGGGGAAGCCGTGGCCATGGAAACGGCGCGGGCGCTGATCGGGATGGGCGCCGTGGAAGAGAGCCGCGGCAACTGGGAGGAGGCGAACCGGTCCTATCTGCGGGTGGCGATCCTCTACGACGATCCCGTGTTGTCCCCGAAGGGGCTGATCGGTTCGGTGCGGTGTTTGCAGAAGCTGCATCGGCTCGAGGAAGCCGAACGGACGGCGAAGGAACTCCTGTCGCGGTATCCCGACAGCCCCGAGGCGGAAGCCGTCCGCCGCCTCGTCCCGTCCCTGGCCCCGTGACCCCTCGCATCCCGCGAAGGACCACCCGTGGACCCGCGACGCCCCTTGGCCTTCGAAGTCCCCGGACGGAGTAGGCCCGTCGCGCAAAAAGGGGACACCGCGCGAGCAAAGTAGGAGGCCGATCCCCATCGGCCGACCCGTTCAGCGGGCGAAGGGAAACCTGTGGA
>CAYNBQ010000117.1:0-9943 GCA_964395275.1 uncultured Verrucomicrobiota bacterium
CTCTCATGCGACCGGTTCCTTGTGGAAATTCCACGTTCCGCAGACGCCGATGCCGAACCCCTTTTCCCCCAGAAGGGTGCTGCGGCGGTTCCGGATGCGGGCGGTTTCCGGCGAAGATCCGTGCCAGTTCAGAGCCGAGGCGAGATCCTCCGCGGCTTCGCGGGTCTCGGCCTCGAAATAGTAGACGGCGCCCGCGGGCACCGCGAGATGCGTGGATTTCGCGCCCCCCTCGGGGCGGTCCGAGTCGTTCGGCAGGGCCCAGCCGGTAACGACGATCGGTTTCGGCACAATGGCCGCGACGAGGCGCGCCCTGATATCGTCCAGTTCCCGAACCCGCCGCCGCCAGTCCTCGCGGCGCTCCCCGGGCTTTCGATCCGTGTCGCCTGTTTTCAGGTGAACGGCTCCCGTTTCCGCATCGATCCAGTTCGGCAACCAGCCGCCGGGATGCGGGGTCACCTTTTCTTTGCCCGCGATCTCCGGCCAGACGGCGGGGCTGAGAAGGATCCATTTGACCGCGAATTCCCCGTTGGAAAGCTTGTGGAAAGACTCGGCGCCGCCCAACCCCCGCGGCAGGGGCAGGGGATCCGGCGCGTCGCTCCGCGTGGCGGTGCAGATGCGTTGCTGCCCGCCGACGACGATCGATCGCGGGCTGTCGTTGAAGAGCAGGCGGATCAGGTCGCGTTTCGTCTGCGGATCGTCTTTGACCTTGTCCATGGCCTCGGCGAAGAGGCCGAGGCGGAACGGTTCGCGCAAACGCAGATAATGGGCCGAGTAAAAGTTTGTCCCGTCCTGGGTCTGCGTCTCGGGATCGATGCCGATGCCGATGGTCTGTTCGGTATCGGCGATGCGGCCGTCGGCGAGGAAATCCTCGCGGTCCGCCGGGCACGATTCGCCCGCGAGGTAACGCGCGTAGGCATGGGCGGAGATCCAGGAGACGGGCTGTTCCTCCTTGGCCGGCGGGCGGGTGCCGACGACGGCGTATCGGAGGGGGGCGGGCAGGCTGGATCCTGCCCAGAGATCTTCCCCGTTCCCCGCGAGAGAGAGGAAAGGGAAGAAGACGACTTCAACCGATTGGTCCTTTTTCGCTTTGGTGTTCGAAGCGTCCTTTTCGGGGCTCGACAGGTCCTTCGGCCGGGGGAAGTACCAGACGGGTTCGCCGAGGCTGTTGCCGTCGTCGTCCTCGACGCGGACCGGGAAGGGGCCGACCGTCGCAAGGGATCCGAATCTGCGATCGCGATCCGGGAGATAACGGCCGCTGCGTCCGCGGCGGTGGGTGTGCACCCCTTCGAGTTCCGCCCGATGGAGAGCGGCGTGCAACGCATGGTTGGTGACGTCCGGCAGGGGCCAGGCGAGGGTGTGGCCCGCCAGGGAGCCGCTCATCGGCCGCCCGTCGCGGAAGAAGAGGACGTCGGTGGGTTGAAGGAGGATTTGGTGGAGCGATTCTTGCGTGTCGTTCATGATGCAGGCTGCCTGTCGGCGGTTTGTGGGGTTGAAGGTTCCGTGGTCGGTGCATCGGGACTTCCGGAATCGTCGTCGCCGGTCGCACCGGAAATGTTGCGCTCGATGAACGCGACGGTCCGACAGAGACCGATGAGACCTTGGACCTTTCGTTCCGGGGAAGGGATGCTTTTCAGATAGCGGTCGATCTTCTTCTGGATGTCGCTGATCTTCCGGAGCGAATAGTTCTTTCCGCGCTGCCTGTCCGCCGCCACGGCGATTTCGCGGGTGAGAATGCCGTCGACGACATCGACGAAGTCGTCAACCTCCTCGATCGCTCCCCCTTCGTCCCGGCTGTAGCCTTCCACCAGTTCGAGAATCCGGTGGGGGAACTTGGCGCTGACCACCCCATCCTGGAGCGCCTCGATGATGGATGCGCATGCCTCGAGACCGCCGCCGTCCCATTTGCAGCCCCACTCGACGGTTTCGCCGGAACGTTTCAGGAGGGTGACGGCGACGGCGCTCCGATCCAATTCATCCTTCGCGCGCTTCCCGGCGCGCTGCGCCTCGCGCACCACGTCCTGGAGCGGCGACTTGAAGTGCGCGATCGCGATCCCGACGGAACAGTCGGCGGCGGGTCCCGGAACGAGGAAGGGGATGGGCATACCCTTGCCGTGGTCGTCCTTCCGATTCTCCGAGGAAAGGAACCCGGGAGACGGGCTGGAAAAAAGCACGGCACCTCCACCCGTGACGACCTCGCCGCCCTGAAAGGCGCGCCTCAGGACCTGGGCGCAGTCCAGAGCGGTGTCCGCCGGGAGCAGCGCGACGACGTCGTCTCCCCCGGCGTAGATCAAACGTCCCAGGAACGACTCGACGATCGGGCGGGCGCATCGCAGGGCGAAGTTGCTGAGGGCCTCGCTGAACTGCAGGTGGTAGGAAGGGGAGACCGGCCGGCGTGTTTCAAGGAGGTTGCGGAATCGGTCCTTCAAAGTGCCCCCGCCGTCGGGGTCGGAATCGCGCGTGAAGTACTCCAGGGCCCCCTGGGGGTTTCCGCTCCCGTCCTCGTAGTCGGCCAACTGGGTGCGGAACGGGGGACACTTGTCGCCGGCGAGCCACTTGCCGATCTCATCTCCGTCGAAGGCGAGAACCGCGAAATAGCGTTCGCCTTGCGCCGTTTCAACCGGGGGAGCGCCCGGTTCGTCGTCGTCGCTGAAGGGGTCGTGACGTGCCAGGCCGTGCGTGTTGGGCATGCGCAGCGGTTCCAGGCCGAAGACGGGCTTCAGGTAAGTCAGATCCCACAGGCGTTTCAGAAGGGTGATGCCACCGACCCAGTCGTCGTGTTTGAATCGATTGGCGAGCGCGCCGTGATCCTTGTTCCACGACGATCCCTCGCTCCGGCCGGCCAGCTCGTTGCACTTCTCCAGCCACACCCGGCCGCCGGCCACGGCCTCCTCCAGACCGGTGAGGCTGTCCTTGTTTCGCGAGGCCCCCACTTCCCAACCGCCGTCGCTCCAGGCGCGGAAGGCGCGGGTCTGCCGAACGGCATCCAGTTCCCAGGAATTGAGCGCGGTAAGAAGCGCCCAGGCGATTCCCACGTTGTTGAGCCTGGTTTTCGACTTGTCGGTGTAATAGCGGGGGTCGCGATGGTCGACCGGCATGTCCCTGGTGGCGGCCTCGATCAGTACCCGGACACGGTCCCGCAACGTGCTTTTCGAATCATCCTCGGACAGCGGGACGGGATTCGTGATCGAAAGCGCCTCATCCACGGTCTCGGGCCAGGAAGTGATTCGCCAGGAGAGCGACAGGAACCGGTCGATCTGCTTCTCAAAACGCTCTTTTCGGTCGACCCCCTTGAATGCCTCGTCGCCGCCGCCCGGGAGACCCACCCTTTCGCAGGCTTGCCAGACGCTTTCGGCGATGCGTCTGAACTCCGCGCGGACGGTTTCCTCCAGTTCCCGTGCCAGATCCGGCGCCCCCTCCGCGGGCACGAGGGCAAGGCACACGTTCGGCAGATTGGGCGTGAGCAGATCCGAATCGTCCCCGGGACGTATACTTTCCCACACGGGCCTGTCGCCGATGAACACCTCGTCCCAGAGCTCCGCTTTCCAGTGGAGGTCGAACAACGGTTGGTCGCGTAACGACGGGTAGATTACCGCGTCGGGACCGACCAGCTCGGAAAGGCGCTTCAACCCTGCGGCCATGAGCCAGGAGAGAAGATAACTTCCGCTCCAGAGATCGCGCGTGCTGCGCGCCTGTGCGATGAAAGCCTGGACCGGCCCCAACTGAAACTTCAGGAAAGCCGGTGCCAGCGAAGCCCCCTTGCCCTTCGCCGAGGCGCAGGTCGCCAGCGCACTGACGATCTGCATGTGATTCCAGATGGTGTGATCCGGCATGCGCGTGTCGGCCGGCAGAAAGCCGAATCGGTAGTCGTGATCGACCGCGAACCGGGGCCAGAGGCGCCAGTGGGCGAAAAAGCGTGCGCGCCAGAGCGTGTTTTCGTCCCAGTCCTCCGGCCAGCGGGCGATTACGGGTTGGATATCGCCTTCGCCTTCGATCCCCGCGACGTCCTTCAATTCCCTGTGAAACTTGAGCCGGGCTGTTCCGTTCAGGGGATGGTGGAAGCCGGCGCGTACGCCGTCGAAATGACAGCGCATCCCGCTGGATTGCGAACCGGGGAAAGGGAAACGGTCAGCCGCCGCAGCGGTGTGATCGGCCGGACGGTTGTAATCGCGGATCTCTTCTTCCGTGAATCCGGCGCGGATCATTGCGGCTCCGGATTGTTCGCCGTGCCGGGACAGGTCCAGGACCTTGCTCGGGGGATCGTGAAGAAACGCAAGGAGCTTATGTTTCCAGTCCACAATCATGGGCAATCCTCTCTTTGAAGAATTTCATTACCCGTTACCCGGTTTTGATGTCGAGGAAAAAGTGTTTTCCCCCATGGGGCTTTCATCGTTGGATGTCGGAGTCGGTTCGTCATGACGCGCATCGTAGGTTTCCCTCGGCCGGAGTTCACCATCGAAGACGTCCCGGGACGTCTCCCGGCGGGGAGAATCGGCGGATCAAGGAGAAGGAGTCGGCGATCCTGGGCGCAAGCTACGCTTGCCTCTCCCTCAGAAGGGCTCTGATGATGCGGACCGGGAGTCAGTGTTGGCCCGATACACGTGCGCGGAGCAGGGGGCGAAGGTGTCGCGGAGGAGGCCGTCGGGGAGGGGGATCGTTCGGTCCTCGCCCTCGACAGTCAGGCGGGTTTCGCCGGAAAGAGTGCGAGGCGACCAGGAGACTTCGACCGGGCGGTCGGCCGTGTTGGCCGCGACGATCCGCAGGCCTTCGGCGGTGCGTTTCTCGCGCACGAGGATCCGGACGCCTTCCTCCGGTTCCAGAACGTATCGTTCATCGGGGCCGGGTTCGAGAAGGACCGAGGAGAGATCCCGGATTTCGGCGACGACCCGGCCCAGCCCTTCCCATGCCTCGGGAACGCGCGCGACGGTGTAATAGTCGGTGCCCCCGCCGTACCACCACCACGCCAGACCGCTGGAGCCCAGCGCCAACGCGGCCAGGGCGTTGGTCCGCATCTCCCGGGGCGTCGGTCGGAAGGCCCCCGGATCGGGTTCTTCGCCGGACCGGATGCGATCCGTCTGGACGCGGTCGTACGCGTGCAGGATCGCGAGAATCGGGACGTCGGCCCCCAGGATGCGCCGGTGCTTCCCCAGGCGGGAATCGACGAAGGTCACGTCGCCGTAGACCTGCGTCCAGTGCACGTCGAAGGCGCGGCGATAGGCTTCCACGGACGAATCGTGCGCGACGGTGACGACGACCGGATGAAAAGGGTCGAGCGACCGGATCAGGCGGTAGAACCGTTCGAGCCGTTCGGGGGCGACGTACTGCTTCGGCAGATCGGGTTCGTCGTACAGATACCACGCGAACAGGGCGGGATGTTGCATCAAGGCGCCGACCCGTTCGGCGACGAACGCCTCGTTGCCGCGCATGAGTTCCCCGCGGTTGAACCCGACGAAGGCCCGAAGACCTGCTTCCTGCGCGGCGTCGAGCCAGGCCAGGGCGTCGCGGTCGGCGCCGCCGCCTTCCCATCGGTAGGAATGGACGACGTCGAACCCCGCGGCGGCGACCCGCGGCATGTCCTGGATCCGCACCCCGTAGATGGCCAGGGGAAACCAGGGCCGGCCGTCGACGGTTACGCCTTTCTCCGGAAGCCATTCGATGCGGGGAAGCCGGGGCGTGAGGGTGAACCACGCGGTCTTCTCCGTCCGGTTCCCCGCCGCGTCTTCGGCGACGATCCGTACCGTGTGCAACCCGTGATGCGCATCCGCCGGAAAGGTCCAGGTGAGGATCCCGTCGGCCGGAGCCGTTCCCGCTGAAACCTCCTGTCCGTCGATTTCCAGTCGAACGTTCTTGACGCGGTCGTCGTCTTCGCAACGAACCTGAAAAGATGCTTCTTCGGGATCCAGCCAACGGCTCTCGATCGCGATGCGCGGGGGCGATCCGTCCGCCGCGATGTCGGCGGTCTGACGAAAACGCCAGGCGGCCGACGCGACATCGTGTGCGGGACAGCGCACGCGCCAGAACCAGTCGCCCGGGGGAATCGGCCGGTCCGGGGTCGCTTCCCCCACGCGGCCGGGCAGGCGGATCACGGTGTCCGGGGCGAAGGAAGGGTCCGGGGAGAGTTCGACGTCGCACGGCGCGCCGGGATCGTAGTCCCAGGCGAAACGCGGCGTGTTGTCGGCCAGGGAAGATTCGGGGATAGGTTCCAGGAGGAAGATGTTGCGCCGGCATCGTTCCAGTGAAACCGAGTCGAACCACGCCGTTCCCCGTGCGCGCAGGGCAAGGAAGAGGATCGCGCGTGCGGCGTTGTTCGGGGCGAGGACGTCTCCGGTGTCGACGCGGGTCCAGTCGCGGGATCCGTAGACGCCCGGAGCGTAGGCGCCGGGGGCGATCCATTTCCCCCGGGGATCGGCCCATTCGAGGATGGCCGTCGCGCCGGTCGGGCCCATGCCGGCGATCACGGCCGGCCGGACGTCCCGGGTCCGGACGAAGGCGGAGAGGCGGTACCGGCTCCCGGGGACGATCGGGAGCTGCTGGATCAGGTAGGCGTGGCCGCTTTCCCGGACCGCCTTCGGGTCGTCGATCTCGATGCGGGCGCTGTGTTTTCCCTCCAACCGGATTTCGGAGTCGATTGCGGCGTAGGGGTTGGGGGACCAGGGCGACGGGCCGTCCTCGAAACCGGGGTTACGGATCGGCACGGGTTCGAACGACCAGGGTTTCTGCGAGAGAAAGATCTCCCGGGCGCGGCGTTCTCCGGGCGGAACGGGAATCATGGACAACCGGATTCCGGCAGACAGGGGAATCGACCGGCGGGGTACGGGGTCCAGGACGACGACGTAAAAGAACCCCTGTCCCCCGGCCCGACGATCCTGGACCTGCCAGCGGGATGCGTTGGAGAAGGTCTCGACCCGAAGGCTCCGGTCCGGTCGTTCGAAGGTCACATTTTCCATGTCGCGGATTCGGGGAAACGGTCCCCGCAGGTCGATCGGCAGGGGAACGCCGTCGACCCGGGCGAAGGCATGGGAATCGTCGATCCGCAGGGCCTCCGCGAGGAACTGAAGAGAGAACTCGGCGGGGCCGGAAGCGGCGTCGGCAGGGGTCCATTCCGCGGTCAGGAGGACTTCGTACGCGCCGATCCGGAGGGTCATCCGGGCCGTTTCGACGCCGTCGGGGTCGTGGCGGGTCCAGACGAACGCCTTTGCGCCGTCCGCGGCGGCGGTCTCGGGGTCGGCCCTTCCCAGCGAGAACCGGGAACCCTTCCAGCCGGGTTCGAAGGCGGTGAAGGAAGGGTTGCGCGCAACCGGTTGGCCGCGGAATCGGATCTCCCGGGGCCCGGTTTCGCGTTGAAAGACGCTCCAGGATTCGGTGTTTGCTTCCTGCGGCGGAGCCGCGGCGGGGCCGGCGCCGACGATTCGGGGCAGCAGGCCGAGAAGCAGGAGCGCGATGAAAGGCCCGCGCGGTCGGCTCCTGCGGTAGCCGTGGGCGGGCCCGGGTCGTACGCGGGCCGGATCGATCGAATCGTTCATGAGGATCCGCACCTCCCCGGCGTCTTCGACGAGCCCGTTCCGGCGGCGCAGCGTGCTCCGGGCGACATCCGTTCCATCATACGATTCGGGGTCGAGAAGGCTCGGGATGTTCACGGGCCGTTTTCTCTTTTTCCGGGCGGATGGACGAAGTCCATGGCGACGAACCCGGCGCCGGGCGCGATTTCGTCGCGGATCGTGGGATCGGTCACGGACGTTTCCGGCGGATCGAAGAGGCACGACCGGGCGCCGGAAAGAACGAGGCCGGCGTCCCGGGCGAGATCTACGATTTCGTCGCAGGTGTAGAAAGTCGCTTCGGAGTAGAAGGGGTGTCCTTCCGCCCCGAGGCGGGCGTAGCGGCGACCCCAGGGAGAATCGGCGGGGACGAGGCCGACGACGGTCCGGCCCGAGGGTTTCAGGACGCGCGCGCATTCGCGCAGTGCGCGCGCGGGATCCCGCAGGAAACAGATGGTGACGACCAGCAGGAGCCCGTCGAAGGTCGCCTCCTGCCAGGGAAGATCTTCGCCCGAGGCGACGGCGGTGCGGATGCCCCGGTGTTCGGCGAACCGGAGGACGGCCGGGGAAGGATCGATTCCTTCCCGGATCCCGAGGGCCTCGGCGAAGCGGCCGGTGCCGACGCCGATCTCCAGCCAGCGTCCCTCCGGTTCGCCGATCAGGGAGCGGAGACAGGACACTTCGAGATCGAAGAGGACCCGGCCTTCCGGGGACTCGAACCACGCGTCGTATCGTTGTGCGAAGCGGTCGAAAGCACTCACGGGGCTTCCCTCGTTCTCGCGAACCACGGGTTCGTTGTACATGGACGGGGGAAGCGGGGGAAGAGGGGATCGAGGATTCAACCGTGGAGCTGGAAGAGGATCCGCAGGGCGATCAGCCAGACGACGATCCCGAAGGCCCGTTTCAGGAGGATCGGTTTCGTGCCGAGAGAAATGCGGCTTCCCAGGAGACCGCCGGCGACGGCGGGGCCCGCAAGGACCAGGCCCGTCCGCCAGACCGCCGTACCGCCGACGGCGTGGCCCGCCAGCCCGAAGAGGGCGGTCACGGCGACCATGACGGTCGAGGTGGCGACGGCGATGTCCATCGGCACGCCGCAGAGGAGGACCATGATGGGGAGCTTGATGATGCCGCCGGTGATCCCGAGCATCCCGGAAAGGATGCCGATGAGGCCGGTGGCGGTGAGCACGAGCGGGAGGTTGACCGTGTACTCGACCCCGTTGAACCGGCGTCGCCAGTGCCAGGGCTTCTTCGTGTCGTCACGGAGGTGCGGGGAGAGGGAGTTCGTGCCGCGCAGCATCAGGGAGCCGGCGATGATGAGGACGCCCGCAAGGAGTCCCTCGAGCAGGGGGGCGGGGACGAGGGAGGCGAAGAACCCGCCGACGAAGGCCATGATGTCGGTCGGCGGATCGATGACCAGCGCGAGTTTCCAGTCGACGCGGTTGTTCCGCCAGAAATTGAAGAGGGCGGCGAGGGAGGTTGCGCTGATGAGGATGAGGCTGATGGCCGGGGCCTCGTGGATGGAGAAGCCGGTAAAGAGGAGGACGGGGACGTAGAGAATGCCGCCCCCCATCCCCAGGATGGAGAAGAGGGTGGAGACGACGAAGAAGACGGCGGCCAGGATGAAGACGGTCGGCATGGCGTCGGGAGTGTGAGGGAGGGTCTAGGTCGGTGGCGAGCCTCGTATCCGTCGGGGGATCAGGCCCGGCAGCCGAGGCAGACGGGGCCTTCGGGGGTGGATTCGAGTTTGTCGACGAAGGTCATCTCGCCGCAGCGAACGCAGGGTTCGGCCTCGAAGACGCCGGAGGGGCGGGGGATGTCGCAGGGGACGATCGGACCGATCTCGAGGAAGGCCTCTTCCGGCATGGAGAGGACCTTTTCGACGAGGGGATCCGCGACGGCGGCGTCGATGTCCTGGGGCGGCACGCCCCGTTTCCGGAGTTCGACAAAGGGGGACTGGAGCATGCGCGCGAAGAAATCGGGACGGAGCGAGACGCGGACGCTGCGCCGGGCGGGGACGTCGACGAGGGTGAAGGCCATCTTGTTCCAGTATCGTTTCTCGATGTTGGACTTTCCGTAGGTGCATCCGGTGGCGGCCATGATGCCGTCGAGGAAGCAACCGGCGGCGTGTCCCTTGCCGGTTTCGGAGACGACGTGGAGTTCCTTGTCCTTGGCGCGGGAGACGCCGAGGGCGTTCATGGCGGCGGCGCCGGCGCGCAGGCCGAGGGGCATGGCGGGGCACCTGTGGCCGTGGAAGAGGAAAGCGCTGTCGAGGATCTCGGGATCGATGCGGGAACTCATGGGAACGACCTCCGTGAGGTTGGGGTTTATTGCATCCTTGGCAATTTAGCCAAATACCGGAGACGCGTCAATGCGGGGAAGCGCGCGACGGGGGCGGGGGTCGCCAGCGAGTC
>CAYNBQ010000118.1:0-9763 GCA_964395275.1 uncultured Verrucomicrobiota bacterium
GGAGGATCTCGAGGATCCGCCGGGGGGCGATCCCGAGCCCCGCTGGCGCACCGACATCTGGATCCGGGTCTACGACGATTCGGCGGCCTACGAGGTGCGGATCCGCTGCACGAACCGGTCCGATTCGATCCGGACGCTGGATTTCTGGTCGAACACGCAGGCCTCGCCGGGGCCGGGGAACATCAACTGGCAGCCCGGTTCGGAGGCGAACCGGAATCTCAAGTTCGTCTTTCCTCCGAACGTGACCTACATGTACGACCACAACGGGTGGAACAACTTCGTCGGCGGCAACCCCAGCCCGGGAGACGGCTGGAAGATCGTCGGCTGGCCGCTCCACACGAACCCTTCGGCCCCGGATCCGAAGACGCGGGATCTCTCCCTGTACGCCGACTACGCCGCGGACAACACGGGGCTGATCGGCCTGTTCGTTCCCGACGACTTCGGGGCGACCTTCTGCGGGGTCTACAATCTGGACACGGACGAGGGCCTGGCGAAGGTCGTTCCGGAAGAGATCGTTCCGGGGATCAAGACCGGCCTGAAGCTCTTCCACTGGGGGGCCCAGTCGGACGACGACTACATCTACAACGCCTACACGGACACGCACGACGGGACGATCTCCTCGTACATCGAGCTGATGAGCGGTCCCAACCGGATCTTCTACTGGCCCGACAACCTCGCCGGGGAACGCGCGATCTACAATCCGCCGGAGCTGATCGTCGATCCCGGAGAGGAGATCGAGTGGACCGACGTCTATTACTCGCCCTGGGGGATCGGCGGATTCGTGCATGCGGCCGCGGATGTCGCGCTGAACCTCGAGCGACCGGAGACGGCGACCCGGGGCGAGGCGATCCCGCTGACCGTCGGCATCTATCCGGTGCGCCGGATCGACGGAGGCCGCTACGAGATCCGGATCGGCAGGGCGCTGCTTTACGTCAGCGATCCGTTCGACGCCGGTCCCGGGGGCGAGGTCGGTCCCTACGCGGAAGAAATTTCGCCGGTGGTCTGTTCCGGCGTCCAGGCCGGGGACGCGCAGATCGAACTGCGCTACGTGTTCCCGGACGGCCGCAAGGAGCGGGTCCTCCTGCCCATCGTCATCGCCCCCGAAAGCGGCGGCGACGTTCCGGATTGTCTGCCCGGTATGCGGGATACCATGGAGAATTACTGATGATTCACAAACGATTTGCGTTACCCGGCGGCTCGCTGATTCTCGTATCGCTGCTGATCGCCGGTTCCGCGGCTTCGGCCGCGTCGCCCGCGGGACCGGGCATCGTGGTGTCGGGTTCGACGAAGGTCATTCGCCCGACGTGGCAGGGGCCGGTGACGTTTTCCCCGGCGGAACCTTCGGCCGATGCCGGCGCGGTTCCGGCGGCCTCCGCGGAGACGCGGGCCGCCGCCGCGGGGCCGGCGATGAAGATCCGTCGGACGAACTACGGCGCCTTCGCCTTCGCGCGGCTTCCGCCCGATCCCGCCTGGAAGAATGCCGCGTGGCTCGAGGTCACCGTCCGGACGACGACGAGCGGCGTCTTCTCGATCAATCTCCGGGAGGAGGACGCGGCGGGGCAGGAGGCCTGGATTCTCTCCTCGGACCTCGAACCCGGGACGCACACCCTGCGGTATCGTCTCGCCGCCAGGCCGCAGGGCGATCTGAAACCGGCCATCCCGCGCGTGGACGGGAAGTGGAACCCGGACGACGCCGGGGTCCGCGCCCTGCGCATGGGCTTTTCCCACGGGGAAATCGAGATCCTGTCCCTGCGGCTGGCGAGGGGGACGGAGAGCGAGTAGGGAGAGGGCGCGCGCCCTCCGGCGGCGGCCGCTCCGTGAGAGGGCCGACACCGGCTACCACGATGTAGACCATTCTTGCCGGAAATCCGGGACCATCCGTCCAGGACATTCGCCTGCGGACGGCCCGCGCTCCCGTCCCGGCGGAGGGGAAAATCCGGGGTTGCGGCGGCCTTCTTTTTGCCCGCGAAGCGCGGCTCCGGCATTGAAATCCCGGTCTGCGGGGTGGTAAACAACTTGCAGGCACCCCTGTGCCGATCGTGCACGGTTCTGGCAGCTTCAAGGTTCGCAGAAGGAGGAATCCGTATCATGAGACGTATTTCGTCAGCATGGGTCGGTCCGGCCGTCGCTGCGCTGGTGTTGACCTTCGCAGCGGGCGCGTGGGCCCAATGCAACACCAACGACGTGACCCACGAGTATTTCAACGGCGTGTACACCGCGCCGCAGCGCATGGTCATGAATCCCTTCCAGTACATGGAGGATTGCGGCTCGGAGTTCGCCCCCTGCGAAGTGGCTCCGGGCTGGATCCCCTGGCGGGACAACTGGGCGCAGAACGGCGATTTCTACATGGGGCCCTTCACCCCGGCGCCGATTCCCGATCCGGGGATCGACTGCGAGGCCCAGGAAATCGTGATGTTCTACGGCAACTTCGGCGCCGTGAAACAGATCCAGCTCGAAGAGGGCAAGAGCTACAAGATGCACATCTGGATCAAGACCGGCAACGGCGCCGACATCGGTCCGGCGGTCAACAACATCAACTGGGTCGAGTACGGGTACGACGCCACGGGACAGACCAACGATAATGCGGCGGGATCGCTCCTCTGGGACATCGCGCCGAAGGCCGCGGATCAGCTCAACGATTACGGGGTCTGGCACGAGTACGTGCATCCCTTCCCGTTCACGCTCGACCAGGGCAACGACACCATTTCCGTGTGGCTGAAGGTCGGATCGGTGGATCCGGCGGGCATCACGGCCGACTTCGACTACATCTGGTTCGAGGAAGTCGGCGGCGGCGGCCCCGAGTGCTTCGACCTGCCGGACGAGTTCGAAGGGACCTACGACAGCGGGATCGCGCCGGACTGGATCCCGATCAACCTGCCGGGCGGCTTCACCCAGATCCGCGAAGAAGCCCCGGGGGTCACCGGATCGGCGCAGCGGTTGAAATCGTTCGACTCGATCTTCGGCGTGGTGAAGCTCTTCAACGTTCCGACGAACCAGCCGTTCCGGTTGAAGGTGACGGTCAAGACCGCCTCGGCCGACGGAAGCGAGGCCGCGACTGCGGGTGCGACGGCCAGCTTCGGATTCGATCCGACGGGCAACTTCTCCGACGCCACGGCGGGCACGATCATCTGGAACCACGATCTGAACGCGGATCCGGAAGCGGGCTTCGACACGTGGACCGAGTACGAAATCGGCCCGATCACGACCACGAACGATTGCGGCGCCGTCTGGCTCTGGCTGGATGCCAGCGGCCAGACCGAGACTCCGGGCATCCGGGTCGACTACGACAACCTGATGCTCGCCACCGGCGAACCTCCGGCGCCCCCGGAGATCACCGACATCACGCGCACCGCCGCGGACGAGGTGACTCTGAGCTTCACGAGCGTCAGCGGCAAGGTCTACCGCGTGTGGTACAAGGGGATGATGACCGATCCGGACTGGACGACCAACGACACCTCGGAGGTCACGGCGACCGCCGACACGACGGACTGGATCGACGACATCATGGGAGTCGGCAGCCGGAACTACCGGGTGGAAGAACTCCCGTAGTCGCATCGTTCCGCGACGGCGGAGGACACGACGGCCGGCGCCGGGTTTCCCCGGCGCCGGCCCTGTTTCCTTCCGGGACGACCCGCGAAGGGCGACCCGCCGAAAATGCGCTGAAGGCGCGGCGGGCGTATCGGGATCGGCCTCCTGCTCTGTTCACGCGCCGGCGTCCTTCCCCTTTGCGCGACGGGGGCGTTGCGGGTGCACAAGTGGCCCTTTGCGGGTCGAAGGAATCGGCCGAACGGGATCGGCCTCCTACTTTACTCTTCGCTGACAACCCAAAGTAGGAGCCCCGCCCCTGCGGGGCGATCCAACCTGCGAAGGAAGGCCCTGTCAAAATGCGCTGAAGGCGCGGCGGTCGTATCGGGGATCGGCCTCCTACTTCGGCCCCCCGCCGCTTCTCTCGTTAGTAGGAGCCCGACCCCTGTCGGGCGATCCGCACGGCTCCCCAACATCGGGATCGGCCGAACCTTGCTCCGTCCCACCCGCGAGGTCGGACTACGCAGGGCAAGGCGGGATCGGCCTCCTGCTCTGTTCGCGCGCCGGCATCGGGACCGGTCCCGCTCCCCCCCGGCCCCCGGGGTTTGCTATCGCGAACGGGAGTTCCGGAACGAGTGAACGACATCCTCGATTTCGGCTCATTTTCCGCTTGTCCTCGCACGCGGCGCCGGGGTAATCTTTCCGTTGTGGGGTTTCGCGCCGGGCGCGGAATCCCGGAAGGCAGGTCGTCTTCCCGTGCGGCGGTCGCATTCCGGGCCGCGCGAGGGAAGGAATACGGTTTTCGGGAAGGAAACGGTTCGAAGGAGGGCGAGGTTATGAAGCGGACAGGAGTATGGGGGCTGACGTGTGCCCTGATGTTGGGTCTGGCATGCGCGGCCCTGGGAGATCGGGGCCCCTGGCCCGAGTATCGCAACGACGGGGCGAAACGGGCCTCGCAGGACGTGAGCGTCCCGATCGATCCGAACGACGTTCTCTGGGAGATCGAGATCCCCGGCGGTTCGTCTCCGGGCGGGCTGACGCTCGGTCCGGGGGAGACGGTCTTCGTGAAGGCCGTCGGCCTTACGGGGTCGAACGTCGTCCACTGCATCGATCGCAACACGGGGACGTCGATCTGGGCAACCGCGATCAGCCCGGGGTTGTCCTGGGGCTACGGCGGCGTCTGCGTCGGCACGGACAAGGTCTTCACGGCGATCTACAACGGCGCGGGCGATCCGGGCACGAAGGTCGTCGCGCTGAACCTGGCCGACGGATCCCTCGCCTGGGAGAATTTTGACGGGGTAGGCCCCCGCGGCACCCCGGCGCTGGGCACGGTGCCGAACAGCCAGGGCCACCTGAACATCTACGAACACGACCGGAGCGGAAACAAGCTCCTGGCGATCGATTCGGAGACGGGCGTCACCCAGTGGGTCCTCGACACCTCCCTGAGCGTCGGGAACGTCTCGTTCGGTATGGTCGGCCCGCTCTGGGTGAAGGACGGCAAGCAGTGCATGTTCATCTCGGGCGACAAGGGCAACAAGACCGAGAGCGGCGTGGCGGTGCAGGACAACGGCGACGGCACCTACACGGTTCTCTGGGAAGGCGGTCCGGGGAGCAAGAACTGGATCGGCAACGGCGTCCTGAGCCAGGACGGCACGAAGATCTACACGAGCACCTTCTGGGACGAGGGGGCGCCGAGCCTCTGGGCCATCAGCGTCGAGGACGGCCACGTCATCTGGTCGGCGCGCGACGTCAACAGCTTCCCGCGGCCGGCCCTCGGACCGGACGGAACGCTCTACACCGCCGGGTCCGACGGAAGCAGCGGCGCGGTGGCGGCCTATGAGGAAGACGCCAGCGGCTGCGGCGTGATGAAATGGATGGTCAACGGCATGCGCGGCGAGATCGTCGCCATGACCGTGATCAACGGCTACATCTACGCCTCGGACAACGACGGCGGAATCTGGGTCATCAAGGACCACGGGGCCTACGGCGAAATCATCCGCAAGACGCCGGACCCGATCACCTCGAACTGGTGGTGGGGCGGCGCGCTGCAGGTGGTGACCGACGAGAACGGCGTCGGCTACGCGGCGGACAACAGCGCCGAGGGCGCCGGGACGCCGGGCGCGCCCCGGAAGGTCTGGGCGTTCAACCCGGTGCCGTACGTCGAGAGCGGCGGACCGAAGATCACGTCCATCACGCGGGGCTCGATCGAGCTGGCGTGGGATCCGGCCGATCCGGCGATCTACACGGTCTGGCGCGCCGACGACGTCGCCGGCCCGTACGCGCCGATCAGCGAGGTGCTCTTCACGGAGTCCTACACGGACGCGGCGCCGCCGGCGGAGCAGGCCTTCTACAAGGTCGAGCTGCACACGGCGATCCCGTTCGACGACGTCGCCTATTACGACTTCGACGACGGCGACCAGGGCTGGACGCACGGCGGCGTGGTCGACGACTGGGAACTGGGAACCCCGACGGACTACACCGGGACCAACGGCGCGCCGGCGGGGGCCTACAGTCCTCCCAACTGCTGGGCGACGAAGCTGACGGGCGACTACTCGTCGAGCTCGGAATGCTGGCTGAAGTCTCCGGTCTTCCAGATCACCACGAACCGCACCGGCCGGGTGAGGTTCAAGATGTGGATGAACTCGGAGGTGGACATCGACGTGTTGAACCTCGGCGTCTACCGGGCATCGGACGACACGGTGGTGACCAACCTGTTGACGGACTTCAGCGCGGACACCTACGAGATCGATTGCTGGCCCGGGTTCTCGTTCGACTTCATCAAGGCGGGCGGGATCGACCTGTACCTGAAGTTCGAGTTCCTCTCCGACGAGGACATCGAGGGACCGGGGGTCTACATCGACAACGTGGAGATCCTCGAATCGGGCGCGGTTCTGCCGATTCCCGACGGACAGGCGCAGGACGGCCTGGTGGCCTTCAACCCGGACGGATCGATCAAGTGGATCTACGAGGCGCCCGGAGGCGATTCCTGGTGGAACCGCGCGGGATACGCCCTGAGTCCGGATGAGGGCACGATCTACGCGCTCCATCGGGGCTTCCTCGACGGAGGCGGGATCTGGGCGATCGACACCTCCGACGGTTCCGTGAAGTGGCATCTGAACACGGCCGATCCGGCCACGCCGAACAGTCCGGACACCTCGGGCGGCGGCAACGGCGATTTCTTCAGCACGCCGGTGGTCGGGGCCGACGGGACGATCTACTCGGTGGACGTCAACGGAACGATCACCGCCGTTCGCGACGACGGAACCGCCGGCACGATCCTCTGGGGGATCCATCAGCCGGAGGGGAACTCCGCCTGGAACTACGCCGAAGCGGGCATCGGTCCGGCGGGCCAGGTTCTCTTCGTTTCGGACAGTGCGACCGAGGCGAACAAGAACCTCTTCCAGTTCGACGCTCCGGGCGTGGGGACTCCGAACGCCTGGCCGTCCTACCAGGGCGACGCCGGCAACAAGGGGTACGCGACGGGCGGCAACCCGGCGACGAACACCTACATCACGGCCTTCGCGCCTGGAGGGTTGTGGTGCGGCGTCGCCTTGTCGGGTAACGACCACTGGATCATCCCGAGCAACGACGCGGCCAAGCTGAAGGCCTACGACACGTCGTTGACGCTGCTCTGGGAGTTCACGATGGACGACTGGAGCGACGGCGGGCCGGCCGTGGCGCCGGACGGCACGATCTACGTCGGCGACAACAGCGGTGCGTTCTTCTCGATCACCGAGGACAACAGCGGCGGGCCGTGGACGGCCACCCAGAACTGGAAGGTGGATCTGGGCGGACAGGTCAACAGCCGGCCGAGCATCGGTCCCGACGGAACGATCTACGTCGTTGCCGGCGGCGGCAGCGTCACGCTGTACGCCCTGGATCCGGCCGACGGATCGGAGAAGTGGTCGACCCCCGTCGACGGCGGAGACGCGTGGCAGATGGCCACGGCGGTCAGCCCGGACGGTTCGGCCGTGTACTTCCGCACCAAGGGCAGCGAAGGCCTGCTCTATGCCGTTTCGACGGCCGACGGTTCGGTCCTCTGGACGCGTCACGTCGGCAGCAGCTGGGACGGCCTGCAGCCCGTGGTCGGCACCGACGGCACCATCTACCAGGGCGCCACGAACATCGAGAACCCGATCGTTCCGTAGGAGGGATTCCTTCCTGCGGGAGGAGGAGATGCCGCGGGGCGGGGCAACCCGCCCCGCGGTTTCTTTCGTCCGTCCCCGTTCCCGTGCGCCGTGCGGATCAGGCGTCGGATCTCCGCGCGGAATCGTGTTCGAATTCGTAGAAGATCCGGTCGGCGAGGGGACGGTCCGTGCCGCGCAGCCCCTTGCGCAGCAGCGAGGGGCGCCGGAGAAAGTACCAGTCGCCGAAGGCGTCGAACTTCCGGCAGGAGGTGCGGATCGGGGCGCGCCGGAGGGTTCCGTAACGCAGGCCGCGTTGCCGGCCGTACCTCCGGAGCCGCCGCGCGAAATCGACGTCTTCGGCGAGGACCCTGGTTTCGTCGAACCCGCCGATCGCCTCGAAATCCTCGCGGCGGCACCAGAACGCGCCGGCCGAGGGAACTCCGTACGGGTACAGGACGATCATCAGGGCCAGTCCCGTGAGAAGGATGCCCGGGGAGATCCGTTCCGGCACGATCGGGACCCCGCCGCCGACGTACCGGCCCGTCTTCAGGGCGCGGTCGACCTCGGTCAGCATCCGCGGCGACAGGGTGCTGTCCGCGTCGACGGTCACCAGGATTTCCCCGCGGGCGGCGCGCGCGCCGGCGTTGCGGATCTTCGAAAGATTCTTCGCGTCTTCCCGGACGATCCGCGCGCCGCGGGAGCGGGCGATCTCTTCGGTCCGGTCGCGGCACCGGTTCAGCACGACGATCGTTTCGGTCTCCAGGGGTTCGGCTGCCGCGGCGGCCGCGCGGATCGAGTCCAGGCAGGCGCCGATCCGGGTCTCCTCGTCGCGGGCGGGGACGATGACCGAGAACCTCATGGTTGAACGCGCGCCGCGGGTTCGGTCCGTCATGCCGGGAGCCGGGCGCAGAGATCCGCGAGGGTGAGCAGATCGAGCCGGTTGTGTTCGAGAACCGCGATCATCTCCGCGGGATCCCGGCTCTGCACGAATTCATGGTACGCGCGGGGGATCTGCGAGCCGGGGATGTCGCCCTCGCGGCGGCGGTCGCAGACGAGCGTCTCGACGGTCTGGAGCCGGCAGTCGGGCAGGTGTCGCCACCTCTCGCGGCGCAGGCGGCGGGCGGTCAGGAGCAGGTCGAGATGAAAGGCGCGGACGCTGCGCCGGATTCCGTGGACGACGGCCCGTTTCCGGACGTAGGGGGCGTCGAATCCCCTGCCGTTGTAGGAGATCAGGATCCGCTTGCGTTCGGCGAGATCGAGGAACGCCTCGATGACGGCCCGTTCCTCGGAGTAGTCGCGCGCGAAGAACTGGAGGGTTTCCAGGCCGGAATCCGATCCGTGCAGAACGCCGATCAGGAAGAGGGGCGAATTGCCCAGGCCGGTGGTTTCCAGGTCGAAGAAGAGGATGTCGCGGGGATCGACGGCGTGGCGGATCCCCATCCGGGCCAGCTCCCGCCGGATTCCGGACGCGTCGTTCCGGAGGGCGGAGAAGAACTCCTCCTGCAGGTCGCGCCCGGGGGCGTCTTCCGGGCGGATCGGCGGGCTGACCAGGAGACACCGGGATCCGTCGAAGCGTTCCAGGTCCCTCGCGGACAACGCCTCCTCGAGGCGGTGGAAGGGCGACCGGCGTTCCCGGACGGCCTCCATGCGCCCGAAGAGATCCTGGATTCCCCCCAGGATTCCGCGGGTGGAAGACGGTGTTTCGTCGCGTGGGTTCACGATGCGCTCCGGGATACGGGATGATCCCCATCAAGAATGCCCCCGGACGGGTCGTCGTGCAAACGGGGAAGGAGGGATGATGTGGATCCGCGACGCCCCGGTCGCGCAAATGGGGGGGAGCGGAATCCGCCCCCCTGCCGGCGAGTCAACAGAGTAGGAGGCCGATCCCGCCTTGGCCTTCGTAGTCCCGCCCGCCGGGCGGGACGAAGTAGGCTCGGCCGATTCCTTCGACCCGCAAAGGGCCGCCTGTGCACCCGCAACCCCCCCGTCGCGCAAGGGGGAAGGATGCCGGCGCGCGAGCAAAGTAGGAGGCCGATCCCGTTCGGCCGATCCCGATACGAAGGAGGACGTCACGCAACAGAGCGGCCTGAAGGGCCGCAACTCGTCAGCCC
>CAYNBQ010000119.1:0-9483 GCA_964395275.1 uncultured Verrucomicrobiota bacterium
TGATCCGCCGGGGAACGGATCGGCGCAGCGGCCTGATCGAGGAAGCGGACCGGCTGGGGATCCCGGTGCGGATCTTCCGGGCGCGGGGGAACCTCGATCCTTCCGTCCCGGTGCGCCTCCTGCGGGCCCTCAGACAGACCCGGCCGGACGTCGTGCATACGCACCTGGTCCTGTCGCAGGTGATCGGCCGCTGGGCGGCCTTGCGCGCCGGCGTGCCGCGGATCGTTTCCTCCGAGCAGAACGTCTACGCCGCCAAGGCACGGTTCCCGCTGCGATCCGTCGAGAGACGGTTGTCGGGCCGTTCGACGCGGATCATCGCCTGTTCGGAGGCGGTGCGGCGGCATCTGGTCGAGCGGGTGGGGGTTCCGGCCGGGAAGGTGATCGTTTGTGAGAACGTGATCGATCCCGCCGACTATGTCGAGCGGGCGGATGAGCGGGACGCGGCGGGCCCGGTCCGCGGGTCCGGGGAACGGATCGTCGGGACGATCGGCCGGCTGCACGAACAGAAGGGGCACGGGATCCTGCTGGACGCCTTCGCCTCCCTCGATCCGTCGGGCCGGAACCTGCGCCTGCTGATCGTCGGGGAAGGCCCCCTGGAACGGCGATTGAGGGATCGGGCCTCGCAACTGGGCATCGCGGACCGGGTGATGTTCCTTCCGTGGCGAAGGAACGTGGCGGACGTGCTGCGCCGGATGGATCTCTTCGTTTTTCCGTCCCGGTACGAAGGGTTCGGGATCGCCCTGCTGGAAGCGATGTGGATGGGATTGCCGGCGGTGGCCTCCCGGGTAGGGGGGATTCCCGAGTTCGTCGTGGACGGGGAGACGGCGTTGCTCGTTCCGCCGGGCGATTCGGCCGCGTTGGCCGCGGCGATGTCGGAGCTGCTGGACGACGAGCCGAGAATGCGCGCCTTCGGAGAAGCCGCCCGCCGGCGCGCCGGGGAGTTCACGATCGATCGGTTGCGACGCCGCATCCCCCTCTTTTACGGACCGGCCGCCGGGGCGGAGGGCCGTTCCGGAGGGAAGGGAGATGCTCTTGACCCCGGGAAGGGGAACGGATAGAAGAACCTGAGTCGTTCGCGTGGTGGGGCGCCAAAACACCAGGGGCAGGACCTTGCTGAACAAGATTTTCGGGTTTTTTTCCAACGACATCGGGATCGATCTCGGTACGGCGAACAGTCTCGTGTACGTGCGGGACCGCGGGATCGTTCTCCGCGAGCCCTCGGTCGTGGCCACCATGGCCCAGCAGAACGGGGGGACGAAGGTTCTCGCGGTCGGCCAGGAGGCCAAACGGATGCTGGGACGGACGCCCGGCAGCATCGTGGCCATCCGGCCGCTGAAGGACGGCGTGATCTCGGACTTCGAGATTACCGAGAGCATGTTGCGGTACTTCATCCAGAAGGTGCACAACCGCACGAAAATGGTTCGCCCCCGGGTGGTGATCGCGGTTCCTTCGGGGATCACGGAAGTCGAGAAACGGGCGGTCAAGGATTCGGCGAAACATGCCGGGGCCCGGGACGTGATCCTGATCGAGGAACCCATGGCGGCGGCCATCGGCGTCGGCATGCCCGTGGAAGAACCGGCCGGGAACATGATCGTCGACGTCGGCGGCGGGACGACGGAGGTGGCGCTGATCTCCCTCGGGGGGATCGTCTTCAGCCGCAGCGTCCGGGTCGGCGGCGACGAGATGGACGAGGCGATCGTCCAGCACATGAAACGCGCCTACAACCTGATGATCGGCGAGCGAACGGCCGAGGAGATCAAGATACGCGTCGGGTCGGCGTACGCCACCGAGGAAGAGTTGACGATGGAGGTGAAGGGTCGCGACATCGTGGCGGGCCTTCCCAAGACGCTCACGATTTCATCCGACGAGATCCGCGATGCGCTCCAGGAACCGGTTTCGGCGATCGTGGAATCGGTGCGGATCACGCTGGAACGTTGTCCGCCGGAACTGGCGGCCGACTTGGTCGATCGGGGGATGGTCCTGGCGGGCGGCGGCGCCCTGTTGCGGGGGCTGGACACGCTTCTGGCGGAAGAAACGGGGTTGCCGGTTCATATCGCGGACGATCCTCTGACCGCGGTGGCGGAAGGCACCGGGCTGGTGCTCAGCGAGCGGACGATCCTCCGTCGGATCCTGAGCGAGACCGGACATCTCACCTGAGGTGGGTTCCCCCTCGGATTTCCTTCCGGCTCGACGGAGCCGGAGGTTTCTTCCCCGCGCGGCGCGCGGCCGGGCCGGCGTTGAAACGGAACGCAGGTGAACCGTCCACGCTTCAAACTGGTTTTCCTGGCGGTCGCCGTCGTGCTGGCGACCCTGGCGGCTCCGTCGCGATGGGCCTCGCGGCTGGAAGGCCTGCTGGCCGATCTCCTCTCGCCGCTGACCCGCATGGGGGAGAGTGCGCGGGCGGGGATGGCGGGGCTGACGACGCGGGACGGGGGTTCCGGACCGGACGAGGACGTACGGTCGGAGATGCGCCGTCTCCGGGCCCTGGCGGCCCGGCTGGAAGAGGTGCAGGCGGAGAACGACCGGCTCCGGCGGCTGCTGGATTTCCGCCGGCAGATTCCCTTCGACGTCGTCGGGGCCAGGGTGATCGGCCGCGACAGCGCTCAGTGGTGGCAGACGATCCTGATCGACGCCGGCCGGGGACAGGGCGTGGCGCCCCAGATGGCCGTGCTGGCCGACGGCGGTCTGCTGGGCCGGACGACCGACGAGATCGGACAGCGGACGGCCCGGGTGCTGCTTCTGGTCGATCCGAACAGTCGTGCCGGGGCGATGCTGGCCCGGAGCCGGGCCTACGGACTGCTCGAAGGGATGGATCAGCGGGGGCTGCCGCGGCCGACCTGCCGAATGCTCTACGTGTCGCGCCATTCCGACGTAAGGATCGGGGACGCGGTGGTGACCTCGGGACTCGGCGGCGTCTATCCCTCCGGCATCCCGATCGGTTCGGTCGTGGAAGCCGGCATGTCGAAGGACGATCTGTACCAGGTGTTGACCGTGGAACTCTTTGCGGACGCGCGGCGCGCCGAAGAGGTGATGGTGGTTCTGGCGGGGGATCGCCCATGGGCGCCCTGACCATGATTCTCTGGGTGGCCGCGGCCGGCGCCCTGCAGGCGACGGTCGGCCGGATCGCCTTCGGATGGAACCTCCCCCTGCTGGAACTCGTGGTGTTGTACTACTCGCTTTCCCCGGCGCGGGGGCTGGGGCTGTCCTCGGCGGTCTGGGCGGCCGCGGTGCACGACAGTCTCTCCGGGATCCCCCTGGGGGCGGCGTTGCTGCCCCTGATGGGAGTGTGGGGGTTCGCATACGCCGTGCGCGGCTATTTCTTCCGAACGAGTCCCGTGACCTGGATCGTCTGCGGGTTCGCGGCGGCGGCTGTCTCCCTCCTCGGCCAGTTGTTCGTGGAGATCGTGGTTCTGGGCCAGGCGCATGCGATCGGCTGGCTGCGGGCGGCGACGGACCTGGTGACCGTGCCCGTAGCCGGCGCGGCGCTCGGGCCGCCGGCGCTGGCGGTGATGGAAGGGGGCAACCGCGCCCTCGGTTTCGCGCCGCTGGAGGAAGAGGACTAGGTGTTTTTCGAGAATCCATTCTCCGGGGCTTCTCTCCGGATGAAGCTCTTTCCGGTCCTGCTGACCCTCGGCCTGGGGATCCTCCTCGGATCCGTCTGGAAGATCCAGATGGCCCGCGGAACGGAGTACCAGAAGAAGCTTGAGCGGCAGAGCGCCCGCAGGATCCGGTTGCCCGCGGTGCGCGGACGGATCTTCGACCGCAACGGGATCTGCCTGGCGGACAACAGGCCGGTCTACCGGATCGGCCTCTTCCCCGGCGAGCTGCGGCGTCCCGGGCCCCTGGGCCGGACGGTCGATGCGGTCATGGAAACGGCGCAGCGGATCGGGGAACTGATCGGATATCCCCCGGATCTGACGAGGGAACAGGTCGTCCGACACCTGCGAACGCGCCAGCCGCTGATGCTGATCGGATGGTCGGACGTGGATCCCCAGACCTTGGCGGCCTTCGCCGAACGGGCCCCCGGCGTCTCCGGGGCGGATATCGACGTGGTCCCCCGGCGGACCTATCCCGAAGGACCGGCGCTCGCGCACGTGGTCGGTTACGTGGGCCAACCCGACCGCTCCGAGGCGACCGACGTCGGGAAATACCATTTCTACGTGCCGAGCCTGGTCGGCAAGAGCGGGATCGAAGCCTCGATGGAAGACGTTCTCGCCGGACAGGCCGGGGGGCAACTCGTCCGTGTGGACGTCTCGGGCTACAAGTTCGGGGAGATCACCCAGCGCGAGGCGGTTCCGGGCGACCATGTCGTGCTGTCGATCGACGTCCGTTGCCAGAAGCGGGTCTACGATCTGATGAAAGGACGCGTCGGCGCCGTCGTCGTGGTCGATCCGCGCAACGGGGACGTGCTGGCGATGGTCTCCTCGCCGTCGTTCAATCCCAATCAGCTCATCTCGCCGGTCGATCCCGTCGTCTGGGCGGCGTTGCGGGACGATCCGGATCATCCCCTGGTGGACCGGGCGATCCGGGGACTGTACATGCCGGGTTCGACCTTCAAACCGATCGTGGCGCTCGCCGGCCTGGCCGCCGGGGTCTTCGATCCCCGGGATCGCGTCGTCTGCCGGGGGGTCTACCGGGTGGGCAACCGGCCGTTCCGCTGCTGGTACGCGCCCGGGCACGGACCTCTCGATCTGCGAGGCGCCCTCTGCCACTCCTGCAACGTCTTTTTCTACGGCGAAGGACTGAAGACCGGACCCGAGGCGATCGAGGCGATGGCCCGGGCCTTCGGACTCGGCGAACGCACGGGCATCGCGCTGCCGCACGAGAGCGCCGGCATCGTCCGGCGGCGTCGCCCGGGGGAACGGATCGAGTGGTACGACGGGGACACGGCGAACCTCTCGATCGGCCAGGGGCGGATCGCGGCGACCCCGCTGCAGATGGCGATGGCGGCCGCCGCGCTCGCAAACGGCGGGATCCTCTACGAACCGCGCCTGGTTCTGCGGGTCACGGGACCGGACGGGCGGGTGATCGAATCCCGGGCGCCGGTCGTCCGGCGCCGCATCGACGTCGATCCCTCCGATTTCCAGGCGGTCCGGGAGGGGATGCTCGCCGTGGTCCAGGATCCCATGGGAACCGGCCGCGAAGCCCGGGTGCCCGGCGTGCGGATCGCCGGCAAGACCGGAACGGCGCAGCGTGCGTCGGATTCGCAGGTCAAGGATACCTGGTTCATCGGGTTCGCCCCCTTCGAACGGCCCCGTTACGCCGTCGCCGTCGTCGTCGAAAAGGGACAGAGCGGCGGAAAGACCGCCGCGCCGATCGGGGGTAGGATCTTTGAATTCCTCCTGGGGGAGGGCGCGTCATGACCTTCCGGCAGGCCGTTCGCCGATGGAAGGAGATGGATCTGCTCCTTTCCCTCAGCACGCTCCTGCTGATCGGGATCGGGCTGCTCTTCGTCTTCAGCGCGGGCCGGGCCTACGGCGCCGCGCTCTTCCGGCAGCAGGTCGTGTGGGCCGCGCTCGGCCTGGTCGTCTGCCTCGTCATGGTGTTGATCGACTACCGGAAACTGGTGCACTGGGCGGGATGGCTGTACGTGGGCGGGATCGTCCTGCTGCTCGCCGTGCTGTTCTGGGGGACGAGGATCTACGGGGCCAGGCGGTGGCTCGCCCTGGGGCCCGTGCGGCTCCAGCCGGCCGAGATGATGAAACTGATCCTGATCCTGGCGCTCGCCCGGTATCTCGGGGAATGGCGCAGGGATTGGCGGTCGCTGCGGACGCCCCTGGCCGCATGCATGATCATGGCGATCCCGTTCCTGCTGATCGTGGCCCAGCCGGATCTTGGCACGGCGGCCGTGCTGTTGCCGGTGACCGGCGCCATGCTCTGGCTCGGCGGCCTTCGGACGAAGCATCTTCTCCTGTTGCTCGCAGCGGTCGTGCTGGCGCTGATGCCGGTGGTGATCCAGCTGATCCACTACCTGACGGTCTACGTACCCGCGAGGGAGGCGGGATCGGCCGTTGCGGCGCCGGCCTGGTACCTCCTCAAGCCCTACCAGTGCGAACGGCTGATCGTCTTCCTGGATCCCTCGCGCGACCCGCTCGACTCGGGCTGGTCGCTGATGCAGTCGCGGATCGCCATCGGATCGGGAGGGTTGTTCGGGAAAGGCTGGCTGCAGGGGACCCAAAACGTGCTCGGATTCCTCCCGCGGACCGTGGCGCCGACGGACTTCATCTTCTCGGTCGTGGCCGAGGAAACGGGGTTCATTGGGGTCTTGATCCTGGTGTCGCTCTACGGGATTCTCCTGGTGTCCGGGGCGAAGATCGCCGCCGGGGCGCGGGAACGGGTGGGCAGCCTGATTGCCGTCGGGGTGACGGTTTTCCTTTTCTGCCATATCTTCGTGAATATCGGGATGACCGTGGGCCTGATGCCGGTCACCGGTTTGCCGCTGCCGCTCATCAGTTACGGCGGATCGTTCATGGTCAGCGTTCTCGCGTCGATCGGGCTGTTGCAGAGCGTGTACGTGAGGAGACACGAGATCTAGTCGGAAAGAATACGCCGGGGTACGGAATCCTCCGTCCGCGGCCGGAATAAGGATTTTCATGGAAAAGTCGGATCAGGAAGAGAAAGAGAAAACGAGGTCCTCCCGCAGGAGACCCCGGAAGCGTTCGAGCCGTCGTTCGAGCCGCGCCAGGAGTTCGGCCGAGGCCGAGGCGCCGGCCGAATCGAAGGAAACACCCTCGGAGCAGGAGTCGGCCGCGGCGGGCACTCCGGCGGAGATCGCCGCCCGGATGGCGGAAGAGGCGGCCCGGCTGGCGCGCGAGGCCGTTCGCCTGGCCGAAGAGGCCGCCAGGGCCGCCGGGCGGAAAGTGGCGTCGAGCCGTTCGAAATCGAAACGAAAACGGGCCGAAACCGAGCCCGCGCAGAAACGGCGCGAGGAGAAGCCGCCTCGGGCGGAAGAACCGGAGCCGCCGGCCCCCGCGCCCGCCGAAGAGAAGACGGAAACCCGCACGCCCGAGTCGGCGCGGAAAACCGCGGGCCGCAGCCGCAAGAAGGCGGCCAAGAAGGCCGTCAAGAAGACGGCATCAACCCGGGTCGAGAAGCCGGCCCGGCCGATCCGGCGGGAACTCTTCATCAACGCGGAAAGCCTGGAAACCCGCGTCGCCCTTCTCGAGGACGGGCACCTGGAGAGTTTCCAGGTCGAACGAAACACCGGCGAGCGCATCTCGGGCAACATCTACCGGGGACGCATCCACAACCTTCAGCAGAGCCTGCAGGCGGCTTTCGTCGATATCGGCACGGGGAAGAACGCCTTCCTCCACTACTGGGACATGCTTCCCCGGCAGATGGACACCGTGGAGGAGATCTTCTCCAACGAGGCCGAGGGCCAGCGCGGCCGGCGCCCGACCATCGAGGATATTCCGAAGCTCTTTCCGCCGGGCAAAGACGTTCTCGTGCAGGTGACCAAGGGGCCGATCGGCACCAAGGGACCCCGCGTGACGACGAACATCACCCTTCCCGGGCGTTATCTCGTGCTCCTTCCTCAGTCGCCCCAGATGGGGATTTCCCGCAAGATCGAGGATCCCGCCGAACGGGACCGGTTGCGGGAGATCCTGCGGAAACTGGCGGTGCCGAAGGGCATGGGCGTGATCGTGCGGACGGTGGGCGTCGAACGGGGCATCCGGGCCTTTCAGCGCGACCTGAAACTCCTGCTCGCCCTCTGGAAGGAGATCGAGGAGAAGGTCAAGACGATGCCGGTTCCCTCGTGCGTCTACCGGGAACCGGACCTCATCGGGCGGGTCATCCGCGATTTCCTGATCGAAGACGTCACCCGGATCGTGATCGATTCGAAGGAACGTTACGAGGAGATCCTGGAGAAGGTCCGCGCCGTCCGGCACGCTCTCGCCGACCGCGTCGTGCTGCACGACGAACGGCAGCCGATTTTCGAACGCTACGGAATCGAGCGGCAGATCGAGAACATCTTCCGCCGCCGCGTCTGGCTGCGCAGCGGCGGCACGATCGTGGTCGACGAGACCGAGGCCATGGTGGCGATCGATGTGAACAGCGGCCGGTCGCGCGGGGGCAAGGACCAGAGCGCGACCATCCTGGAGACGAACCTGGAGGCCGCCGACGAGGTGGCCCGCCAGCTCCGGCTGCGGAACGTCGGCGGGCTGATCGTCGTCGATTTCATCGACATGAAACACCGGGCCGACCGCGCCGCGGTCCTGAAACGGTTCCGCGACGCCCTGAAACGCGACCGGGCCAAGACGAAGGTCCTGCCGATCTCGATGCTGGGCCTGCTCGAGATGACCCGCCAGCGCATCGAGGAAAGCGTCCAGGAATCCTATTTTGTCGATTGTCCCTACTGCCGGGGACGCGGTCTGGTGAAGAGCCCGCTGAGCATGAGCGTGGAAATCCAGCGGCGGATCAGCGAGATCCTCCGGCGGACCCGCAGCGAGGGCAGGGAAGACGAATCGGTCCGCCTGAAGATCCTCGTCCATCCGGAGGTGCTCCAGCGGTTGCGCAAGGACGACGAGGAACTCCTCGAAGGCCTGGAAGAACGGTTCCGCGGCAAGTTGATGTTCCGCAGCGATTCCTCGCTGCACCTGGAGGAGTTCAAGATCCTCGAACCCGATACCGACAAGGTTCTCGTATGGAACGGGAAACCGGATTCGTTGAACGGCAGGGATTCCTGAGCCGGCGGCGACGGTGGGTTCCGGTCCTCGCCGCGGCGGCGATTGGGACGGCGAAGTTCGCTGTCGCGGGGGGAACGGCTCCCGTTTCGAAGGAGACGGCGGCCGAAGAACGCCGCATGGCCGCCGCGCGGCGTTCCTACCTGGACGCGTTGCACCGTTCCGGCCTGGCCCTCATGGACCTCGGACGCCTGGAAGAGGCCGAGGCGCGCCTGGCCGCCTGCGTCGCCGCGGATCCGGCGAATCGCGCCTACCGGAACTCCCTGGCGATGGTCCGGAACCGGCGGCGCGGACTCGAGTTGGAGAAGCGGATTTACGGTCGCGGATGGCCGCAGGTTGAAGAAGTCTCGTACCGGGACGCGACTCTCGGGGAAGCCCTGGACGACCTGCGCGAACGAAGCCGACGCATGGATCCGCTGGGCCGGGGATTCAACCTCGTCTACCGGATTCCCCCGGAACAGCGTCGGCGACGGATCACGCTCGAACTGCGGCGGATCCCCCTGGACCAGGCCGTCGGATACGCCTGCGAACTGGCCGGCGCACGCGCCGTGATCCGCGGCCGGACCGTCCTCGTGAGCCCGCCTTCCCGCTGACGGGGGCCGCACGGGAGAACCGCCGGCGCAGCGGCGGAGGCTCGTGCAAACGATCCACCCGCGCCTGGGTCGTCGGACGCGCTCGGCGAGCCCGGTCCGCAGCCCTGTCCTGCTCCGGCGCCGGGTCCCCGGGGTCGGGAGGGGATTTTCGCTTAGAGGGCCGATTTTGGGTCGAAATCGGCGTTCTAAGGCCGGCCCCGGGCGCA
>CAYNBQ010000120.1:0-9477 GCA_964395275.1 uncultured Verrucomicrobiota bacterium
CGAGCGAAGCGAGGGCCGGAAAGCGGAGTATGGAGGCGGGGGGAGTCGAACCCCCGTCCACATGAGGTTCACCGGAGCGTCTACGCGCGTAGCCGACCTGTTGCATTCGCCGCCGCCCCCGCCGGTCGGCATGCTGGGACGACGACTATCCGCCTGTTGGATCTCGCTCCGCCGCCCGGCGGCCCGGCATGGGAGCCAGCCTGCTAAATCGTCGCCCCGTGTCCCCTAGCAGGCGTCGGGGCACGGAACGTCACCGCGTATCTCTACGCGGCGAGAGCCAACTCAGCGTCGGCAGTTGTGTGTTTGCCGGATGTTTTACGAGGCCAACCGGCGTCCTCGGCGCGCAACCCCGGCTTCAACTCACATGTCGAAACCGTGTCGCCCCCTCAGGATCGAATCCAATCTACGCGCAAAACGTCTTGCGTTCAAGCCGGAGCATCGTTCCCGGGGACCGGAGATGAGACGGTCGTCACGTCTTTCCCGCGCTCGGGCAGAGCCGGCGCAGGACGCAGTCGGCGCAGCGGGGTTTCCGCGCGAGACAGACCCGCCGGCCGTGGGATTGGAGCAGGTGGCAGAAACGGACCCGGCTTCCCGCGGGCGTGATCCGCATCAGGTCCTCCTCGATCCGGTCGGGTTCCTTCCGATCGGTCAGCCCCAGGCGCCGCGAAAGGCGGGCGACGTGGGTGTCCACCCCGATGGTGTCGCGGCCGAAGCCGTTCCCCAGGACGATGTTCGCGGTCTTGCGCCCGACCCCGGGGAGTCGGAGAAGGGCCTCGAGATCGTCCGGGACCCGTCCGCCGTGTTCCCGTACGAGGGCTTCGCAACAGCCGTGGATCGCCTTCGCCTTGTTCCGGTAAAAGCCGGTTTCGTGGATGAGTTCCTCAAGTTCCGGCAGGGGGATCGCGGCCCAGTCCGCGGCCGTGCGAAACCGCGGAAAGAGGCGGGCCGTGACCCGGTTGACCCGTTCGTCGGTGCATTGAGCGGCCAGGATCAGGGCGATCAGCAGTTCCAACGGGTTCGAGAAGACGAGGGCGGACCGGGCGTCCGGGTACTCCGCATCGAGTCGCCTGATGATGCTTCGAACGCGGCGCTTCAGGGTCGCGAGCCGCGCGGGGTCGGGCACGGATTCTCCGGCGGTCTTCTTCGGCATGATTCGATCCTCCTCCTCGTTCAAGGCGCGCGCCGGCGGGGACGGGCGTCCGCCCGGAATCATATCAGGTCGGGGATCGGATCGCGGGACGGAATCGCGACCCGGCCCCGTTCTCCCCGGGCGGAAGCGCGGGGTCTGTGCCTGTCGTTCCGTCGGCGATGCCGTATGCTGCGATTTCCGCATGCAGCGGGGGGCGGAAATGCGAGGAGCACGAATCTGGACGGGAGTCGTATTGATGATGATGTCCGTGGCCGGCGGGACCGCCGGCGGAACGGGGCCGGCGGGATCGAACGGGCCGGGGGACGCCGGGGGGGGCCCGAGGCCGCAGGCGCCGGCTCAGGATTTCTTGTTGTCCTTCTCGTCCTCGGAGTCGACCGGTTCGGTCAGGTCGTACCAGATGCTGTGGACCTCCCCGTCGAACTCGGTGCTCACGCGGAACCCGCTGTTGTGGAAGATCGCCAGCATCGGGCGGTTCGTCGGCAGGACCTTGGCGTAGAACTTCTTCACGCCGCGTTTCCGGGCGATCTCGGTGATGTACTTCAGCAGGAAGGTGCCCATTCCGCGCTTCTGCCATTCGTCCTGGACGATGAAGGCGACCTCGGCGGCCTGGGTCTTGGGGTCGAGAAAGTACTGGGCGATGGCGACGATCTCTTCCTCGCCGCCCGGTCCGGGAACGACGCCGACGATGGCCAGGTCGTTGCGGTAATCGATGTTGGTCAGTTTCTGGACGTCCTTGTGGGGAAAGGTCATCGTGGATGTGAAATAGCGCGTGCGCAGCGACTCGCGGCTGAGCGAATAGAGCATCTCCGACAGGGCCGGTTCGTCGGTCGGTTTCACGGGGCGGAAGAAGATCTGCGTGCCGTCGCGCAGGGTCTCGTAGCGTTCGAGTTCCTCCGGGTAGCGCAACTTGTCCCAGGGCAGTTCGATCTGGTCTTCGTAAAGGTATTTCTGTTTCTTGGCGGCCTGGATCAATTCGTTGCGGAACTTCGGATGGGCGATGTTGATCAACGAAAGCGCCCGTTCCCGGAGGCTCTTGCCGTGGAGGTAGGCGATGCCGAATTCGGTGACGACGTAGTGGACGTCGCCCCGGGTGGTGACCACCCCGGCGCCTTCGGTCAGGTGGGGGACGATCCGAGAGACGGTCTCGTCCTTCGCGGTGGAGGGCATGGCGATGATCGGTTTGCCCTCGCGGCTGCGGGCGCAGCCGCGGATGAAATCCACCTGGCCCCCGATGCCGCTGTAGATGCGGTATCCGAGCGAATCGGCGCAGACCTGGCCGGTCAGGTCGATCTCGAGGCCGACGTTGATCCCGACCATCTTGTCGTGCTGCCCGATGACGTACGGATCGTTGACGTATTCGGTGGGGTGGAATTCGAAGAAGGGGTTGTTGTCGACGTAGTCGTAGAGCCGCCGGGTGCCCATGCAGAAGCTGGCCACGATCCGCCCCCGGTTGATGCTCTTGCGCGAACAGGTGATCGCCCCGCACTCGATCAGGTCGATGATCCAGTCGCCGAACATCTCGGTGTGGATCCCGAGGTCCTTCTTGTTGCGGAGAAACTCCGCCAGGGCCTGGGGGATCTGGCCGATGCCGCATTCGATCGTGCTGCCGTCTTCCACGAGCCGGGCGATGTTCTGTCCGATGCGCCGGAGGGTTTCATCGGGCTCCGGGAAGGGCGCTTCGAGGATCGGTTCGTCGTGCGGCACGAGCATGTCGATGTTGTGCACGTGGATGAAGCTGCTGCCGAGGGTCCGGGGCATGTGCGAATTGACCTGGGCGATCACGAAGCTGGCGTTCTCGGCCGCCGACTTGACGATGTCGACGGAGACCCCCAGGCTGCAGAGCCCGTTGGCGTCCGGGGGGGTGACGCTGATCAGGGCGACGTCGATGGGGATCCGGCCGCTGTCGAACAGCTTGGGGATGTCCGACAGGAAGATCGGGGTGTAGTCGCCGACGCCCCGTTCCATGGCGTCGCGCACGTTGTCGGCGACGAAGAAGGTGTTCATCTTGAACCGGTCGCGGAATTTCTCGTCGGCATAGGGCGCGGCGCCGAGGGTCAGCAGATGGATCACGTGGGCGTCGTAGACGTGGTCGGAGTGGCGGATCAGGGCGTCGACGAGATACTGGGGCTGAGCGCACCCGGTCCCGATGAAGATGCTGTTGCCCGGCCGGATCTGTTTCATGGCCTGGGAGGCCGACACGATCTGGTCGCGGTATCTTTCCTTCCAATCGAATTCGGGCATGAGTTCCTGCATCCTCCGTTGTGACGGGGCGGATCGTGGATCCGGCCCGCCGCGTCACCGATTCCCTGTTGCGCATCCTTCGTGAAACGGGCCTGCCGCGGGTCTTGCCGCCCGCGGGAAGGCCCGGGATCCGAGCGTTCCCGTTCCCGTGGCGGGGTCCGTTCCCCCCGAGGGCCCGTTCCGGGCCGCGCGCCGGCCGGCGGCTCCCGTCCGGCCTCCCCCGGAACGCCCGCTTCGCCGTTCGTCGTTCATCGGCCGTCGTCCTTCGTTCGGAGGGAGATGTGGGCGTCCACGGCGATCGGGGGCGTTCCCTCCGGACCGACCATGAACGGGTTGATGTCCAGTTCCTGGATCTGGGGCAGCTCGGTGACGAGCTGGGAGAGCCGCTGAAGGCTCTCGGCCAGGGCGTCGATGTCCACCCCTTCCTGTCCCCGGACCCCTTTCAGGATCTGGTAGGTCCGGGTGCCGGCGAGCATTTCCTTGGCTTCTTCGGCGGTGATCGGCGCCAGGTAGAACGCGACGTCCCTCATCACCTCCACCATCACCCCGCCCATGCCGAACATCATCAGGGGGCCGAACCGTTCGTCGCGGTGCATCCCCAGGATCACCTCCTGGCCGCGGCGGCACATCTCCTGGACCAGGACCCCCAGGATGTCGGCGTCCGGCCGTTTCTTCGGGATCCGGTACATCATCAGGTCGAAGGCGTCCATGACCTCCTGCTCGTTCGTCAGCCCGAGGCGGACCCCGCCGACGTCGCTCTTGTGGATGATGTCGGGCGACCAGATCTTCAGAACGACCGGGTACCCGATCTGCCCGGCGATGTTGACGGCCTGTTCCGCCGAGGTCGCCACGGCGCCCCGGGGCGTGACGAACCCGTAGGCCTCGAGGATCTCCTCGGATTCCATCTCGCCGATCTCGTACTGGCCGCGGCGGAGATGACGTTCGATGATCCGCTCCGCCTTGCGCCGGTTCACCGAGAAGAGGCGCACGACGCGCTTCGGACGGTTGCGCCACCGCGAATAGGTCGACATCGCCTGGATCGCGCCGACCGCGCTTTCGGGCGAGTCGTAGTGCGGGATGCCGCCCTCCTGAAGGATCCGAAGGGCCTCGGCCATCCTTCGCGGCCCGAGAAAGCTCGCCAGCACCGGCTTTTCATGGCGACCGGCGACGCGGACGACGACCTCGGCCGTCGGGGCGCAGCGGGTGACCGCATGGGGCGTCAGCAACGCCAGGACGACGTCGACGCCCTCGTCGGCCAGGGCGGCCGTCAGGGCCAGCTCGTACCGCTCGGGACCGGCGTCGCCCAGGACGTCGATCGGGTTGTTGACGTTGGCCGAGGCGGGGAGCTTTTCGCGGAGCCTGTTGCGCGTCTCCTCGGAAAGGGGCGCCAGGGTGAGCCCCTGTTTCTCGATGGCGTCGACGGCCATGATTCCCGCGCCGCCGGCGTTGGCGATCACGGCCACGCGGGGGCCCGCCGGCAGCGGCTGCGTCGCAAAGGCGCAGGCGTAATCGACCTGGGTCTTGATCGAATCGCACCGGATGATTCCGGCGCGCGCGAACCCGCTTTCGAAGGCCGCCTGCATCTGGGCCAGGCTCCCGGTGTGGGACGAGGCCGCCTCGGCGCCGGCGCCGGTCTCGCCCGATTTCATCAGAAGGATCGGTTTCTCGCGGGAGATCTCCTCGGCCTGGCGGATGAAGGCGTCGCCGTCGCTGATCGTCTCAAGGTATCCGGCGACGACCCGCGTGTCGGAATCGCGCCCGAAGGCCTTCAGCAGGTCGAGCTCGTTCACGTCGGCCTTGTTGCCGATGCTGGCCAGCTTGCTGAACCCGACCCCCGCGGCGCCGGCCATGTCGATCACCGCCGACATCAGGGATCCGCTCTGGGAGATGTAACTGATGCCCCCCGGGGCGGGCAGGTCGCCGCCGAAGGACGCGTTCAACTTCTTCTGGACGCACATGATGCCGACGCAGTTCGGGCCGATGAACCGGATGCCGGCCCGCCGGGCGATGTCCAGGATCTCGCGTTCCAGTTCGGCGCCCTCCGGTCCGGATTCCCGGAATCCGGCCGAGATGATGACGACGTGGCGCACGCCGAGCGACGCGCATTCGCGCATCACCTCGGGGACGGCGCGCCCGGGCACGGCGATCACCACCAGGTCGGGCGCCGAACCGATCTCGGTGAGGTTTCGGTAGCAGCGCAGTCCCTGCATCTCTCCCCCGCGCGGGTTCACCGGGTAGATGTCGCCCTCGTAGCCGGCCCGCAGGAGGCTGGCCAGAACTTCGTAGCCCACCTTGCCGGGGGTGCCGGAGGCCCCCACGACGGCCACGGAGTCCGGTTCAAAGAATTCCTGGATACTCATCGATTGCTGCGACATCCCGTTTCATCCGAGCCCGTGCAGGGGGAAGAGGAGATTCTTCACCTCTTCGATGGTTCGTTCGACCTCCACCGCGGCCCGTCGTTCTTCGTCCCGGCCGGTGGTGCGCCGGCGATCCCGCAGGCCCGCCGACCAGTCCGTGCTTTCGAGCATCACCCCGCCGAGGCCCAGCGAGGCGGTATCGTCGTCGTCGGCCTGGGCGGTGAAGATCGTCCACACCAGGGCCCAGGCCCTGGCGGTGTTGCGCGGGTGATAGCCGCCTCCCCCGGTGGCCAGGACGGGCCGGTCGAGGGCCATCACCTCCTGTACGACCTCCGCATACGCGTTGTTGCTCAGGTTCAGGTGCGCGAGCGGATCCCCGGAGAGCCCGTCCATGCCGAGTTCCACGACGACGACCTGCGGGTCGTACGCGCGGACCAGCGGCAGCACGGCCGAGCGAAACGCCTTCAGATAGAGGTCGTCCCCGGTGCCCGGCGGCAGGGGCACGTTGACGCTGTACCCGCGCCCTTCGCCCTCCCCGATCTCCCCCACGAAACCGGTTCCCGGGAAAAGCGTCCTGCCGCTTTCGTGCATGGATATCGTGCAGACGTCGGACCGCTCGTAGAAGGCGTTCTGGACGCCGTCGCCGTGGTGAACGTCGACGTCGAGAAAGAGCACGCGATCGAACGACTTGCGAAGACGCAGACAGGCCAGGACCACGTCGTTGAGGTAACAGAACCCCGAGGCGTAATCCGGACCCGCATGATGAAAACCGCCGGAGGGGTTGAAGGCGATCGAACATTCCTTCCGCCGGATCAACTCCGCCCCGGTGAGGCTGGCGCCGCAGGCCATCGCCGCGTACTCGTACATTCCCCGGAAAACCGGGCAATCGTCCGTTCCGAGTCCCATTTCGAGTCCTTCGACGCCGAGCCGCCCCTGCTCGGCCTCCTGCAGCACGTCGAGGTATCGCGGGGTATGAAACTCCTCGATCTCTTCCCGGGAGGCCGGCCGCGGCGTCACGATCTCCCCGGGCGACAGAAGTCCCATCGAGGAAAGGATCCGGCGCGTCATCGCCGCACGATCGGTCTTGAGCGGCGCGTCTTGCGGGTACGCGAACCGCTCGATTTCCTCGGAATGAATGAAGACGGCCTTTCGATGTTGCGGTTTGCTCACGGGACCCTTTCCTTCGCCGCTCCGGATCGCGACGGGACGGCCGCGGCACGAAGGCAGCGGACCGCGGGCATCTTGCCGTTCCGGCGCGGCCGCGACAAGGGCGCCGTCGCCTGGGGACGGAGGCCCGAGGGACGGTCGGGGACGCCCCTGCGGCCGCGGGGCGTGGCGATGCAGGCCCGCCGCGTCCGGCCGGCCGCGCGACCGGACCCCGAAGAAAGACCGCGGTCCCGCGTCAGGGGTCGGCGCGTTTCGCGGCCGGCCGGCGCGATTCCAGGCGTCTGCGGAGGTCTTCGCCGGTGTCGGATGCGCCGACCGGGAGGCGGAGGATCGGCACGCCGCGAGCCCGGTGGAATTCGAGGAGCGGGCCGGCGTTTTCGTGGAAACGCCGGATCCGGCGGCGTACGGCGGCCTCGTCGTCGTCGGTCCGGACCGACCGGTCGCCCCCGGCGTCGCGGCGGATGCGGGCCAGGACGACCTCCGGCGGACAGACCAGGTGAACGATCCGTTCGATCCGCACGATCGGCTCCAGGGCCCGCGCCTGCCCGACGTGCCGCGGCAGACCGTTCAGTACCAGGAGGGATCCCGGGCCGGGGGCGCGTTCGGAGAGAAAGGATTCCAGGACGGCGCGGGCGATCGGAAACTGTTCGTCGGAGAGCAACGCGCCCGATTGCAGAACGTTACGGATCACGTTGCGGTCCGCCTCGGAGAGGCCCGGCGGAAGCGTCGGGGAGATCGCCGCGCGACGCAGGTTGGCGCCGAAATCGAAATGGAGACAGCGCTTCCCGGCGAGCCCGCGGGCCTCGAGGGCCTCGCCCAGGGGCGTCTTTCCGGCTCCCGTGGGGCCGACGAGGAGCAACGCGGCCGCCGCGGCGGGATTTCGCCCCCCGCCGGGGGCGGGAGGACGGTTGTTTTGGGGTTGCATTCTGGGGATCTCTCCGAATAATCGCCCCGCGTTTCAAGAGGCCTTAGGGCGTTATCAAGGTCGCGGTCAAGCCCCCCGACAACGGCGGGCGGACCGCGCCTTCATCACGAGAGGATCGGGACGGCCGATCCAGAAAGGGCGATGGAGGACATGGCAGAAGACAAGAAGGCGATCGATTCCCTGATGACCGAAGTGCGGAAATTCCCCCCGCCGCCGGAACTGGCTGCATCCGCCGCCGTCAAGTCGCCGGAGCAGTATCAGGAGATGTACGACCGTTCCGTCAACGATCCGGACGGTTTCTGGCTCGAACAGGCGGAGATCCTCGACTGGTTCAAGAAGCCGACCAAGGCCCGCGAGTACACCTGGGACACCAAGGCCCGCAAGATTGAGCACACCTGGTTCGCCGACGGCGAGCTGAACGTTTCCTACAACTGCCTCGACCGGCATCTGAACGGGCCCCGCGCCAAGAAGCCGGCCCTGGTCTGGCAGGGCGAGCCGGAGGACGACACCAGGACCCTCACCTACGAGGAACTCCACAAGGAGGTCTGCAAGTTCGCCAACGTGCTCAAGTCGCTCGGCGTGGAAAAGGGCGACCGGGTCTGCATCTACCTGCCGATGATCCTCGAACTGCCGATCACGATGCTCGCCTGCGCGCGGATCGGGGCGATCCATTCGATCGTCTTCGGCGGTTTCAGCGCGGATTCCCTGCGCGACCGGATCAACGATTCCGACTGCAAGATCCTGATCACCTCGAACGTCTCCCTGCGGGCCGGCAAGCACATCCGGCTCAAGGAGATCGCCGACGAGGCCGTGAAGGAGACGCCGTCGATCGAGAAGGTCGTCGTGGTCAAGCGCAACGAGGAACCCTGCCCGTGGAACGACGCGATGGACGTCTGGTACCACGACCTGATGGCCGACGCCTCGGATCAGAACGAGGCCGTTCCGATGAACGCCGAGGATCCGCTGTTCATCCTCTACACGTCGGGATCGACCGGCAAGCCGAAGGGCGTCGTTCACACCACCGGCGGGTACCTGCTGCACGTCGCGCTGAGTCACCGGCTCGTCTTCGATCTGCGCGAGGACGACATCTACTGGTGCACGGCCGACATCGGCTGGGTCACCGGCCACAGCTACATCGTCTACGGGCCGCTGGCCAACGGCGCGACCTCGCTGATGTTCGAAGGCGTTCCGACCTATCCGGACGCGGGCCGCTTCTGGCAGATCGTCGAGAAGTACAAGGTCACGCAGTTCTACACGGCGCCGACGGCGATCCGCGCGTTGATCCGGCAGGGCGACGAGTGGCCGGCGAAGTACAACCTCGATTCGCTGCGGATCCTGGGGACGGTCGGCGAACCGATCAATCCCGAGGCCTGGATGTGGTACTACAAGCACATCGGCCACGAACGGTGCCCGATCGTCGACACCTGGTGGCAGACGGAGACGGGCGGGTTCATGATCACGCCCCTGCCGGGCGCCCACACGCTGAAGCCCGGCAGCGCCTCGCGCCCCTTCTTCGGCGTCGAACCGATCGTCTTGCGCGAGGACGGGACGGAGTGCGGACGCAACGAAGGCGGCAAGCTCTGCATCAAGAAGCCCTGGCCGGGCATGATGCGCACGATGTGGGGCGACCACGAGCG
>CAYNBQ010000121.1:0-9324 GCA_964395275.1 uncultured Verrucomicrobiota bacterium
CGAACGACAGGGTGGGGGACATCCTGCAGCTCGTGATGGACAAGCGGGGCGAAACCACCCATACGGAATCGCTCGACGAGAACCGCCTGATGTTGACCTGCCTGATGCCGTTGAACGAGGTGCTGGTGGATTTCCACGACCGGATTAAGAGCATCACGCGGGGGTTCGGTTCCGTGGACTACGAGCCGGCCGATTATCGGCCCGGCGACATGGTCAAGCTCGACATCCTCGTCAACGGACAGGCCGTGGACGCCTTCTCGTCGATCGTCCATCGTTCCAAGGCCGAGCAGCGCGGCCGGGCCCTGTGCGAAAGGCTCAAGGAACTCATCCCGAGACAGCTCTACCAGGTGGCCATCCAGGCGGCGATCGGGGGACGCATCATCGCGCGGGAAACGGTGCGCGCCCTGCGGAAGGATGTCACCGCGAAATGCTACGGCGGTGACATCACCCGGAAACGGAAGCTCCTGGAAAAGCAGAAGGAAGGAAAGAAACGGATGAAGCAGATCGGCAAGGTCAACATCCCGCAGCAGGCCTTCGTATCGGTTCTCCGCACGATGTGAAACCCATCGGAGCCCCTCGCCGCATGAAGAAGAACACGCGCGATTCCGGCGCAGCCGCGATGACCCACCGGCAATGGAAGGCGGCCCGCCAGTTCTGGAAGGACGGGCGGAAGGCCTTCCGCATGGAGTACGATCTCCTGGAGGAAGGTCAGCGCGCCCGTTTTCGCTCGCGGCTCGACGCCCTGAAGGCGGCCCTGGACCGCTGGGATCCCGGGGAAACCGACCGGGCGGTCGAGGATCTCCAGGAAATCCTGCACGAGGTCCTTCCGCCGAAACGCCGATCCGGCATCCGCGAACATGCCGATATCATCCTGGTCGCCCTGGTCGTCGCGATGGCCATCCGGACCTTCTTCATCCAGCCGTTCAAGATCCCGACCGGCTCGATGCAACCGACCCTCTGGGGCGAGTTTCCGCCCCAGTACGTCAAGACGCCGGTCGATCTCGGGCCGCCGCCTTTCCCGTTGCTGCGGCCCGTGGAGTTTCTTCTCTACGCGCGGTCCTTCGGCGCGAAGCGATACATCCACGGCGACCACGTCTTCGTCGACAAGATCTCCTACAACTTCCGGCGGCCGAGGCGGGGCGAGATCATCGTCTTCGACACGCTCAACATCCCGGGAATCGAGCGGAAATTCTTCATCAAGAGGCTGGCCGGACTCCCGGGCGAGACCGTCGGGATCCGGGCGGGACGGTTGATCATCGACGGCGAAGCGGTCCGGGACCCGATTTTCGAAGCGATCTACGGGGTGGGGGGATACGTGAACGACCCGCGTACGCCCTTCGGCAATGCCGATTTCCGCTGGCGCATTCCCGACGACCAGTTCTTCGCCCTGGGCGACAACAGCATGATCAGCCAGGACAGCCGCTTCTGGAAGGGCGTTCCGCGCGAGAACCTCATCGGACGGGCCTTCTGGGTCTACTGGCCCTTCTTCCGCAAGCGCGCGCAGCTCTGCCGCTGGAATCCGGAGCATTTCTACAATCCTCCCGAGCCCCTTCCGGAGGGCACGGATCTCTGGTTCGGTCCGCCGCGCCCGCGTCCCTGGATGAAGGAATACGCGAAGCCGGCGCACGAGATCCGCCGCCCCCACGGGCCGCTGCAGTAGAAGGAAAATCGACCGCCCCGATCCCGCGCGCCGGGGAACACGCAAGGTGGCGGTCTTCGCTCCCGCGGCAGTCAACCGGCCGAATGCGACGAGTCTCCGGTGCAGGAAGCCCGGCGCGTCCCCTAGGCGACGAACGACGGGCGGGATGAGGCGCGGAGGCCGGCGACGCCTCACGTCCCGACAAAACAGGGGACCGCGGCCGCCCGGGCTGGAGACGACCGGCCCGCCCGTCCCTCAGATGGTTCGTTCGGCGATCAAAGCCCTCCTCACGGTGCTGGGGGAACGCTGAATATACACGTCGGATAATATACGTTATGTCTACTCCCGTCGGCGGGTGGGGCACGATATGCCGCACAGGTACCCGTCTGCATGGCGATATGTTGGCGTTGCCCCGTGCAGTACCACTGCGCCCTGCAGAACCCTCGGGGCGCTTCCGCCGGTGGGTCGGGCGTCGGGTCGAGGCTCCCGACGCGTTCGCCTGCTGTCTGGAAGAACCCGCGAGGAAGCGCTGATCATGCCGGACTGGCGCCGCCGGCGGCGATCCGGCGGGCGCCGGGAATGTCCGCCGCCGCATGCGGGGGCGCGCGGGAAAGAGGCCGTGGGCGCAGGAGAAGGAGAACGCCGCCGCGGTGGATCGTGCGGTTTCGAGGCGGCGGATCGGGAGGCGGAGAAGGTCGGGGCGACGCGACGATACAGCCCGGCTCCATCCCCTGCCCCGGCGGAGCGGGGCCGATGGACAAGCGCAACGGAGAGGAGCGGCCGGGGTCAGCGGCGTCCGGGCAGCGTGCGTTCGCGCTTGAGGGTAAGGACTTCCTTCGGCAGCTCGCGGATGATCTCGATATGGCCGTCGATGTATCCCGCATTGGCCGTGCCCTTCTTCACGAGGACCCGGCCGTTGCGGGGATGATTCATGAACTTGCCGCCGTGGCGGTATCGGCAGTTCGAGCGCGGTTCGTCGTCCCCGTAGAGACAGGAATCCCATCCGTCGGTGTCCGCAAAGAGCACCGTGCCGGCCGGATCCTCCGCGTTCTTGCTGCCGGTCGTTTCGATCCCGTTGCAGTTGACGTAGTGGTTCATGGCATAGCCGAGAACGAGATCGGGTTCCGCCGGGCAGGCGTAGACGCCGTCCGCGAATCGTTGGCCCTTGCCGAAGTACGGCTGGAGGACGTGGTGCCAGAGCTGGTCCCACTTGACCGAGGACCCCTGCTTGGGCCAGCCGATCGGGAACTGGTTGTAGTCGCCGTCGTACATGATCGCCGCAAGGTTCAGCTGTTTGAGACCGTTCTGACAGCTCGCCGACTTGGCCTTGGCGCGGGCCTTGCCGAGAGCCGGCAGGAGCATCCCGGCCAGGATGGCGATGATGGCGACGACGACGAGAAGCTCGATGAGGGTGAACGCATTCCCGCGGCATGACTTCTTCTGCATCTTGCGCCTCTCTTTCCCGTATGCTGGCGGTCCCGGGCCCGTTTCCGCCGGACGATCGAACCCCAACCCTCAAAACTAGCGCAGGACCCGGGCGAAGACAACCCCGGGGCGCGGGGCGATCCGCGGGCGCTCAGCGGCCGCGATGAAAGGCCGAAACGGCGGCGCGGGCCTCGCGTTCCGCGGTGCGGCGTTTCAGATCCTCGCGCCTGTCGGCGGCCTTCTTGCCGCGGCAGATGCCGATCTCGACCTTGGCCCTGCCGCGACGGAAGTAGATGCGCAGGGGGATCAGCGACATCCCCCTGGTGGAGACGAGCCCGTGCAGCCGGGCGATCTCGCGCCGGTGCAGGAGAAGCTTCCGGGGACGCCGCGGTTCATGGTTGTACCGGTTGCCGTCATCGTACTCGGCGATGTGGGCGTCGATCAGGAACGCCTCGCCCTTCTCGATGCGGACATAGGAACCGGCGAGCTGGGCGTCCCCGTTGCGCAGGGACTTGACCTCGGTTCCCGTGAGGACGATTCCGGCCTCCAGGGTTTCCAGGGCCTGGTAATCATGCCGCGCTTTGCGGTTGGTGACGACGACGTGGCGGGCCATGGCCGGCGGGACTCCCCCGGGTCATTTCCGGACTCTCGATGCTCGACGCAGAAGCGAACCGCGCCGCAGGGATCGACGCCCGGACGGCGGACGGTTCAGCTCCCGGCGGCGGCGGGTTCTTCGACATCGCCCGGATTCGGGGTCTCCTCCGGGCTGAGCGGTCTCACCTTCCCGGCGGCGATCTCGAGAAGGGCGATGTCGAGCAATTCGGTGCGTGGAGGCACGTCGATCAGGGGACGCTGGCCCGATGCGAGCTGGCGCACGCGGCGGGAGACGACGTTGACCAGCGTGGGTTGATTCGGGATGACTTTCAGAGCGGCCTCGAGATTCTCAGGCTTCAAACGGATCACCTCCGGAAGTTCGGCCGTGACGCCCCGGCGACGGCTTCACGGCCGGGCGGCGATAAAACATGCAACTTAGCCCGGGAAGCGGCGCCTGGCAAGCGACATCGGCGCTTTTCCCTTCCGCGGAGCGGCCCGGCGGAACGGGGGCCGCCCCTTTCGGGCACGGCCCCCGTCGCCGTCGGATTGCCGCAGGGGCCGGTTCGGCTCTTCGACGCCGCGTCTCCGCGGCGCGCGCCGGCCGGAACCGACCCCCGGCGTCATCAGTACATGTCGTCGTAGCCGCCGCCCATGCCGCCGCCGGCCGGCGCGGATTCCTTCTCCTTCTCCTTCACCTCGGTCACGAGGGCCTCGGTGGTCAGGAGCAGTCCCGCGATGCTGGCCGCGTTCTGAAGGGCGGTGCGGGTCACCTTGGTCGGGTCGATGATCCCGGCCTTGACGAGGTCGCAGTACTTGTCCGCGGCCACGTCGTAGCCCTCGGACCCCTTCCCTTCCAGGATCTTCTGCACGACGATCGAGCCTTCCTTGCCCGCGTTCCGCGCGAGCTGTCGGACGGGCTCCTCGAGGGCCCGGGCGACGATCTGAACGCCGATCGCCTCGTCCTCGTCGGCGGTCTCGACCTTCTTCAGGTTCGAAACGGCCCGCAGCAGGGCGACGCCGCCGCCGGCGACGATGCCCTCTTCCACCGCCGCGCGGGTGGCGTGCAGGGCGTCTTCGACGCGGGCCTTCTTCTCCTTCATCTCGGTCTCCGTCGCGGCGCCGACGTTGATGACGGCCACCCCGCCGGCGAGCTTCGCGAGGCGCTCCTGGAGCTTCTCGCGGTCGTAGTCCGAGGTCGTCTCCTCGATCTGGCGGCGGATCTGCTGGATCCGGGCCTCGATCTCCTTCGTCTTGCCGGCGCCTTCCACGATCGTGGTGGTTTCCTTCTCGACCGTGATCCTCTTGGCGCGGCCGAGGTCGTTGATCTGGACGTTCTCGAGTTTGATCCCGAGATCCTCGGAGATGCACTTGCCGCCGGTGAGGATCGCGATGTCCTCGAGCATGGCCTTGCGGCGGTCGCCGAATCCCGGCGCCTTCACGGCGGCGCACTGCAGGATCCCGCGCAGCTTGTTCACGACCAGCGTGGCGAGGGCCTCGCCCTCCACGTCCTCGGCGATGATCATCAGGGGCTTGCCCGCCTTCGCGACCTTCTCCAGCAGCGGGAGAAGATCCTTGAGGCTGCTGATCTTCTTCTCATGGATCAGCACGTAGCAGTCTTCCAGGACCGCCTGCATCGCCTCGGGATCGGTCACGAAATACGGGGAGAGGTAGCCCTTGTCGAACTGCATCCCCTCGACGACGTCGAGGCTCGTCTCGATGGACTTCGCCTCTTCGACGGTGATCGTGCCGTCCTTGCCGACCTTCTCCATGGCGTCGGCGATGATCTCGCCGATGGTGCCGTCGCCGTTGGCCGAGATCGTCGCGACCTGGCTGATCTCCTTGGGATCCTTCACGGAACGGCTCTGCTTCTGCAGGGCCTGCACCACCACGTCCACGGCCTTGTCGATGCCGCGTTTCAATCCCATGGGGTTGGAACCGGCGGTGACGTTCTTGAGGCCCTGGCGGTAGATCGCCTCGGCGAGGACCGTGGCGGTCGTGGTGCCGTCGCCGGCCACGTCGGAGGTCTTCGAGGCCACCTCGCGCACCATCTGGGCGCCCATGTTCTCGAAGGGATCCTCCAGTTCGATTTCCTTGGCAACCGTCACGCCGTCCTTGGTCACGGTCGGGCTCCCGAATTTCTTGTCGAGAACCACGTTCCGGCCCTTGGGGCCGAGGGTGACCTTCACGGCCTTGCTGAGCTTCGTTACGCCGCGCAGGACGGCCTGGCGCGCATCGTCGTCGAAATACAGTTGTTTCGCTGGCATGGGTATCAACTCCCTCCGTAGACGGTCGAATCAGCCGTCTACTCCAAGACGGCGAGGATGTCGTCCTCGCGCATGATCAGGTAATCCTTGTCGTCGATCTTCACTTCGGTCCCGCCGTACTTCGAGATGAGGACCTGGTCGCCCTTCTTCACGTGGAAGGGAACGGTCTTGCCGTCCTCATCGACCTTGCCGGTGCCCAGCGCGACAACCTTCCCCTTCTGGGGCTTTTCCTTCGCAGAATCGGGGATGATGATTCCGCCCTTCTTCTGCTCCTTTTCCTCGAGGGGCTCCACGAGGACCCTGTCGCCCAAAGGTTTCACCTTCATGCTCGTTTCTCCTCTCCTTTCCTGGAAAGAATCAATGGGTTTGCCTGATTCGATGGAAAGCCGAACCCCCCGGGAACCGGGCGGCGCCGCCCGGCTCCCGGGAGATGCGGAATCAGGATTTCTTGTCGTCGTCGACCACTTCGAAGTCGGCGTCGATCACCTCGTCGTCCGCGGACCCCGTCGGACCCGCCGACGCGCCGCCTTCGCTCCCGGCGGCCCCGGACCCGCCGGTCCCGGCCCGGGCCTCCGCGGCCTGGCCCTGGGCCTGCTGGTAGATTTCGGCGGAAACCGCGTGCATCAGTTCGGTGACCTTCTCGATCCCGTTCTTCATGCCGTCGAGATCCTCCTTCTCCACGGCCTCCCGCAGTTCGCCCGCGGCGCTCTCGACCTTGGCGCGGTTGTCCGCACTGATCTTCTCGCCGTGTTCCTTCAGGAGTTTCTCGGTCTCGTACACGAGCGAATCCGCCCGGTTCCGGGTCTCGGCCATCTCGCGCAGACGTTCGTCCTCGCTGGCGTGCGCCTCGGCGTCCCGGACCATCCGCTGGATCTCCTCCTCGGTGAGGCCGCTGGAGGCGGTGATGGTGATCTTCTGTTCCTTGCCCGTCCCCAGGTCCTTGGCGGAGACGTGCAGGATGCCGTTGGCGTCGATGTCGAAGGTCACCTCGATCTGCGGCACCCCCCGCGGCGCCGGCGGGATCCCCTCCAGGCGGAAGCGTCCGATGGTCTTGTTGTCCTTGGCCATCGGCCGTTCGCCCTGCAGCACGTGGATCTCCACGCTCGGCTGGTTGTCCGAGGCCGTGCTGAAGATCTCGCTCTTGCGGGTCGGGATCGTCGTGTTGCGCTCGATCAGCTTCGTGAAGACGCCCCCCAGGGTCTCGATCCCCAGCGACAGGGGCGTCACGTCCAGCAGGAGCACGTCGTCGACTTCGCCCTTGAGCACCCCGCCCTGGATCGCCGCGCCGACCGCGACGACCTCGTCGGGATTCACGCCCTTGTGGGCTTCCTTTCCGAAGATCCGCTTGGCCAGTTCCTGCACCTTCGGCATGCGGGTCTGGCCGCCGACCAGGATCACCTCGTCGACGTCCGACGGCTTCATGCCGGCGTCCTGCAGGCAGGCCTCGACGGGCTTCGCCGTGCGTTCCACCAGCGAATCGACGAGTTGTTCCAGCTTCGCGCGCGTCAGCGTCAGACTCAGGTGCTTCGGCCCGGAGGCGTCCGCCGTGATGAACGGCAGGTTGATCTCGGTCTGCGCCTGGGAGGAGAGTTCGCACTTGGCCTTCTCCGCGGCTTCCTTCAGCCGCTGCAGGGCCATCGGATCCTCGCGCAGATCGATTCCGTTCTCCTTGCGGAATTCGTCGGCGATCCAGGCGATGATCTTCTCGTCGAAATCGTCGCCGCCCAGATGGGTGTCGCCGTTGGTCGCCTTCACCTCGAAGACGCCTTCGCCGAGTTCCAGGATGCTGATGTCGAACGTCCCGCCGCCCAGGTCGTAGACCGCGACCCGTTCATCCTTCTTCTTGTCCAGGCCGTACGCCAGGGACGCCGCCGTGGGTTCGTTGATGATCCGCAGCACCTCGAGGCCGGCGATCCGCCCGGCGTCCTTGGTCGCCTGCCGCTGCCGGTCGTTGAAATACGCCGGCACGGTGATGACCGCCTGGGTGATCTTCTCGCCCAGTTTCGCCTCGGCGTCGGCCTTGAGTTTCTGCAGGATCATCGCCGAGATCTCCGGCGGCGAATACCGCTTGCCCATGACCTCGACATGCGCGTCGCCGTTCGGCGCCTTGACCACCTTGTACGGGACCAGGTCGATCTCGTGACGAACCTCGTCGTACTTGCGCCCCATGAAACGCTTGATCGAAAAGACCGTGTTCTCCGGGTTCGTCACCGCCTGCCGTTTCGCCGCGGCTCCGACGAGTCGTTCGCCCGACTTCGTGAACGCGACGACCGAAGGCGTCGTACGCGCCCCTTCGGAGTTCTCGACAACGACGGGCTTTCCGCCTTCCATGACGGCCATGCAGGAATTCGTCGTGCCCAGGTCGATGCCTAATACCTTGCCCATCGCAATGGCTCCTTCCAGCCTCCCGATGACCGGTCGCGCTGCGCCGGTCAGGAGGTCGCCGACCCTTTAGCACGGACCATGCCATGCAGGCGAAAGACAAATATGAAGCCGTGCAACGCATTGGAATACAATATGTTATGAAATGCCGCACGAAGAGGATCCGTTTCGCAGGAAGGAGGATGATGCGTCAGAATGACGCACCTTGTGGCGGGGTGTGGGATGCGTGGGTCATTCTGTCGCAGTCCGCGAGGCGCGTGCCGGATCCCTGATGTCTCGACCTTGCGCGGTCGGGGCGGGTACGCTGCGGCCGGCATGAAGGGGGATTCGGCTCCCGCCGGAGGTTGCACGATGATGAAGATCGAGCGCTGTTCTTTCGAAGGCTGGGAGGATGCGTACCGGATTACGCACGGAGATCTGGAACTGGTCGCGGTCGCCTCGATCGGTCCGCGGATCGTTTCCTGCCGTTACGCCGGGGGACCCAACATCCTCTGGAACGACCCGTCGACGCTGGGAAGTACGGAACCGCTGACGAAGGGCGGATTCTATTTCTACGGAGGACACCGTCTCTGGACGACGCCCGAGGTCGAACAGAGCTGCTACACGCGGGATCATTTCCCCTGCGCCGCGAAGATCGACGGGGAGACGCTGACGATCGTCAAACCCGTGGAGCCGGAAACGGGCCTGGTGAAATCCATCGCGCTGTCGCCGGGCGACGAAGGGGCGATCCGGGTCGTTCACGCGGTGCGCAACCCGACGGCTTTTCTGGTGGAGACCTCGCTCTGGGCCCTGACCTGCGTGATCCCGAAGGGATGCGTCTTCTTCCCCTGGGGCGATCGATCGGGGTGGAACCTCAAGACGCTGGTCTTCTGGGAGAGCTGGGCGGGACTCGGGTCGGACAGCCGCTCGAAGCAGTGGGCCCCCGGCCGGCACGTCTACACGATTCGACCGACCGGCGAACAGGGCAAGATCGGTTCCGGGGGGGAACGGGGCTGGATCGCACGGGCCGCGGACGGGATC
>CAYNBQ010000122.1:0-9007 GCA_964395275.1 uncultured Verrucomicrobiota bacterium
AGCACGGCAACCACCGCACCCAAGCCTATCCAACGACCTCTCATCTCCTCCTCCTATGGGTTTGGTTGGTGATGTCCTTAGGACACAATCTCCGACGACACTCAGCACCGTAACCGGCCTGCGGAACGATGTCAACGCTTCATGTCGCCTCTTTTTTCCCTCTTTTTCGCGGAACCCGTCCCGGTCTGCACAGCGCCGACGGCACCGGCCGTTGCCGAGACAACCCGCGAACGACTACAGTGTGGGACGTGAGTCCCATGGATTCAAGACATTTTTCCATCGAAAAGGCATGGATTTTCGGCCTCCTGGGCGCCCTGCTCCTCGGCGGCGGGGCCCTGTTCGGCGCCGCGGTCCCGCCGCCGGCACGGTACGACGCCATCGTTGCGCGCAATCCTTTTCGTCCGTTCCCGGGGGAGCGGGCGGGGGCCGCGGCCCGGGGCGTGGCGGCCCCGGCGGATTCTTCGCCGGAGGAGGAGACGCCTCGGGCGCCTTTCCGCCTGTCGGGGATCGTTTCGGTCGGTTCGATGCGGGCGGCGGTGCTGGAACCCCTGGGGGAAGGGCGCCCCTTTTTCCTGGTCGAGGGCGGCGTCCGGGGCCCCTGGCGGATCGTCCGGATCGATCCCGGGGACGAAAGCGTCGAGATGCTCGACGCCGCGGGGCGGCGATACGTCCTCACGCTGAGGGAAGGACCCGTCCGGGACGATCCCGAAGAGGCGTTGCGGCGCGCGCTCTTCGATCTTCCCCCGCCGCTGCCGCCGCCGACGCGGGAGGAGGTGGAAGGGATGGTCGCCGCCGACGAGGCCGAGCTGGATCGCAGAACGATCGAATCCCTCGTGGAAGACGCCGCCGACGAACTCGAATCGACCCTGCCGGGCGAAGGGCCGCCCGGGGGCGCGGCTACGGGGTTACGATGAACGTGGAGGTCCGGGAGGAGGTCGTCCGCGTGGAGGTGGTCGCCACGGTGGTCGTCTTGGCGATGGCGAGGGCCCGGGCGGCCACGACACCCTTGTTTCCGCTGGCCTCGAGCCACTGACCGTTCATCAGGTTGATGTCGCCGGCGTTCTTGAAGGTTCCCTGGATCGTGACCTGGGCGCCGGATGCGCTGCGGCCCTCGACGACGAACTGGGCGGTCGTCGGCGATCCCTCGATCGTCACCGGCGTGGCCAGCGAACCCGAATAGACCATGTTGTGGTTGTCGGTGAAGGTCACGAGGTTGCCGGTCTGATTGACGTAGAACCGATTGATCCTCGGCCCGGAATTTCCTTCCACGATGGGAGAGGATCCGTCCGCGTGGCGATAGGTTCCGGTGAAGTTCGCTTTCAACTGGACGATGACGTCGCTCGGAGTGCCGGAAGACTCGCACCCGGCGGTTCCCATTAGGACGGCCAGGACCGCCAGGAGGAGCCCCCCCGCCGCCCAGGCGATGGCGTTGATCTGCTTCATTCCGGAACGTTCTCCTTGATTCGGGTCGATCCCGCGCACGAGTTCGACCGTACCACCCGGGTTTCGTTCGATCAACGGTCCGCTGGCCCCTCTCGCGCCGGGGGGGGAGAACCGATCAGAGGAGGCGCGGATTCCCGCCGATTTCCACGATGCTGCAGGCCTGGATCGGGTCGAGTCCCAGGGCGCGGGCCTTCTCCAGGAGGGCGTCGTCCTCCGCGCCGGGATTGACGAAGAATTCCGCCGGGCGCGCCGCCGCGATCTCCGGAAGGATCCCGATGCCGACCCGGGGCGGCAGGTACAGGCTGACCCGGTCGATCCTCTCCGGGACGTCCGCCAGCCGCGCGTAGCAGGGGATGCCTTCGATCTCGTCCTCCTTCGGGTTGACGGGGAAGACCCGCCAGCCCGCGTCGCGATAGGCGCGGACCGCCTTGTTCCCGTACTTCCCGCGGTCCCGGGAGGCTCCGACGACGGCGACGGTTCGTTTCATGACGGTCGGGGGTTCCTCCGGCGCCCGGGGTCCGGATCGGGGATGCGGCGCGGCGCCTTCGGGGCAATGAACACGATTCCGCCCGCGATGTCCAACCCGGTTGACGTTGCACGGGACGGCTTTCTATGGTTGCCGCGGAGAATCCACCCATGTCCACCCCACAAGCGGCCGTACGGGATGCGGCCGGCCTGCTTCGACGCCTGGAGCTTTTCTCGGAGCCGCAGGTCGAGAACCTCGTCGAGGAACAGCGGCGCACCGGCGAGTCCCTGACGTCGGTGATGCTTTCGCTGGGATTCGTCGACGAGACGACCCTGCTGCAGCGCTTCTCGGAGGTGCTCGGGCTGCCCCTGGTCGATCTCGGCGAGGTGGCGATGGACCCGGCCGCCCGGGCGCACGTGCCGACGAAGGTGGTCTTCCAGCACAACGTGCTCCCCCTGTCGGTGGACGACGACGTGCTTCGCGTGGCGACGAGCGACCCGCTCGACCTGACGCTGCTCAACGCCCTGCAACTGGTCTCGGGCCGCCGGGTGGAACTGGTGCTGGCCTCCCGGGACGAGATCGAGAAGGCGGCAAGAAAGTTCTACGGAGTCGGCGCGGACACGGTCGACGAGATGATGCAGCGCGACCGGATCTCCCTGGAGGAGTCCGAGGACGAGGCCGCCCTGGAGGAGCTCGACGAGGAGGCCTCGGTGGTGAAGTTCGTCAACCAGGTCATCCGGGAGGCGTACCGCGACCGGGCCACCGACATTCACCTGGAACCGATGGAGGGCGACCTGAGGATCCGTTACCGGATCGACGGGGTGTTGCACCAGACGCCGGTGCCGCCGCAGCTGAAGCTCTTTCAGGCGGCGATCATTTCGCGGCTGAAGGTGATGGCCCGGATGAACATCGCCGAGAAGCGGCTGCCGCAGGACGGTCGGATCAGCATGCAGATCGGGGGCGAGGACATCGACATCCGCGTCTCGACGATCCCGACGGTCTACGGGGAATCGGTGAGTCTGCGGCTGCTGACCCGCAACGCGGTCCTCCTGGGGCTGGACCGCCTCGGGCTCGGCCCGAAGGACCAGGAGGTGGTCGACCGTCTGATCCACCGTCCCAACGGGATCATCCTGGTGACCGGCCCGACCGGTTCGGGGAAATCGACGAGTCTCTACGCCTTCCTGAGCACGATCAACTCGGTCGACAAACGGATCATCACGGTCGAGGAGCCGGTGGAGTACGAGTTGGAGGGGGTCAACCAGATCGAGGTCCGCCCCGAGATCGACCTGACCTTCGCGCGCGGTCTGCGGCACATCCTGCGGCAGGATCCGGACATCATCATGGTGGGGGAGATCCGGGACCTGGAGACGGCCGAGATCGCGATCCGGGCGGCGTTGACCGGGCACCTGGTCCTCTCGACGCTGCACACGAACGACGCGGCGGGCGGCGTCACCCGGCTGCTGGACATGGGAATCGAACCCTACCTGGTGACCTCCTCGGTGAACGCGATGATCGCCCAGCGGCTCGTCCGGACGATCTGCCCCGTCTGCAAGGAGCCCTACGTGCCCGACGCCCGGGTGTTGAAACGGGCCGGGTTCCCGGTGGAGGAAGGCCGGGAACCGGAGCTCTTCCGCGGCAGGGGGTGCGAGGAGTGCAAGTACAGCGGATACCGCGGGCGCACGGGGATCTACGAGATCCTCCAGGTCACCGAACCGATCCGGAACCTGATCATCGAACGGGCGTCGGCGACGCGGATCAAGCAGCAGGCCCTCGCCGAGGGGATGCGCACGCTCCGCGACGACGGCTGGAAAAAGGTCTGTGACGGCATCACCACCCTGGAAGAGGTGGTCCGCGTCACGCAGGAAGACGAAGCCCTGGTCGGCTGATCGCGATCCCACGGAAGATGGCTCGATTCGAGTATCAGGCACGCACCCGCCGGGGAGAACTTGTCCGGGGGGACCTGGAGGCGCCGGACCGGCGCGCGGCCCTCGTGATGGTCGACGAACTCGGCTATTACCCGATCCGCGTCGAGCCGGCGAAGGCGCCGAAGGCGATCGCCCGGGGAAAGGGTCGCGCGCGCGCCGCGCCGGAGGGTCGCGCCGGCCGGATCCGGCGGCGGGACGTCCTGATGTTCACGGAGCAGATGAGCAACCTGCTGCGCTCGGGCATGTCGTTGTCGCAGGCCCTGGAGACGTTGAAACGCCAGGCCGTCGGCCGGCCGATCGAACCGGTCCTGGCGGATCTTCATTCGGAGATCAAGCAGGGAACGGATTTCTCGGACGCCCTGGCGAAACATCCCAGGGTCTTCCCCTCCCTCTATTCGAGCATGGTCCGCGCCGGGGAGGCCAGCGGAACGCTTCCGGAGATCCTCCAGCGTCTCTCGAGCTATTTCAGCCAGAGCCAGGAACTGCGCGAGAAGATCATCGGCGCGCTGGCCTATCCCATGGTGATCCTGGCGGTCGGCGTCGGCCTGATCATCTTCGTGATGACCTACATGGTGCCGCGGTTCCAGATGCTCTTCCGGGAGCTGGGCACCTCGCTGCCGTTGCCGACCCGGATCCTGATCGGCATGAGCGACGCGATGATCCGCTACGGCTGGCTCCTGATCGTCGCCGTCCTGGGGATCGTCTTCGGGCTGCGCGCCGCGGGACGCACCGAGAAGGGGCGGTTGTGGATCGACGGCGTGAAGCTGCGTCTGCCGATCGTCGGCCGGATCCTCTCCGAGGGGATGTTCACGCAGTTCGCCCGGACGCTCTCGACCCTGCTGGCCAACGGCGTGCCGGTGCTCGATTCCCTCCGGATCGTGGAACGGACCCTGGACAACGCGGTGCTGCGCCGGGAACTGCAGCTCGCCCGCGACCGGGTGACCGACGGGACCACGATCGCCCAGCCGCTGGCCGCCGGGAAGATCTTCCCCCCGCTGCTGATCGACATGCTCGCCGTCGGGGAGGAGACGGGGGATCTGCCGGCGGCGCTGGAGCACATCGCGGACATGTACGACCAGGAGTTGAGCCGGGACGTCAAGCTCTTTACGACGCTGCTCGAACCGCTGATGATCGTCATCATGGCGGTGATCGTCGGGTTCGTGGTTTTCTCGATCCTGATCGCGGTCTTCCAGATGACCTCGGGGCTGCAGATCTGATGACCGGAGGATCCGGAAATTCTGGCGGCGGCGCACGAAAACGGGGAGAATGGACGCCCCCGGGGAAGGCTCCCTGGGCGATCGGCGCCGGGGGGGAGCCGAGAGGATCCGCCCGCGGCGGAATGAACGGGGACGCCCCGGCGGGTGTCGGAGGAGAAGGCAGGTGAGATCGATGAGCAGACGGACCCACGCGGGACAGGCCGGATTCACGTTGCTGGAGATCATGCTGGTGGTGGTGATCATCGGCATCCTGGTCGGCGCGGCCGGGGTGGCGGTGAAGGGGCGGACGCAGCAGGCGCGGCGCGTGAAGGCGCAGAACGACATCGCGGCGATCTCGAGCGCCCTGGGGATGTACGAATTGGACAACGGGATCCTGCCGAGCGACGCCCAGGGATTGCAGGCGCTCATCACGAAGCCGGCCGGCAGTCCGCAGCCGGTGAGCTGGAACGGTCCGTACCTGGCCAACGGGTATCTGCCGAAGGATCCGTGGGGGCGCGATTACCAGTACGTCAGCCCGGAATCCAGCGGCACCGGCACCTACATCGTTCGTTCCCTCGGGCCGAATGAAAGCGATCCGAACGACGACATCCTCAATGTGCCCGCGACCCCGGGAGGCGGCTGATCCGGGTCCCGGAGCATCCGGCGCGGTGAACGTTCGCAGAGACGGATTCACCCTGCTGGAGTTGCTGTTGGCCGTCGCGCTGCTGGCGATCCTGCTCGGGTCCGCCACGCCCGCTTTCCTTCGCGGGCTGGAACACGCGCGGCTGGCCACGACGGCCCGCGCGCTGGTGACGACGGCCAAGTTCGCCCGGTTCCACTCGATCATGTTCGGCCGTCCGGTGTTCCTGGTGATCGACATCCCGGCGCGCCGGTTCTGGCTGCAGGCCGAACCGATGGAGGGCATGGAGATCGAGTGGGAGTCCGAAGACACCTTCCTGCCCGAGGATCCCGGCTCGTACGGAGGGGAGACAGAGGAATGGGATCTTCCGGGGGCGTTCGGGGAGGGAGCCTGGGAAGACGGGACCGGTTCCTTCGAAGGGGGCCTGGCGGCGGTCCACCCCTACGAGGCCCCTGAAGGGATCGTCTTCGACACGCTTGTCTTCGCCCAGAGCGAACGGCTCGACGCAACGAGGGCCTCGATCGTCTTCTTCCCCGACGGCACCTGCAGCGAGTTCACGCTGGTGATGGAAGACGCCCGGGGCCGGAGGATGGAAGTCTGGTTCGATCCGCTGACCTCCCAGCCCGAGGTCCGGGAGGTCGATGAGACCGGCGAGGTGCTGCGATGAAGGCGGGGCGGCGGGCCGAGGCCGGGATGATCCTGCTGGAGGTGATGCTGGCGGTGACGATCCTCGGGATCGCCCTCTTCTCGATCCTGCAGGCCCTGACGACGTCGGTCTCCTCGGCGGCGGCGGTGCGCAACTACGCGGTGGCCGACCGCCTCCTGGAAAACCTTGTCAACGAACTGCGCTATCCCCCGCTGGACGAGCAGGAGGCCGGGGAACCGCTGCTCGTCGAAGGATTCATCGAAGGGGATTTCGGGGACGAATACCCCGGCTTCCGCTGGGAACGCGAGCGGATCGCGACGGACGCCCCCGGGCTCTACGAGGTCCGGTACAGCGTCTTCTGGCCCGGACGGCGGGGCGAGCGCGAAGAGACGGTCTGGTCCTACGAGTTCGACGCCGCCGAGGCCTCGCAGGCGGCGGCCCTCGGGGGCGAAGCCGACGCGGGGCGCCCGCCGCCGGGAGGGACGTCGCGATGAACCCTCCGCGTCGCGACGGTTTTCTCCGGTCGCGCCCGCCGGACGCATGCGGCCGACGGGGGTTCACCCTGCTGGAGATCCTCGTGGCCGTGGCGATGCTCGGCATCGTGATGACCAGCGTCGTGGCGACCTTCATGGTCGGCATGCAGTCGTGGAAACGCGGCCAGGACGCCCTCGACAACCTGAACCGTTCCACGGTCGTCGGCGACGCGATCCTCCGCTGCCTCCAGGGGATCGTCTTTTCCCTGGAGAACCCCGAGTACTACGGGTTGTACGGAACGGACGGGTCCGACGGCGAGTATCCGGCCGACGAGATCTCGTTCGTGACGCGTTCGCACCGGTTGCGCCGGGACGTCGGACAGGCGTGGAAGGGACCGCGCCGGATCCGGATCTTCATGGACGATTCCGGCTGGGGCGAACCGGCCCTTTCGATGTCGGTGGAGAACCCCTTCGTCCTGGAATCGGCGACGGAACCCGAGGTGATCCCGCTGACCCGCTACGTGCGGGGGATCAACTTCCGCTACATGGACCCCCGGACGGGGGAATGGCTCGAGAGCTGGGAGACGCCGGAGGAGACCTCGGCGGACCCGGATGCGCCGCCCCTGTTGCCGGGGTCGATCGAGGTGACCCTGTACGTGGCCAACGTGCTTCCGGACCAGCCGGACATGGTGGTCACGCGCGTGGCCGATCTGCCGATCGCCCGGACCGTGGTGCTGGATTCGATGAACCGCACCGAGCGGATGAAGATCGCCGCCCCGCGGGTGCGGCGCACGACGCCGCGTCCGCCGGCGGGCGGTCGCCGGCCCGGGGGGGAGCGTGCGGTGAAGGAGCGGCCGCAGCGGGGGGCGGGCCGGACGATTCCGGTTCGGATCGGCGGGGCGCGGGGGACGCGATGAACCGTTGCGACACGCCGGGGCGGTCGGGGGGCGCCGGTGCGGCCGGTCGCGGCGGCGAGCGGGGCGTGGCGCTGGTGCTCGTGCTGGGCGTCGTCCTGATGCTGTCGATCCTGGCGATCGGCTTCTCGTTCACCATGCAGGTGGAGGTGAAGCTGGCCGCGCTGCGAAGGCAACAGGTCAAGGCGGAAGCCCTGGCCCGCGCCGGGGTCGAACTGGCCCGCTACCTCCTCTGGCTCGACATGGATCCCGAATACGACGACGGCGCGGACAGCCTCCTGGACGTCTGGGCGGACAATCCCGACTGGCTGCGGAATCACGAGCTGGGGGAAGGCGTGATCAACGTCGTGATCCGGCCGGAGGAATCGCGGATCGACCTGAACACGATCCCGCCGGAGCTGCTCCGCGAGATCCTGTTCCGATACGATCTGGAGGAATCCGAGGTGAGCACGATCGTCGATTCGATCGGGGACTGGATCGACGTCGACAACGTGACGAAGCTCAACGGGGCCGAGGACGACGATTACCTGCGGTTCGACCCGCCGTACGAATGCAAGGACGGGCCCTTCGATTCGGTTGAAGAGCTGCTGCTTGTCAACGGCATGACCGAGGAAATACTCTACGAACGGCGTCCCGTGTCCGAGGATGCGGAAGAGACCCCCGGGCCGCGGTTGATCGATCTGTTCACGGTGGCGGCGGGGGGGAGGATCAACGTCAACACGGCGCCGGCGGAGATCCTGGCGGTGCTGCCGGGATTCGACGAGCAGATCGCCCGGGCGATCGTCGATTATCGGAATGGAGACGATGGGGTGGAAGGCACCGAGGACGATCGGCCGTTTCTGCAGATCGGGGAACTGGCCTCGGTTCCGGGGATGGATGCGGCCGTGGGACGGCAGGCCCAACGGCTGCTCGGTGTACGCTCCGTCTTCTTCCGGGTTCGTTGCGAGGGGCGGGTGGGGCAGGCCCGGAAGGTCGTCCGTGTCGTGCTCCGGCGGGACCGGGACGACGTGAGGATCGTCGGCTGGTACGAGGGCGCGGGAAACTGAGCGATCCGGCGCCGCGACCGGGAACGGGAAGAGCGCAAAAGAACGGAAACCCATGGTCCGGAAGAAGACAGCGACGGGATTGTACGTGGAAGAAGGGGGCGTCGCCTCCCTGCACCAGGTGCGGGTGAGTTCCCGCGGGGTGCAGGTGGTCCGCGACGTGCGCTTCCTTCCCCCGCGGCCGAAAGACGACGAAGAGGGGGGCGCTCCGGTGCCGGACTGGGAGACCCTCCGGGAGGAGTGCGGCCGGGGCCGCCGCGA
>CAYNBQ010000123.1:0-8720 GCA_964395275.1 uncultured Verrucomicrobiota bacterium
GATCCCAACGACGTAATGCCCAAATCGCCCGACAGGGGTCGGGCTCCTACTTTATTGGGTTGGCCCGACGTCCCACTCCGCGCCGGCGCCGGGGACTGGTCCCTTTACGGAACCGACGCGAAGCGGAGGTTCGTAGAAGGGACCCGTCCCCCTTCTCCCCGCAAAGAAAAACTCCGTGGAGCCGCAACGCCTTCTTGTCCGCCACAGTCACCTGCGGGACGAAGGCGGATCTTCCGCCCCCCCTGCGACGATTCCCGTTCGTTTTCCTGGACGGGAACCGTCCCCCACCTCGCAACCCACCCCCAGCCGACCGTGGCAAGAACAAAAAATGGACCTGTCCCCTTTTTGGGTTAATCGTCGGATGCGCCGAGATGGCGGATCGACGGTTCGTCCCACGCGAGAAGGGGGTTCGCAAGCGCCCGCGCCAGCCAGCCATGGGCGGTTTCCACCGCCCCGGGCACGTCCCGTCCCTTCGCCAGCCCTGCCGCGATCGCCGCGGAAAGCGTGCAGCCCGATCCGTGCGTGGAAACTCCTCGGATCCGCGGCGAGCGGAATTCGAGCACGTCGCCTTTCCATCCGAGAAGGTCCACGACCTCTTCGCCCTCTTCCAGGTGCCCGCCCTTGACCAGGCACGCCGCGCCGAGACGGGCCGCCAATTCCCCCGCGGCCCGCCGCGCCGAATCGACGTCCGGAATCGGTTCCCCCAGAAGAATCTCCGCCTCGGGAAGATTCGGGGTGACCACCGTCGCCAGCGGAAGGAGACGCTCCCGCAACGCCTCCACCGCGTCTTCCCGCAACAACCGCGCCCCGCTCGTGGCGACCATCACCGGATCCACCACCAGCGGAAAGGGATCCTCCGCCCGCGCCAGGGCGTCGGCCGCCGCCGCGATGATCTCCGCGGAAAAGAGCATTCCCGTCTTCGCCGCCCGAACGCGGAACCCCCGCAAAACCGCCCGGATCTGTTCGGCGACGAATTCCGGCGGCGCGGGATGGACACCCGCGACTTCCCGCGGATTCTGCGCCGTCAGACAGGTGATCGCCGTGGTTCCGAAGACACCCAGGGCGGCGAAGGTCTTCAAGTCGGCCTGGATCCCCGCCCCGCCCCCGCTGTCGGAGCCCGCGATGGTGAGCGCAACCGGTTGTCGGGTTGTCATACCGACAAAATGCGGGGCGCGCGGACGGGTGTCAACGGCGCCGCCGACCGGGAGGCTTTCTTGCCCTGCGCCCGTCGGCCCGCTACCGTTGGCGGGTGTCCGCGCTTCCCGCGGACCGTGGAGGAGGGGTTTCGTCAGCATGGCCGATCCCAAGCATCCGCATCGAGGGGAGGGGTTGAAACGGGAGATGCACGGTCTCTTCGGCACGATCTCCCGCACGGTCTCCACCACCCAGTGGAAACCCAACACCGACGTCTACGAACAGCACGACGCGTTCGTCATCCGCATGGAGATCGCCGGGGTGGCGCAGAAGGATCTTCATATCGAGGCGTCCGAACAGGCCCTCTCGGTATTCGGCATCCGGTCCGAACCGGGCGACCTCGTGAACGATCCCGCCCCGCGGGTCTTCCGCCAGGCGGAGGTCGAATACGGTCCCTTTTCCCGGACGATCCCGCTGCCGCCGTGGGTCGATTCCGAACGGATCGAGGCCCGCTACCAGAACGGGTTCCTGGTCATCCGGATCCCGCGCGCCCCGGAACCGCCGAAGAAGGAAATCGAGATCGATGTCGTCGAAGAATAAGGCGATGCAGGACGATATGAACGATTCTCCAGCTTCCGAACCCGTTCCGCCCCCCGCGCCGCAGGAGGGGGAGGCGTCGTCCGAATCCAGGATCCGGGACGGGGCCCATCTGCCGGTCCTCCCCCTGAGCGACACGGTCCTTTTCCCGTACCTGGCGCTGCCGCTGGCGGTGAACGAGCCGGGGTCCGTCCAGCTCATCAACGACCTCGTCGGGGGCGACCGGATCGCCGTTTTCTCGCTGAAACTCCCGGAAAGCCCGCAACCCGCCTCCCCCGGCCCGGAAGAAAAGGAACCCCGCGACCGGCCGGCCGACGGTTCGTCGCCCGAAGAGCCGTCGCCCCCGGAGACCGTCCCGGAAGGATCTCCCGTCCACCCGGTCGGATGCGCGGGACGCATCCTCAAGATGATCCGGCTGCCGGACGACACGATGCGGATCCTCGTCCAGGGGATCGAACGCGTGCGCATCCGGAAGATCGTCCGCACCGAACCCTACGCCGAGGCGGAAATCGAGCGGCTCCCCGAGATCCTCGACGCCTCGAAGGAAACCGAGGCGCTGGCGCGACAGGTCCTCGATTCCTTCCGCCAGGTCACCGAACTCTCCCCCGCCCTGCCCGAGGAACTCAACGTCGCCGCCGCCAACGCCGGGGACCCCGGCCGCCTGGCCGATTTCATCGCCTCGAGCATCAACCTGCGCCCGGAACAGAAACAGGAGGTGCTCGCCACCCTCCGGATCCGGGATCGGCTCAGGAAGATCCTCGCCTTCCTTCACCGGGAAACCGAGGTGTTGCAGATCGGCGCCGAGATCCAGAACCGCGTCCAGCAGTCGCTGTCGAAATCGCAGCGCGAGTACTTCCTGCGCGAACAGCTCCGCGCCATCCGCCAGGAACTCGGCGAGGAAGACGAACGCGGCGCCGAGACCCGCGAACTGCGCGAACAGATCGAGAAGGCCAACCTCCCCGAGGAAGCCCGCAAGGCCGCCGAACGGGAACTGGAACGCCTCTCCCGCATGCCGCCGGCTTCCGCCGAGTACACGGTCGCCCGCACGTACATCGACTGGATCCTCTGCCTGCCCTGGGCGGTCGAAACCGAGGATCATCTCGACGTGCGCGAGGCCGCTCGGATCCTCGACGAAGATCACCACGCGCTGGAAAAGGTCAAGGAACGGATCCTGGAATACCTCGCCGTGCTCAAGTTGAACCGTGATCTGCGCAGCCCGATCCTCTGTTTCGTCGGTCCGCCCGGCGTCGGGAAGACCTCCCTCGGACAATCGATCGCGCGGGCCCTCGGCCGGCGGTTCGTCCGGATCTCCCTGGGCGGCGTGCGCGACGAGGCGGAGATCCGGGGCCATCGCCGCACCTACGTCGGCGCCATGCCCGGCCGCATCCTCCAGGGACTGCGCCGCGCCGAATCCCGCAACCCGGTCTTCATGCTGGACGAGATCGACAAGCTCGGCGCCGATTTCCGCGGCGACCCGGCCGCGGCGCTCCTCGAGGTCCTCGATCCGCAGCAGAACTCCGCCTTCGCCGACCATTACATCGAGGTGCCGTTCGACCTCTCCCGGATCCTCTTCATCACCACGGCCAACCAGCTCGAGACGATCCCGCCCGCCCTGCTCGATCGCATGGAGGTCCTGCGCCTCTCCGGGTACACCGAGCAGGAAAAGGTCGTCATCGCCTCCCGGTTCCTCCTGCCCCGTCAGATCCGCGAACACGGGTTGAAGAAATCCCAGGTGCGCATCACCCGGGCGGCCCTCACCGCCGTCATCCGCGACTACACCCGCGAGGCCGGCGTGCGGAACCTCGAACGCCAGTTGGCCGCCATCTGCCGGAAGATCGCCCGCGCCGTCGCCGAGAAACGGCGGATCCCCAAACGCATCGAACCCCGGGACCTGCGCAGGTACCTCGGCATCCCCCGGTTTTCCCACGACGCCGCCGAACGCGAAATGGAACCGGGCGTGGCCACCGGCCTGGCCTGGACGCCCGCCGGCGGCGACATCCTCTTCATCGAGGCGACGAAGATGCCAGGCCGCGGCCGGCTGACCCTCACCGGGCAGCTCGGCGACGTCATGCGGGAATCCGCCACCGCGGCCCTGAGCTACGTGCGAAGCCGCGCCGAGGATCTGCGGATCGCCCAGGAGTTCGACAAGATCGATCTCCACATCCACATCCCGGCCGGGGCCATCCCGAAGGACGGCCCTTCGGCGGGATTGACCCTCATCGTCGCCCTCGTCTCGCTGCTCACCAACCGTCCCGTGCGACCGGAAGTCGCCATGACCGGCGAGATCACCCTGCGCGGCAAGGTGCTGCCGGTCGGAGGGATCAAGGAAAAGGTCCTCGCCGCAGCGCGCGCCGGGATCCGCGAGATCCTGTTGCCCGCCGAAAACCGCCGGGACCTGACGGAAATCCCCGCGGAGATCCGCGGCAAACTCCGGTTCCGTTTCGCGACGACGGTCGACCAGGCGATCCGCACCGCGCTGACCCCCGCCAAGGCCGCGGGAAAGAAGGCGTCGGGGTCCCGCCGTTCAACCGCGCGCAAGAAGACGAAGACGAAATAGGCCCCGCCGCGCCCCGGCGACCCGGACGACCGGCCGGCCGCCGCGCCGGCCCCGTTCCGTTCGCACGGGATCGCCCGCCAGGTCTTCGCCGATCGCGTCGCCCCAGTCCGCATCGGCCGGCAACAGGATCTCCGCGGCGCCCGCGGGCTCCCCGTCCCACGCCCCGTGCACGCAGAGTTCCGTGCCGGTTCGAAAACCGAAGGCCCGCACCTCCGCCGGATCCGTCTCGATGCCGGGTGCCGGCACGCCTTCCGAAAGCGGTCGCAGCGACGCCCGGCGCAGCCGGGCGTAGCCGTGCAACAGCTCGAGGAACGCGTCGTCGTCCCGTCCGGGCAGCACGGGGAAACAGTCCAGCCCCGTCCCGTAGACGTGGCCGAGCCGGACGTATTTTTCTTCCCCGGGCGCGATCGGTCCCATCATCACCAGCAACTCGGGAAGGGTCGTCCGAAGGAGTTCCGGCATCTCGTCCGCCCGGTCGAGCACCTGGTGCTGCCAGTCGTTGTGCGCCTGCTGGACATCGAAGATCTGCCCGAAAAGGTCGCAGACCCCCTCGGTCGCCAGCCAGGTTCCGGGACGGCTCCCCCGCAACCGGGTGCGCAGGGCGGAGAAGAGGGTCAGATACCCGCGCCACGCCAGCCCGGGGCGGGCATGATCGTGCCCCGGATGATAACAGGGCAGCGACGAACAGCCCGAAACCTGGTCGACGTACAATCCGTCGATCCCGTAGCGCTCCATCACGTCGGCCAGGCGATCCGCGAGCAGTTTCCTCCAGCCGACCGCGCCCGGGCAACCGACGCCGAAGGTGACGTTCGCATATTTTTCCTTGGCAAGAACGCCCTCCGGGTCCCAGGGGGCCGGATCCCGGAAGGTGCCCGAGATCCGCATCACGTCCCGCTCGGTGCAGGGCGCCAGCCGGACGCAGAAATCCCGCCACCCCTCCATGCCGCCGACCGAACCTTCCGGGTCGAGAAGCCGGCCGTTCGTGTACAGGGTGATCCGGCCGCCGTCCGCGTGGATCCGGTCGACGGCCTCCCGCAGGGCCTCCTCGCCCCCCAGGGAATCCCCGGCGCGGTAATCGGGGTAATGCGTGTCGTGCCCGTGCTCGATCCAGCCGGCGGCCTGCGGCACGGGGATGCCCGCCTCGCGGAGGCGGGCGGCGAACCCGGGCAGATCGCGGTAGAGACGGTCGGGGTTCGCGGCGTGTTGCCCCTTCATGCCGACCCACGCCCAGACCGGATGTTCGAAGAACCAGTCCGGGGCGCGCGCCGGGCGCATCCACGACAGCGCCCACTCCCGGTACCGCGCAGCGCCGGCGGTCCAGTCCCCGTCGTCGGGGACGATCGTCGTCGGCGGCGTTTCCCAGCAGGCGTCGTCGGGGATCTCCAGGTCCGGCCATTGCACGGCGATCTCGAGGTCGTCGTCCCGCCGCCGGAAGAAGAATCGTTTCAACCAGATCTCGCGATCGTGCACGCCGAGGTAAACGGAACGATCGCCCCCGCAGACCGACGACCACGCCATCGACGCGTGCACGGGATAGTTCAGAACGATTTCCTCGCCGATGTGCAGCCGTCCCGGGGGCAGCCGGTAGCCGCTGCTGTAGGGAATCGTGGCGTACCAGGAGGGATCGCCGCAGCGGAACCGGACCCGGGGAAACTCGATCGCCCACACCGGGATCTCCCCGTGCGAAAGAACCTGCAGCGAGGCTTCGATCCCCCCGCCGCACCGCGCCAGCCGCCATTCGATCGCCACCCCCAGGGAAGACTCGGCCGCGTGCCAGACGATCGAATCCCCGCGCGGATCCGCCGCCACGCGGCAATCCCCGGGCCGCAGGACCCGGCCCGCGTCCGGATCGTCCGGCGGCCTCAGGATCACCCGCCACGAGAGATCCGCGACGGAAACCGCTTTCCCCGTCTCCGGTTCGAACTCCGTTTCACCCGCCGGCCCGAAGATCCAACGGCCGCCGGGCGTTCGCCATGCCAGTACCGGGTCGTCCATCATCACTCCTCGATCCGTCTTCGCCCGAAGGATTCACGAAGCGAGTTCGCCATGCCGGCAAGGCTTCGGGGCCGAAGGTGTGGAAATCCGCTCCGAGGCCCCGGGAATCCCGCGGCCGCGGGACACGCCGCGGCAAGATCGCTTCGCCTTCGGGGAAGGTTGTCCGGTTCTCCGAGCCTCGCGCACTGCCGTCTCGCCGAAACCCGGAGAAGCGCCTTGGTCTCGCTGCAGATCCGTCCTTTCCGTCTTTTTCAAACCCCGGTTCTCAACCTTCATGAAGAATCCGGGTCAGCCCGGATGATTCACGAAGCGAGTTTGCTGCGCCGGCAAGGCTTCGGGGCCGAAGGTGTAGACATCTACTCCGAGGCCCCGGTAATCCCGCGGCCGCGGGACCGCCGCGGCAAAATCGCTTCGCCTTCGGGGAAGGTTGTCGGGTTCTCCGAACCTCGCGGACTGCCGTCTCGCCGAAACCCGGGGAATCGCCTTGGTCTCGCTACCAATCCGTCCTTTCCGTCTTTTTCAAACCCCGGTTCTCAACCTTCATGAATCATCCGGGTCAGCGCCTCTTCCTGCAATTCCGGGAATCCCTCGAGGAAACGGCGCGCGATCCGCGGCAGATCCTCCCGCCGCCGCCCTTCGAAACGGAGGGTGAGGATCGGCTCCGTCACCGAGGGCCGCGCGAGGGCCCAACCGTCGGGGTAGCTCACCCGCACCCCGTCGACGGTCGACACCCGGTCGGCCGGTTCCCGTTCCCGGATCGCGCGCAACAACCCGGCGATCCGTCCCGGATCGCACGGGATCCGCAGGTCGGGCGTGATCGGCGGCACCGGGTATCGCGCCAGGATCTCCCGGAAGGATCCGTCCCCCCGGACGACCTCGATCGCCACCCGCAATGCGGAATACAGCCCGTCGTCGCCCCCTCCCAGTTCGCGGTAGAAATAGTGGCCGCTGGCCTCTCCCCCGAACAACGCGTTTTCCCGCACCATCCGCGCCCGGATGAAGGCGTGTCCCGATCGTTCTTCCACCGGGATTCCGCCCGCCTTCTCGATCGCCCGCGGCACGGTGGACGCGCACTTGATGTCGTGAACCACCGGCGGACGGTCTTCTCCCGCCGCAATCGCCGAACGAATCCGCCGCTCCGCCAGGAAGGCGCAGACCGAATCCGTCTCGACCGGCGCGCCCCCGGCATCGACGAAACCGACCCGGTCGCCGTCCGTGTCGAAAGCCACCCCGAGAAACGCGCCGACGTCTCGAACGTACCGCCCCAGGTCCCGGAGATTGCCCGGCACCGAGGGATTGGGAACATGATGCGGAAACCGGCCGTCGGGTTCCGCATGGATCGAGCGCACCTCGAATCCCGCCCGGCGAAAGGCCCGGGTCGCCACATCCCCCATCGTTCCGTTCCCGGCGTCGACGGCCACCCTCTTCCCCGCGCCTTCGGCCGGAAGCATCCCCGCCAGCCAGTCGAGGTACTCCCCGAGAATCGCCAGGCGACGCGTCCTCCCCTTGCGGCCCGGGGAAGGAAGATCCGCGCACGCCCCGGCCAGCCGTTCCACCGCGTCGATGTCCTCGGGAAAAATGACCCCGTCGTCCAGGTGAATCTTGAACCCGTTGTATCGGGCGGGATTGTGCGACGCCGTCACGACGATCGCCGGTCCGATGCCGTAGCGGCGCCGGGCGAAATAGACCACCGGCGTCGGCACGATCCCCAGGTCGACCGGATCGCACCCGGCCTCGCGCAGCCCGCGCCGGCACGCCGCCATCAGGCCCGGCGTGCTGACCCGTACGTCGCCGCCGATCAACACTTCCGGCCGACTCCCGCCGTTGCGTTCGCGTACGAGTTCTCCGACGGCCCGGCCGATTCGCCGGGCGATCGGCCGCGTCAGGTCCCGGCCCGCTATCCCCCGGATATCACAGGGTTTGTAGATGCTCATCGCCCGCCAGAATACCCCCCGCCGCGTACCCCGAAAAGGGGACAGCCCGCATTTCTCCCCGGCATCCGCCCTCCCCGCGATTCCCGTCCCCCGTCGTCGTTCCCCGGGCCGCCTCGCGGCTCCCGACCATCCCCCGCTCTCGACCCCGCCGGATCGTTCGCGGTACATACGAACCGTCATGACCTCCGCTCGGCCCCTTTTCCTCGGCATCGACCTCGGGACCTCCGGGGCCCGCGTCCTGGCCGTCGACGCGTCCGGCGGAATCCTCGCCTCGGCAACCCGCGATCTCCCGCCGTCGAACGTTCCGATCCCGGGACGCGCCGAACAGGAGGCGGAGACCTGGTGGAACGCCGTCGGCGCGGCGACCGCGGACGTTGCCCGGATCCTGGGCGGGCGGACCGACGCCGTCCGTTCGATGGCCGTCGTTTCGACCTCGGGCACCCTGGTTCCGGTGGACGACGGGGGCCGGCCCGTCGGGCCGGCCATGATGTACAACGATTCGC
>CAYNBQ010000124.1:0-8291 GCA_964395275.1 uncultured Verrucomicrobiota bacterium
TCTGATGGGCCTGGGTTCCCTCGCCCTTCTTCGTCGGCGCCGCTGAATCGCACGGTCCGTGCCTGATCCGGCCGGCAGGCGACCGCCTGCCGGCCGTTTTCGTCTCCGCGGATCGAATCCTACGGGATTCATTCCCGCCGACCGCGGGAAAACCCGCCCGAACCGTGCTACCTTCCCCCCGAAATCCCGGGCCGATCCGCGCAATCAACGACCCCCGGAGGAGTTTCCATGTTTCCATTCGCCGCACGCGCAGCCGGTCGGACGGCGACGGGCGTCGCCGCCGTTTCCCTGTCCTTCGCCCACGCCTCCCCCCTGCCGGCCCCTGAGGAGACCCGGCCGATCGAAAGATACGTTCAGCGCGAAGATCCGGACGCGGGATGGACCGTCCGCCGCACGAGAGATCTCGGCACGGTCGAACGCGTCGACATCCTCCTGCGTTCCCAGACCTGGCGGGGCATTCCCTGGACCCATCAGCTCACGCTCCTGTTCCCCGAAACCGCAGGCGATTCCCGCATCTGCCTCCTCCTGATCGCGGGAGGAAGCAACCGCGACGGGGAGCCCCGGTGGCACCTCGAGGACGACGAGGAAACCTGGATCGTTTCCCAGGTGGCCTCGGCCTGCGGCATTCCCGTCGCCGTCCTCGCCCAGGTCCCCAACCAGCCCCTCTACGACGGGAGGAAGGAAGACGCCCTGATCGCGTACACCTTCGACCGCTACCTCGAAACGTCCGACCCGGACTGGCCTCTTCTCTTCCCGATGGTCAAGAGCGCCGTGCGCGCCATGGACGCCGTGCAGCAATACGCCGCGGCCCGGGAGGACCTGCCGGACATCGAGAAATTCGTCGTGACCGGCGCCTCCAAGCGCGGCTGGACGACCTGGCTGACGGGCGCCGTCGATCCCCGCGTGGCCGCCATCGCCCCCATGGTCATCGACATGCTCAACCTGCCGAGACACCTGGATTATCAGCGGGAGGTCTGGGGCGACTACAGCGAACAGATCGCCGACTATTCCGGGCTCGACCTGCCCCGGCGCCTCACGGAGGAAGGGGGCCGTCGTCTCGTGGGGATGGTGGATCCCTTCTCCTACCGCGATTCCCTCGCGCTGCCCAAGATCATCTTCATCGGAACGAACGATCCCTACTGGCCGGTGGATTCCGTCAAGTGGTACATCGATCGAATCCCCGGGCCGACTCTGGTCCATTACGTTCCCAACGCGGGCCACGGGCTCGGCGACAAGGTCCAGGCGCTTCGCGCGTTGACCGCGTTCGTCGCCATGGTCGCCGGACGGATCCCCCTGCCGAAACTGGAGGCCCCCGCCCGGCTGCCGGCGCCGGACGGAGACGGCAGGATCCGGTTCACTGTCGAAGGCGACGACCGTCTGCAGATGGGACGGCTCTGGACGGCGGATTCGCCGACCCGCGACTTCCGCCGGTCCGCCTGGAAAAGCCGGGATCTGCCCCGGGGGGAAGACGCGCAGCTCGCAGTTGCGGTCTCTCCGCCCGGGAACGGGTTCCGCGCATTTTACGTCGACCTGGTCTATCCCTCTCCGCCGGGAGGATCCTGCACGGTGTCCACCCGGGTCTACGTCCTGGATTCCGAGGGGCTCGTCGCCGACGAAGGCGTTCCGCCGGATTCGTGATCCGTCCCGGCCTCCGCCGGATCGAGACGACGGATCAGTTCGCCGTAGGTGACGACCTCGCGGTCGCGGCAGGACGCCGAGATCACCTCCGCGGCAAGACGAGTCATCTCCGGATGTTCCATGTCGACGGGATGAATCGCCACCCGAAGAACGTCTGCGTTGCGATGACGCCGGGCGCGCCACGGCAGGTAGATCCGGGCGATCCTCCGCCGGAGCGCCGAGCGGGAACTCAGCACCAGCACCGGCGCCGGGATTCGCGTCCCGCCGGCGGGCAGCACGATCTCGTGAAAACGAATCGTGTACCGGATCCCGAGGTCCGCAAGAACCGCGTCGGCCGATTCGGGCATCAGCCAGGCGGGAGCGACGAATCCCTCCGGGCGGATCCCGATCGACGCCAGGATCTCCAATCCCGCCTTCACCTTTTCGGCGGCTTCCTGCGGGCTCGACGCATCGAACTCCGCCTCTCCGGCCGTGTAGACGCGGTTCATCCAGAAGGAACGCAACCCGCGGCTTGGACCGGCGGCCCGATGTTCGAACCCGTGAAGAAGGAGTTCGCATCCCCGGGACTGCAGACCGCGGACCCATTCCGCAAAGGATGGATCCCGCCGGAGATCCTCCCGGCCGTACCAGTTCGGCACCAGCAGGAGGCTGAGGGGGAGCGGCCCCGCCCCCCGGACGAGGCGCAGAAATCGTTCGCAGGTTTCGCGACTGCCCGGGTGCAGGTCATGAAACGAGATAACGAGAAACCTTTGTCGCGGGCAGCGTGATGTCTCGAACGAATGTGGCAAGGTGCACGTCCTCCCGGCCCATGTCGTGGAACTTCGACACCGGCTTCTCGTCGTAGAGGCGGAATCCCAGTTTCTCGAACAGATCCGCCCTGCGCCGCCGGGTTCCGTAGATCTGCATCTGCCCGTAGATCCGGCGCACGCCGCTGTCGTCCAGAAACCGGATGAACGAGGCCAGCAACATTCCTCCGGCGGTAACGGACCTTCCCTCCGGCAGCAGGTTGATGTGGAAATGCCCCATGCGCGGCGGTACGCGCGGGATCTCGAAGGCGGACCGGAACACGAACCACGACATGAACCGATAGTCGCGATGCGAATAGCGCAGCAGCGCGGCCCGCGCCAGGACCCGGAACACGATGCGCGCCGTGAGCCAGCTCTGCACCCAGGCGTAGCGCCGGTAGTGCAGACAGGCCGTCAGGTAGCCGATCACCCGCCCCTCGTGTTCCAGCACCCAGGCGTGCTCGGGTTCGTAATCGGTGTAGTACCTCGTGAAGAAGTCGGCGAAGGCCTCCCGGTCGCTGAAGAGCGGATCCACCGGCTTGCCCATGAATCCCGTCTCACAACAGACATGGCGCACCGCCTCGCGGTCACGAGGCGCATATTTCCGAACGAGAAACCCCGTCATGCCGCGTCTTCTCCGCTGAATCCGCAATCCCTCCCCGCCCCCCGGCGGCGAGAACCGAATCATACACATCGAAGAGTTTCCGGAAGGTTCCTTCCCAGGAAAACTTCCGGAGAATGCGTTCCCGTCTCGCGGTCGCCGCCCCGGGCGACTCCCGCAGTTCGATCGCACGCCTTACCGCCGCCGCGAGATCGTCGCAGGCCGGCGAATCCGCCAGGATCATCGGTTCTTCCCCCTCCAGGGTGGGATCCACCCCGCCGCCGCGCACCGCGATCACCCGCGTCCCGCAACACTGCGCCTCCAGCGAAACCAGTCCGAAGGTCTCCCGATCGCCCGGATGCACCAGGAGATCCGCGGCGGAGTAGATCTCGCTGAGACGTTCCGGATCCGACGTATAGGGCCACCAGACCACGTCGTCCCGTCGCCGGGCCATGCGCCGGACGAAGCGGCGTTTCTCCCCGTCGCCGACGATCAGCAGCCGGTGTCTTCCGTCCAGCCGGTCCATCATGCGGATCAACTCCGGCAGGTTCTTCTCGCGCGACAACCGGCCGACGAAAAGCAGAAGGGGACCGTCCCTTTCCATGCCCAGCCGGGCCCGTATCGCCCCCCGCGAATCCCGCATGCGGAAGAGCTCCCCGTTCACGCCGAGCGGGACCACGAACAGACGCGGGATTCCCGTGCGTTCCAGCAGGCGGCGGAGCCGTTCCGTCGCCACGATCGTTGCGTCCATCCGGCCGTACAACCGGCGCAGGTACGCATCCGCCATCCGGGAGACCGCCCCTCCCCGGGAAGCGCCCGGTTGAATCCGCCGGGGCCGGCCCACCAGCCGGGGAAGATCCGAATGATAATAGGCGACCACAGGGATCCCCCGGTCCCGGGCGATCCTCGTTGCGAACCACGCCGCCATGTACGGATCGCCCACCTCGAGCAGGTCCGGATCCTCCCGCGCCAGGATCCGGCGGATCGCCTTCTCCGAGGACAACACCCGGTAGCTGCGCGAACCCGGCAGACGGGCGGAACGGATCCCGTAGATCCGCGTGCGCCCCGAGGTCCGGGTCTCATGGCGGCCCGAGGGAACGATCACCACGTGCTCGGTGCGGGGCCGGGATTCGACGTACCGCATCTTGTCGTGGATGTAGCGTTTCACCCCGCCGCTCAGCGGACTGTAGAACTGCACGATGTCGCAGATCTTCACCGGTCTTCCTCCGTCGACGACAGGAGTTCCCGCACCGGCCGGCAGAGGAGATCGAGCACGGTCTCCCAGCGGTTCTCGGCGGCCCGCTCCAGGGCGTTCGCCCCCAGGCGTTCCCGCAACGCGGGATCGGAATGGATCCGTTCCATCGCCTCGAGGATCGCCTCCGGATGGCGCGCGTCGACGATGATCCCCGAATCGCGGCCGGAAACGATCTCCGCAGGCCCCCCCTCGTCGGCCACGATCGCCGGCAGACCGCAGGCATGCGCCTCGAGAACCACGTTCCCGAAGGTGTCCGTCCGACTCGGGAAAACGAAGACGTCCGCCCCCGCGTAGGCCGCCGCCAAGGCCTCCCCGCGCAGGTATCCCGTGAAAACGATGTCCCGGCGGGCGTATCGGCGCCGCAGCTCCTTCAGGATCGGACCGTCCCCGACCACCGCCAGGGCCACGTCGGATCGATCCCGGGCGAATCGAACGTAGGCCTCCAGCATCGGTTCCAGGTTCTTCTCCTTCGAAACCCGCCCCACGTAGAGAAAGACGAAGGCCCCGTCCAGTCCGAAACGGTTCCAGAACCGATCCTCGCGCCGCCGCGGATGGAACAGCTCGAGGTCGACCCCCTTGCCCATCACCCGCATGCGCCCGGCGTCGAAACCGTGTTCCACGAGCTGGTTCAGCGAATGGCGGCTCTGAACGAAAATCACGTCCATCCTGCCGTAGAACCACTGCATGTAACGCCACGCCAGATCGCCCATCGAATCGTCGTCCGTGAGATATTCCACGTACTGCGGGATGTCCGTGTGATAAATCCCCTTGGTCGGAATTCCCAGCAGCGCGGCGATCCCCAGGGCCGCCACGCCCATCGGCCCCGGGGTCGAGATGATCATCTCGTCGAATTCCTCCCGTTCGAACCAGGCCAGCATCTCGAGGAACGGCGGGAAAACGACGTTCTGGCTCTCGTACTCCGGCAGGGAAAACGAACCGACCGGTTCGAAGTTCACGAGACGAAACGAGACCTGGGGCGGCGCCTTCACGCTGGCCACCACCGTGATCTTCCGATCCAGACGTTCCGCCAGCGACGCCAGCACGCCGATCGTGTGGGCGACGCCGTTGACGTCGTCCACCGTGTCCGTCACCCAGACCCTCCGGCCCGTCCGTTCCCGGTAGGGCTTCAACGAGGGAAAGCGCTCCGGAAGCCGCCGCCACAGGTCTTCGTTCTTGTGGTGGGCCGCGAACGCCGTCACGTACGGCGCGGTCGCCAGCAACACCGGACCGATCGCCGAAAGCGACTGCACCCCCTGGAGAAGCTCTCCCCGGCGGAACCGCTCGACCGATTCCTGCAGAAACCGGTAGGTCAGTTCGTGGGCGAACGTGCAGGCGACCCGGAACTGCTCCTCGGCGGACGCGTTTCCCGATTCCCGCATGCCCGCCACCGCCGAGAATTCCCGGATCAGGTATCGTTCCGTCCGGCTCAAGCGGTATTTCTTCGAAGCCCACCAGAGGCGCCGGACCACCGCGAAACGGAGCGCTCCCCCCATCTTCGAGGTCTGGATCCCAGCGAGTTTCCCCAGGATGTCGCCCAGCACCGTGCCGTCGCTGTCGGAGTCCCGAAGAAACCTGCGGCGATAGTAGCGGTACGCGATGTGGTAGATGCCCTGCGCCAGTTGGATGCTCGTTCCGGAACGTCCCCCGGCTTCGTGCCGGCCCGCCCGCAGATGTTCCAGGAACCCATCCACGTCGTCGGCCGGGGGCGTCCCGGTGTACGCACAGGCCGCGTAGAGGGAACTGTGGTCGTCGCTGCCCCCCGTCATCCCCTTCCGGAACGATTCCGCCGGTCCCGGATCGATCCCGTGGCGGTCCGCCATGCGCCGGATCGATTCGGCGTCGAGATTCTCCAGGATGACCCGCGTCAACAGCGCGCCCCGGGCGCTCCTCATGCCGTTGATCACCTCGAAACGGTCGAACAGCAGGATCATCTTCTCGATGTGTTCGGGGGTCAGCCGGTCGTCGACCTGGTAGAGCGGATGCGCGACGGAATGCAGGATCCCGCGCGCCCGGAGGTATCCCGACAGTTCGTACACGTTGCGGCGCAGATGCTGGATATCGCGGAAGGTCGCCTCGTCGATGCCGATCACCAGGCAGTGGATCTTGCAGCCGTCTTCGGGGAAGTAGGTCGTAACCTCGCTGGACAGAAACGTCCCGGGAAGATCGGCGATCTCCAGCGCGCCGTCGATCCGGTTGTGGTCCGTAATCGTGACGAACCGCATGCCGCGCTCGCGGCAGATCCGGTAGAGCGTCCGGGGTTCCGCGTAGCTTTCGGGGGCCCCGATCCTGCGAAGAAACCATTCGCTGGGCCGATCCGAATACTTGCTGTGGACATGGAGATCGACCCGGCAAGGCGATTCCTTCCCGGGATCGTCCGTCCCCTCCCCGCGGGGCGGATCCGCCGGAGACGCGCCGGGAGGGAATCGCCTCTCCCCGCTCTTTCTGCCCTTCGAATGAGGAGATCGCATGGTCTGTTCCCGGGGTTCCGCGTACGCGCCGATCCTCCCGGTCCCGGGGGTTCTCCCCGCCGGGCGGGACGGACCCGCGATGGGCCGTCGGATACGAACCCCGTCGAGTATGCCGAATCCGCCGCCGGCTGGCAGCATTCTTCCCGTTCGAGGACCGGTTTTTCTCTTCCCCCCGCCCCGCCCCCGGCGGCCTACGGGCCGAGGCGCAGAAAGGACATCTCGTAGGAACGTTCTCCCACGTAGAAGAGACGGAAACCCGCCCGTCGCAGCGTACCGACGGCATCAACGGTCCGCCGGAGGGGAACGGACGAGTAGTTGTGATGGAACTCGATCACGAACTGCCGTATCGGGATTCCCGAGGCCAGAAGGTCGGGGATCACCTCGTATTCCCCTCCTTCGATGTCCATCTTCAGCAGGTCGATCGCGCGATGCCCGAACTCCCCCGCAATCGTCCGCAGCCGGCGGACCGTTCCCTCGGCCGTTCCGGCGTCGCGGAGGCGGTATCGCCGCACCGGGCTGAAATGCGCCGATCCCGTCCGGCGCGGCGCGTGGAAGGTCATTCGTCCGTCGAACGCCGCGATTCCGCAGTCGTGAAAGACGAATTTCCGGGGGAGATCCTGCGAACGCACCCAGTCGATCGAGACCGGCGTCGGATCGAACCCGTGCACCGTGACGCCCCAGCGTTCGATCAACTGCAGATCGAATCCGATGTGACGGCCGATCCCGAAGGAGTAGACGACGCTCGAGGGGCCCAGTTCATCCGCGTGCACCGCGTAATCGTGGATCACCGCGAACCCGGGATCGATCTCGGGACGAACGCCGGCCCGTTCGAGACGCCGGCGCCGGATGCGGTTCTTCAGGGTTCCCATCGTCGAGCATTCAACAACGCCGGGGAAGGGACGCCGCAAGACGCCCGCCCGGTTCGCTCCGGACGGATCGACCGGCCCGGGTCAGGCGGCACGGAGCCTCCGACGCAGAAAGGCCAGACCGCACAGGCCCAGGAGCGCCGACGACGGCTCGGGCACGACGACCACGCTCGCCGATCCGAACTCGACCCGGTCGTCCAACGGAGTGCCGTTCCAGTCCACGAAGTTCACCCGCGTGTCTTCGTAGAAGAACCCGAGATTCAGCTCGTATCGGCCGCCTCCCGTCAGATCCGCCAGGAGAATCTCCGCCAGAAGGGTTCCGCTGTATCCCTGCGAGGCGCTCAGGTCCACCGCCCCCGTCGCCCCGGCGAAGCCCGGTCCGATCTCCCTGGGCGCCGGCCCTCCGGCCCCGTCCCCGTCCAGGGCCTCCGGCAGGAGGATGTCGTCCACCGAGAGAACCGAGGCGTTCGTCGGCCCGAAGAGCAGGCGGACCCCCATGCTGAACAGCCCCCCGGGAACCGGCTGATCGCCCGGGGCGTCCGCGTCGGCATCGAGAACGATCCCGACCCGCACGCTTCCGTGAGGGACGACGACGTACTCGAGCCGATCGAACGAGACCGTCAGACCGGCCGCGGACGCCGTCCACCAGAACACCAGGACCGCCATGACCCTGCCGGC
>CAYNBQ010000125.1:0-7880 GCA_964395275.1 uncultured Verrucomicrobiota bacterium
GTCCCCGATATTTCAGGGTGTCCGGGGTGTTTCACCCGGAAAACGCCTGGACAGGGCGAGAGAGGCGGATTCGGCCGAAATCGCCGTTTTTGGGCCAAAAACGCAGAAAAAGGCCGGGAACCGAGGCTCCCGACCTTTGAAACTTGGTAGCGGGGGCAGGATTTGAACCTGCGACCTTCAGGTTATGAGCCTGACGAGCTACCAGACTGCTCCACCCCGCAACCGAAATCCGTTGTCGCTCAAGTACATAGTCGGGCTGTGCGGGACTGTCAACACCCCGCACGGCCCGAGAAACAACCCTTTCGACAGGTCAGCGCTGCCGGCGCAGAAGCGCCAGGCCGGCGAACCCCAGCAGGGAAAGCGTCACCGGCTCCGGCACGATTTCCATGCGGAAGTTGTCGATGTACACGACGTTGTCGTAGACACCGCCCGGAGGGGTGGGCGCCGCATCCATCGTCGACTTGAACGCCCATCCGCCGAACCAGAACTGCCCGGCGATGTCGTTGCTGTTCGTCCCGCTGAAGGTGGCCCCGCCGCTGCCGCTCGGGTAGGTGACCGAGGTCTCCCAGTAGTCCGTGGCGGCGTCGAAGAACATCTCCACGTGGATCCATTCCGCCTCGGGCACATCCGTGAGGTCCGCGGGGGCCGGACCGTCGCGGCCCACGTACATCTCGTTCGGCCCGGCGGGGTTGTCGTTCATGTGGATTCCGCCGCCCGGGAACCAGGTCTGGTCGCCCGCGACCTGCCAGGTCCGCCAGTTCTCCTTCCACATGTCGAAAACGATCGACAGCTTGTCGTTCGCCGGATCGTTCACGGTCAGGTAGGGGGTGTCCACCTCGCCGCTGCTCGCACCGTACTGGGCCCAGTCCGTACCGAGCCAGAACTTCAGCGCCTGGCCCCCTCCGGGAGCCGAGGCCACCTCGGCAAAAGCGGGACCGGGAGCCCACTCCCCCCAAGGGCTGGCCACGGACCATCCCGCAGGCAATGTTCCCGGCGTTTCGCCTTCGAAATCATTCTCCAGAACGACGGCCTGCGCGCTCAGGGCCGCGGCCACCACGATCGTCATGATGAAGATCCACCGCATCCTACCGCTCCTTTCGGTCCGGGGTGAGAAAACACGACCCATGTCCTTCTCCCGAACCTTGCGCGATCGTGCATCTCCGGATCGGACATGTCAACGCAAAAAGGGCTGCGGCCTCAGTCGTGCGGGGGGAAATTCTCCCGTTTCCATCCCCAGAAATGCACGGGGCTTTTCTCGACCACGGGATCGTGGACCATGCTGTTGAAATGCGGCACGTCCACGACGCCCGGCGGGGCGTCAGGATGGTCGATGTGGTACAGGAGGAGACGGGCCAGGACCGCCTGCTGGCGGTCCCGGCTGGATACAAGCGCAGCGATCTGCGAGCGCACCGCCGGGCCGAGTCGACCCAGGGCGTGCGCGGCCGCGCTTGCGTCGCTGCTCAACTGATTGTCGGCCAGATGCGGCGCGAGAATCCGCGCCAGCCGGTCCGCGTACTGCGTCCTGCCGGCCTCGGCAAGGATCAGGGCGCTCAGGAACCGCTGCTGGGGATCGTCCCCGTTCAACGCCGCCGCCAGCAGGGGTTCGGCCGCCCGCACGCGATCCGGATCCTCGAAGAAGCGGTACGCCCGGACCGCGTTCCAGACGGAGGTATATCGCGTCTGACCCTCGGCGTCGTCCCCCTGCGGATACTGATCGTCGCGCATCCCCTCGACCAGGACCTCGAGAAAGCGCGCCGAGGGACGGTATCGGTCCCCCATCCGCCAGAGCGCCTCCGCGGCCAGTTGCCGCGTCTGGTAATCGTCGCTCCGCAGCGCGTTCTCGAGGGAAGGAATCGCCGCCTCGCCGGCCTCCCACAGGGCTCTCATACCCCTGCAGGCGTTCCACCGGACGGTGTCGTCGCCCAGATCGCGGATCCACCGCCGGATGGCCCGGGCGGTTTCCCGGGCCGCCTCGTCCTGCCCCTTTCGCATGACCCACGCCCCCTCCAGCGCCGGCTCCCCTCCCGCCCCGCGACGGTAGAGGAGCACGTAGTCGATCCCCAGGGCGTTGAGGAACGATTCCATCGTGGATTCGTCGAACCGTCCCGTGATCCTGCGTTCGGGCGGGACCGACGCACGAATCGTTCCGGGGATCGCCGCATCCACCGCGCGGAGGATCTCGGTCAACGGGGCATCGCGGGCATCGAGAAGAAAGCGCCCTTCGCCGATCGTCAGGCGGAAGGTGCCGGCGGCGGGCGGATCGTCCGCCGCAGATTGTCCCGAGGCCTGCGGGGACGGGAGGAAGCACAGCATCAGGAGCAGGGGAAATACCCGAAAAGCGATCATGACCGAGCAATGCTACCGCCCCCGGCCGAAAGATGCATGCGACGAATCGTCCCCCGCCCCGTTTCGCTTCTCCGCATCCGCCCCCGCAGGGGATCCTCCTTTTGGCATCGCCATCGTTTCGAGGTATCGTCCGGGGTTCCAATGAACCCCGATCCCCGGAGGTGAGAGACGTGAAGATCTACATCGTCGCCGACATGGAGGGCATCACCGGCATCGACGACGCCAAGGTCTGGGATTACGCCCACCGCACCTACGCCGAGGGACGCCGCCTGATGATGGGCGACGTCAACGCGGCCGTCGCCGGCGCGTTCGACGCCGGCGCGACGGAGGTGGCCGTCCACGACTGGCACGGCGGCGGCAACAACCTGATCATGGAGGATCTGGATCCCCGGGCGCGCCATGTCCGCGCCGCCCCCGGCCGCTGGTGGGGGGAACTCGACGGCAGTTTCGACGCCGTGGGATTCGTCGGGCAGCACGCGATGGCCGGAACGCTGAACGGCTTTCTCGATCACACGATGACCGGCGCCTGGTTCGAACTGCGCTTCAACGGAGAGCGGGTCGGAGAGATCGCCCTCTGGGCGACGGCGGCGGCCATGATGAAGGTTCCCCTGGCCTTCCTCTGCGGCGACCGGGCCGCCTGCGAAGAAGCCGCCGTCCTCATCCCCGGTATTCCGACGGCGGCCGTCAAGGAAGGTCGAGGCCGGAAACGGGCCTCCTGTCTGCATCCCCGCGCCGCCCGGGAACGGATCACGGCCGCCGTTGCCGAAGGGGTGCGCCGGCGCGGCGAACTGCCGCGCGTCGGGTTCAAACCGCCGGTTCGCGTGGAACTGGTCTACACCTCGTCGGACCGCGCCGACGAGGTGGCCTGGCGCCGCGGCATCGAACGGATCGACGCCCGGACCGTGCGCTGGGAGGCCTCGACGCCCGAGGATCTGCTGATGGTGTAACGGAAAAGCGAGGGCAGCCCCTTCCTCCGAGGCGGGCGCCGGCGGAAAAATGGACCTGTCCCTTTTTTGTGCTTTACGCGCCGAGGTGCGAATGCGTCGGCGGCAGGTCGCGGACGTTGAACCGGACCCGGTGCTTCCCCGCCCGCAGCAGTTTCCCCGAGCGGTTCGATCCCTCGCCGACGTAGGCGCGCAGTCCCGAAGGCACGACGATCGCGGCCTCGATCGTTCCGCCGTCCCTCGTCCGTTCCCATTCGATCTCGATCGGTCCGCGCGGGGTCGGCACCCGCCCTTTCGCCCACTCGAGATCCCCCGCGTCGGGCCGGAAGAGAAACCTCGTCCATCCCGGGTGGGCCGGGCGGGCCCCCAGCACGGTCCGAGAAAGGTGGAAGGCAGGCCCGCACGACCAGGCATGGCACGAGGACGTCCCGGGGCTGTCGAGGGTGAAGCCCTCCCAGAAGGTCGTGGCGCCCGCCTCGATCATCGCGCCCCACCGGCGCCGGATCGAATCCAGGACCGCGTTCAGCTCTCCCGCATGCAGCAGGGCGGCGTGCACGAAGAAGTAGAAATAGGTGGATGCACGGACAATCGTTGTTTCCGGGCTCCGATCCGCCTCCAGGATCACGGGCACGACGGCGCGGTCCTCGGCGTGGCCGTCGAGCAGCGCCAGAGCGTTGGCATGCTGGCTGACCTGTGCGGCCGGTTTCATCGTTTCCGGGTCGATCGCCTCGTGCCAGATCTTCGTTTCCGGATTCTCGAAATGCCTGCGCAACGCCGGTCGAACCTGCGCGAATCGTTCGACGTACGGCCGGCTCGGCCGGCCCAGAACGTTGCAGATGCGGATCATCGTCTTCAGCGCCAGCAGGTAGAAGAGGCTGAACGTCGCCGAGTATCCGCCCCGGTCCAGGTCGGCCCAGTCGAGGAAGAGCCATCGTCCCGGGAACGCCCGGAGGAGACCGCCCTGCTCGGCGTGTTCGGCGAAACGTTCCATCACGCCCGCCGCGGCATCGTAGGTGTCGATCAGGAGGCTGATGTCGCCCGTGTAGGTGTAGTAGCCGTCGAGCGCCAGGATCCATGTCAGGGAGTAATCGGGCAGGACGCAACCGTGGGCTTCGCTGGGGTAGACGCCGTAGAGCAAGCCGTCGTGGGTCCGGGCCAATGCGGCCTGCCGCAGCGTCCGGCGCATCAGGTGCGGATCGCCGAAGACGTGGAAATTGGTCAATCCCTCGACGACGGCGTCTCCGAGCCACTGCGCCTGCTCCCTCCACGGACAGTCCACGTAGGCGTCGAACATGCAGAGCCGGAGGGTGCGCGAGGCGACGTCCCAGATGCGGTTCAGCATCCGGTCGGAGGATCGGAACCGTCCCACGGGTTCGACCGGATAGCCGGTCGCGTTCAGATGGACGTTGCGGATCCGGAAGGGCGCGCGCGCATTGCGGATCACGAGGGTGAGGTACCGGAACCCCCGCATCGAGAAGCCTTCCCAGGACTGATCCCCGGAGCGGCAGACGTACCGGTCGGCCAGGCGGAGCGACCATCCCGGGTGGGGTTCCGGGTAAAGCGGCAACCCGTTTCCGTCGACCCGTTCCGTGTAGACGAGATCGATCACCTCTCCCCCGCAGGCGCCGAGGATCTCCAACCGGGGGTAGCCGGCGACCTCCTCGCCGAAATCGACCACGATCCCCCGGAATTCGGCAGGTGACATGCGTGCGATCCGGGCCCCTTCGCTTCCCCGCAATAATGCCTCCGGATCCCGGATCCCCGCGCCGCGGGACGGCCGGCGTTGTTCGGCTGTGAAATTTTCCATGATGCGCGAAGGATCCCCGGCCTCGGGCCCCGTTTCGCCCTGGAACAGGGTGAGGATCCGGCGGGCCCGTTTCGGCCTTTCTTCGAGGAACGGAATCCCCCGGGCTTCGAGCCCGATCCAGGGTTCCGACCCGACCGGTCCGAACCCGTCCGTCCGGCGCCAGTCCCCGTCGTCGAATCCGATAGCGGTCCAATCATCCCCCGGGGCACGCCGGGCGTCGTACAGTTCCTGGAACCCGGTCTGGACCGAGGTTCGCGCCGAAAGGGGGTTGTGCGCTTCGGAACGGCGCACTCGCCATCCGGTATCGTCGATGACGATTCTCTCTCCCCGGGGCCCTTCGATCTCTGCCTGAAGAAGAAAGCCGCTTCCCCCGCGGTGGACGTAGGCGAAGGTGCTCTCGCCGTACTGGTGCACCAGCAGCGCCAGCACGTTCCAACCCCGCCGAAGACGCGCGGTCACGTCCACGGCGTCCACCGCCTGGCGCTCGGGGAAACAGCGCGCGGGCCCCCGGGAAACGGGCCGTCCGTTCACCCAGAGCCGGTACCGCGAATCCGCGGTCGCCCAGACGACGGCTCTGCGGGGTTTCCACGGGAGGCGGAACCGTCTGCGCGCATGGTAGTAGGCGTTCCGTTCCGGATGGGGGCTGACCCAGACCCAGGAGGAAACCCATCTCTTCGGCAGGGGAGGAGGGAATGCGGAAGAAGAAACGCGTTTCATGGATTCGAGAGTCTAGCGCACGGGCAAGAAGGAAAGCGAGAAAAAGGGGCGGGCCGGATTGACGTTGCGGTCTCGGCGCGAGGTGTCTGGAAAACCCCGAGCCGGGCGGGACCCTCGGGGGTTATCCGCCGACCGCCGCTTCCTCGACCAGATGGGGTTCCAGATCGAGGATCGTGTTGATCTTGGGGACCGTCTTGCCGGGCAGAATGTGCGACCGGATCCCCCGGCGCAGGAGCTGCACCACCAGGGCCGCCTGGTGGATGATGCCGACGTTCAGATGGATGGCCCGCAGCCCGGCCCGCATTGCGCCGGCGCAGTCGTAGTGGAAATTATCGCCGATGAAGATCGTCTCGTCCTTGGGCACCCCGGACATCTCCACGGCACGCAGGAAGATCTCCGGATGGGGTTTGGAGACGCCGACCATCTCCGAGGCGAGGGCGAAACTCAGCAGATGCCCCAGGTGATACCGCTCGCACACGCGGAAGAGGCTGTCGTTCCAGTTGGAGATCACGCCGAGGATATAGCCTCGCTCGTGCAGTTCCTGGAGATAGTCGACGTACTTCCTGGGGCAAAGGGACGTGCGTTTCGACTCGTGGAGGATGGCGTCGAACCGCCGCCAGACCTCGCGCGAAACCTCCTCGGAGACGGGGCGTCCCGCGGCGTCGCTGAACATGTGCACGCCGAGGCGCGTCCAGAAACTCCGATTCGAGGCGAGCGAGTAGTCGATGTCCGCCAGGGCGGCCCGCAGCAGGTCGTATCGGCCTGCGTAATCCGTGACGTCGAACTCGATCCCCGCCACCTCCGCGGCGGCCTGCTGGATGACCTCTTCGCCGGTCGGGTATTCGTTGAGAATCGTGTCCCCCATGTCGAAGAAAATGGCGCGGATCGGCGGCATGGATCAGGGTCTCCGGGGTTGGAACGAGCAAAATAGGCCACGAACGGCCATTTGTGCAAGGGAAGGCGTCGGTTCGGGACGACGGAGGCGGCGGGAAGGATGCCCGGGGAGCCGCTCCGGAGGGCGCGCACAGGCCGCGAAAACAGGGGCGGCGGTGCACCCGCCGTGTGCGAAAGGAAACCGCCTCCGCCGGTGACCGGCGGGGGCGGTTCGTTCTCTCCGTCGCGTCTCCCCGGTCGGGGAAAGACGCTTTCGTTCGGGTTCTAGCCGCGACGGCGGCGCAGGAACCCGATCAGGCCGAGGCCGAGCAGACCGATCGTGGTCGGCTCGGGAACGCCGACGACGTCGATCTCCCAGACCAGAGGCGACACGAATGCCGCGGAGAGGCCGTCATCGGATCCCGTGAACGGATTCACCCCGTCGTAAGGATCGCGCATCTCGCCGCCCGTGTTATCGACCGAGTAGAAGTCGAAGCGCAGGCTCGTCACGCCCGAGGCGAGCGCACCGGCGTCGTCCGTCAACTGGGTCAACACGTGCGTGTAGCCGTTGTTCGCGCCGTTGTTCAGCGTGCCCGACGGATGCGACTGGACGTAGACCGGCGAACTCCAGGTGCTTCCGTCGGTCGAGAACTCCACGGTATAGGTGTGGAAGATGCGGCCGTCACCGCCGTTGTTCCCGGTGAAGACGTTGATCGCATCGATGCGGCTCGGACCGCCCAGATCGTACTGGATTCGCTTGGTCGGCGTTCCCGCACCCGGGAAGTCGTTGAGCAGACCGGTCAATCCGGTCGACCGAACGAGAATCCCGTCGGTGAAGGCCGGCAACTTGTCCAACGGGTCGCTGACGGCCGGATGCCATCCTTGGTCCCCGGGCAGTTCCGTGGCGATCATACCCTGGATCAAGTCCGAGGAACTCGGGCCGGCGGCGAGATCCGCCACGCTGTATCCCTGCGACATGGCGACCTGGATGGCCGCATTCGCCGCGCCGGCGGCGAGGACGGCGACCACCGTCAAAGCAAGAGCTTTCTTCATACACTTTCCTCCCTGGGGTTTCCCTGCCCCGTCCATGGCGTGGAACAGGCTCTATCGATAGACGGCGCACACGATGCCGATCGGTCGCCCCGAAGTCAACCCCGGAGAGGAGTCGGAGCGTCCCGGGCTGCAGAAATCGG
>CAYNBQ010000126.1:0-7440 GCA_964395275.1 uncultured Verrucomicrobiota bacterium
TGCGCTTCCTTCCCCCGCGGCCGAAAGACGACGAAGAAGGGGGCGATCCGGTGCCGGACTGGGAGACCCTCCGGGAGGAGTGCGGCCGGGGCCGCCGCGAGGTCGTCACCGGGTTTCCCGCGGGCGCCGCTCTCTTCGAGGTTCTCCGGCTGCCGGCGGCCGATCCGAGCGAGTTGCCGGCGATGGTGGAGATCCAGGTCGACAAGCTTTCGCCCTTTCCGGTGGAGGAGATCTGCTGGGACTACGCGGTGCTCGGTTCGAACGGCGAATCCACGACGGTGGGGGTCGCCCTGGCCCGGCAGGACCGGATCGAGGAGAGTCTCGCCGCGCTGCGGGAGGGCGGTTTCGAACCGGTGGGGGTGGATCTGGACGTGCTGGCGGTCTTCCGCTGGATGGTGGACGCCGGGCAGTATCCCCTTTCCGGAACGGCGGCCCTGGCCCATTGCCGCGGGGAAGACGCCTGTCTGCTGGTGACCCGGGACGGGATCCCGCAGGCCGTTCGTCTCCTGCCGAGGATCGCGGACGAGGAAACCGGGTTGCGCGAGATCGAGCGGACCCTGGCGGCCCTCACGGCGGAGACGGGGAGCGCACCGGACCGCCTGGTCGTCGTCGGGGAGGGACCGTTGCGGGACCGTCTGTCGGCCTCGGCGCGCCGGGCGGGTCTCGAGGTGACGATCCCCGCGCTGGGGGATCTGGACGGGTCTCCGGCCGTGGGACTGGCCCGCCGGGCGATCGAGGATCCGACCCGCCGGATCGACCTGCTGCCGCCGGAATGGCGGCGGCGGCAGATGCGTCGGACGCGCATGCGGGTGATGATCCGTTCCCTGGCGGTGCTGGCGACGATCTACGCGGTGACCGTCGCGGGACTCCTGCTGGCCGCCCACGTGCGGACGGGTCGTCTCGACGCGATCCAGGCGGAGTTGAACGCCCTCGGTCCCCCGCTTCGAGAGGCCCAGGAATATCTGAAGAAGAACCGGGCGCTGGCCTTCTACGTCGACCGCGAGTTCTCCGCGCTGGAAATGCTGCGGCTCGTCGCCGAACAGTTGCCCGAGGGGGTTTCGCTGCAACAGTTCCATTTCCGCAAGGGACAGCGCCTCACCCTGCAGGGGATCGCCACGGGGCAGACGGCGGCCACGGAGTTTCTCCGCCGCCTGGAGCGGAGCGGCCGGTTCGTGGACGTCAAACCGACCTATATCCGCGACAGCCGGGCGAAACGGGCCGCGGGGATCCAGGAATTCGAGATCGTCTGCCAGTTCCCCGAGATCCACGGGGTCGCCGGGACCGCCCGGTCCCGCACGGGGGGGCGGCCGTGAAACTCTCGCCGCGCGAACAGGTCCTGTCGATCGTGGCGGGCGTGCTCGTCGTCGGGTTCGGCAGCCTTCTGCTGTTGCGGCCGCTGGTGGCGCGGGTCCGCGGCGTCGACGAACAGGTCCGCCGGCGTGAGGTGGAATTGCAGACCGCCCGGGCGATCGTGGGGCGGCTCGACGCGATCCGCAAGGAGTACGAGATCCACCAGGCCCGGCTTCACGCCGGGCGCGATACGACGTCCGACCTGATCTCGGTGCTCACGCGGCTGGCGGACACCAGCGGGGTGGACATCGTCAACACGCGTCCGAGCGAACCGAAGACCCTGGATTTCTACCGGGAGCTGAAGATCGCAATCACCTTCGAGGGATCGATTTCCCCGGTGGTGCGTTTTCTGTACGGTTTGCTCGCGGACGAAGGGATTCTCGACGTGCGGCGGCTTCTGATCGGACGGAAGCCGGGCGCGGTCGACCTGCTCCGTTGCGAAGCGGATGTGGTTTCGGTCTTCGCACCGAAGGGCAAGGAGACGAGGCAACGTGAACGGACGGGTTCCCCCGATGGCGGGTGACGGGAAGGGGCGTTCCTCCCGGAGACGACCGGCGGGGCGCCTCGCCCTGGTCGCCGCGGCCCTGGTCGTGGCCGCGGAATGGGGCCTCATCGTCGCCGGACAGGAGGCCGCCGGCGGACCGCGCGGCGGGTTCCGGCAATACGCGGTCATCGAGGAGCGTTCCCCCTTCCGCCCCCTGCCCGGTTTCGAGAAGATCGAGAGCACCACGACGGTGGCTCCGACGACGACGATGCGCATGGACTGGGCGGAGAGCCTGTACCTGACGGGGGTTTCGGAGGTGCGGGGATCCCCGGTCGCATTCATCGAACGGCTCCGGGGTTCGGCCGTGGAGGACACCTTCATGCTCGGTCCCGGCGAAACGCGCGACGGCTACCGGGTCGTCTCGATCGATCCGGGCCTGCCGAGCGTCGTCGTCGAGTACGAGGGGCAGAAGGCGACGCTGACCTTCGACAAGGAAAAGCCGGCCTCGGCCCGGGCCGCTCCCGGCAAGCCCGCGCAAGGCGAGCGGAAACGGCCGACGCCGCCTTCCAGACCGAGCGCCCGGCCCGCCGCACCCCAGCAACCCCCCGCGCCCCCGCGGGTCGTGGTTCCTCCCTCGAGCCGCAGCGGGGGTCTTCCCTCGCTGCGGAGTCGCAGAAGGACGGTGACCGAATGAAACGATTCCATCTCCCGATCCTCCACCGAGCGGGTGCGCCGGCCGCGGCGATCCTCGCGCTCGTCCTGGCGCTCCCGGTTCCGGCCCGTCGAGGGGCGGCGGAACCGACGCCGCCCGTACCCGCTTCCCCGGGAGCGGACACCTTCCCGACGGAGATCGTCGGCGAGGGGGTTCTCGCGGACCAGGCCTCGGGCGAGGTGCCGGCGCCGCGTCCGCCGCCGCGCGTGTCCGCCGCGGCGCCGACCTCCCCGGATTCCGCAACCGCTCCGCAGTCCCCGCCCCCCGCAGCGGCCCCCTCGGCCCCGGCGCCCGCGGGAGGGACGGCGGCCGGGCCGACCCCGCCGGCGTCCGCGCCGACCCGAAGCGTTCCCCCGGCCCGGGTTGAACCCGGCGGGATCCGCCCGCCGGGCCCCGCGCCGTCGAGCGCCGGAGCCGCCGTCGGTCCCGACGAGGTCGCCATCGAACCGGCATCGAAACGGAATCCGGAGGTCCTGGTCACCCTCAATTTCAAGGACGCCGACGTCAACCAGGTCCTGGCCCTCTACGGGGAACTGACCGGCAAGACGATCATCCGGCCGGCGGCCCTCTCGGGAACGGTGACGATCCGGTCGCTGACGAAACTCTCCGTGGACGAGGCCCTGCAGGCGCTCGACGCCGTCCTGGCGATGAACAACCTCGTCGTCTTCCCCTTCGGCGAGAAGTTCCTGAAGGTGGCGCCCTCCGCCCAGGCGAAGCAGGAGGCCATCGGACTGGTCGTCGGCGGCAGCGAGACGCTCGGGGACAGCGACCGGCTGCTCACCGAGATCATCCCCCTGGAATACGTCGCCGCGGCGGACATGCTCGCCACGCTCCAGCCCCACATCCGCGGGCAGGGCCAGATCCAGGCCCTGGAACGGACCAACAGCCTCCTGATCACCGAGACCGAGGTGAACCTGAAACGGCTGCACGAGATCATCGGCTACGTCGACCAACCCTCCGCCGTGAAGGTCGAGCAGAAGATCTACCTGCTGAAATACGCCGACGCCGGCGAGGTCGCCGCCAAGCTGGCGGAACTCATCGCCGACAGCGGGCAGCAGCGGCGCCCGACGACGGTCCGCACCCCGGTCCCGCCCCCGCCTCCCGGCGCCCGGACCCGGTCGCCCCAGCCGCCGCCCTCGGGGAGCGTGGCGGTGACCCTGGGCGAGTTCTTCACCGAAGACTCGATCGTCGAGGGAAAGGTCCGGATCACCGCCGACGAGCGGACGAACCAGCTCATCATCCTCAGCCGCCCGATCAACTTCAGCTTCTTCGACAAGATCATCGAGGCCCTGGATCGCAAGGTCGATCCCGACCTGCAGATCCGCGTCTTCCAGTTGAAATTCGCCAAGGCCGAGGAACTCGCCCAGCTTCTCGGACAACTCACGGGCGGAACCGTCGGGCGCGCCGGGGGAACCACGCGTTCCACCTCGCGGACCACGCAGCCGGGGTCCACGCCGAGCCGCACGAGCGCCCGGCTGATGCCGGTCTCCCGGACGAGCGTCGCCGGCAAGGACGCCGACCGGACCCCGGGACAGCTCGAGGGGGACATCCGGATCATCTCGGACGATCGCACGAACTTCCTGATCATCATGGCGCACCGTTCGAACCTCGATCTGCTCGAGGATCTCATCGACGAACTCGACATCGAACCGAAGCAGGTGCTGATCGAGGCGATCATCGCCGAGGTCTCCCTCAACGACGCCACGGAACTCGGGGTCGAATGGGTGCAGCGGGCCATGGTCGCCTACAACGAGACGCAGGTCGGCGGCGTGGACGTGCGCAAGCCGGTCTTCGCCTTCGCCGGGGCGAGCAACACGGATCCGACCGATGCGCGCAACCCCCTGCGTCTGCTCACGCAGGAGGACATCGCCCAGGGCCTGCCCTCGGGGCTGATCTACTACCTGACGTTCTTCGACTACAACATCGACGTCCTCCTGCGCGCGATGGCCAGCAGCTCGAACTTCCGGATCCGGGCGCAGCCGATCCTGCAGACCTCGAACAACAAGCCGGCGCGGATCCTGATCGGGGAATCCCGGCCCGTGATCACGCAGACCCAGACCTCCTTCGAGGGCGGATCGCTGCGATCGAGCTACGAGTACCGCGACATCGGAATCGAACTCGATCTGACCCCCCGGATCAACCAGGAGGGGATGGTGGTGATCGACATCACCAACAAGGTCGACGACGTCATCGGGTTCGAAACGATCGACAACAACGACGTGCCGATCATCTCCACGCGCGAGGCCTCGGCGCAGGTCTACATGGCCGACCGCACCACGGTCGTTCTCGGGGGATTGATCAGCAACGGCAAGACCCGTACGGAAATCGGCGTGCCCCTGCTGCGGCGGATCCCGGTGCTCGGCTACCTCTTCCGAAGCGAACGGACGCAGACGCGGCGCACGGAACTGATCCTGTTCATCACGCCCCACGTCCTGCCGACGACGCAGGCCGCCGCCGAAGAGGCGAAGCGGCGGGCCGAGTCGATGCAGCGGACCGAGAACGTCCTGCCGTGGGAAAAGGGCACCATCCGCGAGCACGCGGCCGTCTTCCGCGCCCCGGAGGTGGAAGATCAGTATCCGGATACGGTAAGGGTTCCCCTGGTCCCCCCCGAGGAGGAAACGGCGCCGGTTTCGAGGGTCCGCACGATCGACGTTGGCGTGAAGGAGACCCCGCAATTCGCTCCGGAAGACGCGGCGCCGGCGGACGAACCCGCGCCGGCGCCGCCCGATTCCCCCGGCGATCCGGCTCCCGCCGCGGCGGATCCGGAGCCGGCCGGGAACGCCCCCGCGGCGGTGCCCCGGGGCGTCGTGCCCGGCACGAGACGATGAACCGCGTCCGCATCCTCAGCGAGCAGGTCGCCAACTGCATCGCCGCGGGCGAGGTGGTGGAACGGCCGGCGTCGGTCGTCAAGGAACTGGTGGAGAATTCGCTGGACGCGGAGGCGAAACGCGTCGAGGTGGAGATCGTGCGCGGCGGGCGGAAACGGGTGCGCGTCGTCGACAACGGCCACGGCATGGGCCGGGACGACGCCCTCCTGGCCCTGGAACGCCACGCCACCAGCAAGATCCGCGACGTCGAGGACATCGAGTCGATCCTCACCCTGGGATTCCGCGGGGAAGCCCTGCCGAGCATCGCCGCGGTCAGCCGTTTCCTCCTGCGCACCAGGGAAGAAGAATCCATGGCGGGGGTGGAGATCCGGGTGAACGGCGGCCGGCTGCAGGACGTCCGCGAGACCGGCGCTCCCGTGGGAACGTTCGTCGAGGTGCGCGATCTCTTCTTCAATCTCCCGGCGCGGCGGAAGTTCCTGCGATCGGTCGCCACGGAGACGGGACACGTGCAGCAGACGGTGACGATGCACGCGCTCGGGCATCCGGGGACCGCGTTCCGCCTCGTGTGCGACGGCCGGGCCGCGCTGGACCTGCCGCCGGCGGCGGACATCCGGGAGCGGATCCGGGGGATCTACGGCGCGTCGTGGATCGAGGAGATGATCGAAGTGCGCCGGGAGGATCCGGTCGTCACGGTCTCGGGTTTCATCGGGAAACCCTCCCTGACCCGGGCGAACCGTTCGGAACAGAGGTTCTTCGTGAACGGTCGGCCCGTGGACAGCCGGCCCCTTTCGTTCGCCGTGGCCGAGGCGTACCGGACGCTGGTGATGAAGGGACGACACGCGGTGGTCGTCCTTTTCCTGGAGATCGATCCGGCGCGCGTCGACGTCAACATCCACCCGGCGAAACGCGAGGTGCGGTTCCGCGACGGCATGCTCGTGCAGCGGATCGTGACGGATTGCCTGCGCGCGGCGCTCTCGGGGTCGGGGATCAGTCCGCGGCCCGCCGTGGTCTCCGGGGCGCCGCCGCCTTCCTCCTTTTCGCCTCCGCCGTTTGCGGAGCGGCGTCCGGATCGGGAACCCGCCGCGGCGGCGGGCGCGGATCTCTATCCGCCGCTTCCCGATGCGGGATTGGCCCCGCCCCCGGAGGAGGAGGAAAGAGGCGTCGTCCCGGCGGAGGAATCGACGGAAACGCCGATCACGACCTCCTTCGGCCTGCGGATCCTGGGCACGGTGGGCGATCTGTACGTGGTCGCGGAATCCTCCGAGGGACTGGTTCTGGTCGATCAGCACGCCGCGCATGAGCGGGTCCTGTTCGATCGGTTGCGCCGGCAGCTCGCCGGGGGATCGGCGCCTTCGCAGCGGCTGCTCCTGCCGCAAACGGTCGAGCTGGACGACCGCGACGCGGCCTTCCTGAGGCGGCACCTGGAGACGCTGCGCCGCTTCGGCATCGAGATCGGGGAGTTCGGCTCGCGGGCGTTCGTGATCGATGCGCTGCCCCCCTACCTGATCGACGCGGACCTCCGGCAGGTGCTGCGGGACATCCTCGACGAGTTGATGGGGGGCGGCGGACGGATTTCGCGCGTCGATCTCCAGGAGGAGGACCTGGCCCGGACGGTCTGCCGCCATGCCGTCAAGGCCCGGGACCCTCTCACCGGCCCCGAACTGGAACGGCTCCTGGAAGATCTCCATGCGACGGACCTTCCGTACACCTGTCCCCACGGGCGCCCGACGATGATCCTGATCCGGTACGAGGAACTCGAGAAGAAGTTCGGCCGCCGCGGCGGATCGGTCTGAACGGGGAGGCGGGAACGCTTCGCGGTCGCGCCGCTTCGCGGACCGCCGCGGGTGGGATATAGTTGCGAAGGCGTGCCGGAGTGGCGAAACGGCAGACGCATCGGACTTAAAATCCGAGGGTTCCTGGAACCGTGCGGGTTCGACTCCCGCCTCCGGCACACCGGTAAGCCAAAAAGTCAATACGTCCCGCGAGCGCTTCCGGCCGATTCCCCCAAAAGAGTAGGAGCCCGACCCCTGCCACGCCCTGCGTAGTCGCGCGATTCCGGGACGAAG
>CAYNBQ010000127.1:0-7429 GCA_964395275.1 uncultured Verrucomicrobiota bacterium
CGACCGGGCGGCGCGGGAGATCCTGGAGGTGACCACGGATTCGTTCATCGCAGGCAGCCGAGTATCACGGTTCGCGCGCCCCGCGTCCACCCTCCGGTTGCGCGGACGGCCCTCCTTCGGCCCTTCCCCGGACCCGGCCCGCCCGGTTGACAGGAGGTCCATCTCGACGAAGTTGAACCCTGAAGGCGACGGTTCCCGCGGACGCGGGATCCGACGCCGAACCCATGCACGAAGGAAAGGATTCCCATGAAACGACTCGCCCTGATGATGATTGCCGTATTCGCCCTGTCGTTCGCCGCCGTTCCGGCGTTCGCCCATTGCGGAAAATGCGATGAAGACGATTCCGGGACCAGGACCGGTCCCGCGATCAAATGCCTCGAGAAGGAGGATTGCCCCCGAAAGGGAGCGGCGAAGAAGGCCTGCAAGGCCGACCCCGCCGGCGCCTCCTGCAAGGGAGAGAAGACGGCCGACGCCGAAATGGCGAAGTGCCCCGCCTGCGGCCCGATGATGGCGCTCTTTCAGGAGGGGGACTGGGCCCGCAGCAAGGTGATCGATCTCGAGGACGGCGTGGCGCTCGTCTTCGTTTCCACGGATCCTGCGAAGGTGAAGACGCTGCAGGAAACCTCGGCAGCCGTCGGCGACCGACTGCGGGAAGCCGCCGAGACCGGGATCACGGATGGATTCTGTCCCAAGTGCCGGGAGTTCGCGGCCCTCGCCGCCGATTCGGCGGTCCGGACCCGCGCGCAGACGATTCCGACCGGCACGCTGGTGATCGTCACCAGCGAGGATCCGGAGAAGGCCGCCAGGATCCGGGACTGGGCTTCCGGCATGCACAAGAACAAGAAGGGTTGAACCCTTCTTCCGGCGATATCCCGGCGCCTGCGGCCCTCACGGCGGGCCGCAGGCGCCGTTTGTCGGCCGCGACATCCGCCGATGATGTTCGCCCGCCGGACCCGCTCGCCGCACGATCCCGCGCGAGCATCGGCGAAAGGTGCTCCTACGGTCTCCCCGATCCCGGCGTCTCTTGGCGGGAACCCGGCGGGCCGGGCGCCGGCTTCATTCCGATCTTGCGGATCGGGCCGCAACGCCGGGCCAGGGAGCAGTGCGCGCAACGCCCCTCCGAGATCCCGCGGCGCATCTCCCGCACGAAAAGCCAGAGCGCCCCTGCGCAGATCGTCGCCACGATCACGATTTCGATCATCGGCCACAGTTGCATGATCTCACCTCGCCCCGATCTCCGGCCCCGTCAACCCAGGCCGAGAATCCGCCCCCCCTGGTAGACCACCAGCGCGCCCACGTAGGCCAGGGCCGTCGTGTACCCGATCTGGAAGAGCGTTTCCCGCCACGAACCGCTTTCGCGGTAAAAGACCGTGATCGCCGAAACGCAGGGCATGTACAGCAGCACGAAGATCAGGAAGGCGTAGGCGATCAGCGGGTTGTAGGCGGGGTCCGAGGCCAGTTTCTCCTGCAGAACCGAACTGCCGGCCTCCGTTTCTCCCACGCTGTAGAGGGTGCCCATCGTGGAGACAATGATTTCCTTCGCGGCGGCGCCCGCCACCAGCGTCACTCCCAACCGCCAGTCGAACCCGAGCGGCCGCAGGGCCGGTTCGAGAAAACGGCCCAACCGTCCCGCGTAGCTCTCGCGGAGCTGCACGGCGGCCGCCTGGAGGTCGTCGCCAGCGAACCGTTCCGTCGGGGTCGCCTTCGCGGTTCGAGCGGAATCCGCGGCCGTTCCGTCCGCCGCCCCCTGCGCCGGGACCGGGACCCGCGGGAAGGACATCAACATCCACATCAACACGGCCGCGGCCAGAATGATCGTCCCCGCCTTGCGCAGGTACTGCCAGCCCCGTTCCCAGCTGTGGATCAACAGGCCGCGGACCGTCGGCATGCGATAGGGCGGCAGCTCCATCACGAAGGGTTCCGACGGTCCCCGGAACCGCGTGCCCCGCAGCACGCGGGCCACCACGATCGCCATGACGATCCCGAGCAGGTACACGGAGAACATCACGTTGCCCGCCGCCGCGCCCGGCCAGAAGGTTCCGCAAATCAGCACGTAAACCGGCAGCCGCGCGCCGCAGCTCATGAACGTCGTCACGTGCATCGTCACGAGCCGGTCGCGTCGGCTCTCGAGCGTACGCGACGCCATGTAGGCCGGAACCGAACAGCCGAATCCGATCAGCAGGGGGATGAACGATTTCCCGTGCAGTCCGATCATGTGCATGACGCGGTCCATCAGGAACGCCGCACGCGCCATGTATCCGGTGTCTTCGAGAAGCGCGATCGCCAGGAAGAGGATCATGATCTGCGGCAGGAACGCCACCACGCCGCCCACGCCGGCGATCACCCCGTCGACGATCAGCGACTGCAGGATGCCCGGCGGGATGACATGGGTGAAGAACGTCTCCAGCCTGCCCGTGGCGAATTCGATCCAGTGCATCGGGATTTCCCCGAGGCGGAAGGTCAGCGTGAAGACGAGCCACATCATGCCCAGAAAAATCGGCAGACCGAAGATCCGGCTGGCCAGAACGCGGTCGATCCGTTCGGTCCGGGTGATCCGGGTCGCCGGAGGTTCCCGGAAACACTCGTGGACGGCCCCGTGTACGAATCCGAAACGCCGGTCGGCCACCACCACGTCCGGATCCTCCCCGGTGCGCAACCGGATCCGCCGGCGGGCCTCGTCCAGCAGGGGGGCCACCCGGTTCCAGAGCTCCGGGTCGGCGCGGCATTCCCGTTCGACGATCGGGTCGGATTCGAGAAGCTTCAGGGCGATCCATCGCGGACTCGGCCCGATCTCCGGACGGTCGCCGATCCGCGCCGCCAGCGTCTCGATCTGTTCCTCGAGATCGCGCCCGTAGAAAATCCTGCGGGGCGCGCCCCGGCGATCCTTCCCCTCGTGGACCCGCACGACCGCATCCAGCAGCTCTTCCAGACCGCGCCCGCGATGCCCCACCGTTCGGATCACCGGCGCGCCGAACAACGCCCCCAGATGCGCCTCGTCGATCCGTTCGCCGCGGCGTTCCACCACGTCGCTCATGTTCAGGGCGATCACCAGCGGAACGCCGAGCTCGAGAAGCTGCGCCGTCAGATAGAGGTTCCGCTCGAGATTCGAGGCGTCGACGATGTTGACGACCACGTCCGGCTTTTCCCGGAGAATCGATTCCCGCGCAATCCGTTCGTCTTCGGCGTCCCCCTGCAGGGCATACGTGCCGGGGAGATCGATCACCTGGAAAACGTGATGGCCCCGCCGGCAGACGCCGCTGCGGCGCTCGACCGTCACCCCGGGATAGTTGCCGACATGATGCCGGGCGCCGCAGATGGCGTTGAAGATCGTCGTCTTGCCGCAGTTGGGATTCCCCGCCAGGGCCACGACGATCCGCCGGCCGCCCGGCGACGCCGCGCGGAGCCTTTCACCCGCCATCGGGCCGGGCCCCATGCCCCGCCGGCGCGCCCTGCGCCCCCGGGGCGGCGGTCGACGCGAAGGGAAAATCGGGTTCCGGGCGGAATTCGGCACGTCCATCAGAGGGGTTCCACCAGGACGCGGGCGGCCTCCTCCCTGCGCAGGGTGAGCTTGAACCGCCGGGTCTTCACCTCGAGCGGATCGCCCAGAGGCGCCACCCGGACGACTTCCACCCGGGTTCCGGGCACCAGGCCCAGATCCATGATCCGGCGACGCACCCCGCCGGCCTTGCGAATGCGAACCACCTTGCCCCTCTGACCCGGCCGCAGGAGACTCAGCGGGATCAGCCCGCTTTCCCCCTCGCCGGGCGGGGCCACCTCGAGTTGACATCCGTCGTCGCACCCGGGACAGGGTTCGGCGATCCGGCCCGTCCGGGCGTACAGGGCGAAGTTCTTGAGCCAACGGCCCCTCGCCTGGGTGCACTTGTCGGTGAACTCCACGAACCGAAGCAACTGGGTGAGGGTTTCGGCGCTGACCACGTGTTCCATGCGGCAGGCGTCGTTGCGGGCCACTTCGGGATCGACGCCCAGCACCTCGGTGAAGAACCGGGCCAGCAGTTTCCATTTCTGCGTGAGATCGGCGGCGATCTCGCGTCCCTTCTCGGTGAGTTCGACCCCGCGGTACCGTCGATGGCGCAGGTAACCCCGTTCGCTGAGCTTCCGGACGGCCTCGGTGACGCTCGGCATGGAGACGCCGAGGGCCTTGGCGATCTCGCCGACGCGGGCGGGTCTCTCGTCGCCTCCGAGCAGGTAGACGGCCTTGAGATACATCTCCAGGCTCGGCGTGAGACCCCGGGCATCCGTCCCCTCGTCGTTGACGGAGGGGATGGGAGAAAGGGCGTCGGTGATTTCGATCGATTCCACGGGACCGGACCTCGATTCCCGCCCGGCGGATCCGGCGCCCGACGCCGGAATTAGGGGCGGCTAACAGATAGGGGATACCCAACCCCGCCGGCTTTGTCAACGGTCCCCCGCCTCGAATCCGGTTCCCCCCCCCCGAACGCCTCCGTCAGCCGAGCCGCGATTCCGCCACAAACACCCCGCCGCCCGCCGACGGCACCACCAGCCGCGCCCCCTCCAGGCGACATCCCGGGGCCGCCGGAACCCCGGCGGCATAGACGACCGCCCCGTTCCGCGTGACCCGCCCTTCCCGTCCCCCCGGCACCGGCAACACCGCCTCACAGATCGATCCGGACGGTCCCCGGACACTCAATACGAAACGCCCGTCCTCCCGGCTCCAGGCCACCTCGATCTCTCCCTCGGGCGTCGGCACGCGTCCCCGCGCCCATCCCAGCCCGGAAGGCTCCGGCATCACCCGGTACCGTTCGAATCCCGGCGCCGTCGGCCGCACGCCCAGGACGATCCTCGAGATCTCCGCCGTCGGCCCCGCCGACCAGGCATGGCAGACGCTGCCGTCGGGCACCCACCGTTCCCACCACGTCGTCGCCCCCGCGTCCATCATGGCGCCCCACTTCTCCCGGATCAGGGCGATCGCGTCCGGACCGCGATCCGCATGTTCCAGCGCGGCCAGGACGTAGAACCCGAAATACGGGGTCCCCACCTCGATCACGTCTCCGGGCGGATTCGTCAGGACATCCGCCAACCCCGGCCACCGATCCCGGGGAGCCAGATCGAACAGGATCGCCAGCGCATTCGCATGCTGGGTGTAGACATCCGGATCCGTTGCATCCGCCCATTCCGCATAGAGACCCCGTTCGGGCCGCCAGAACGCCTCGAAGACCTCCGCCGTCCTCGATGCATACGCCTCCCATCGTTCCGCGCGCTCCGAATCGCCCAGCATCGACGCCGCGCGCGCCGCCGCGCGCAGGCCGCCCGCGTGCAACGCGTTGAGCAACGCCAGGGGGCGGCCGTCGGTCGGACATTGCCGCCCCAGGTGGGCCGCCCAGTCGAAGAAAAGCCAGCCCGGCACCCGGCCGATCAACCCGTCGTCCCTGCGGCACCGTTCGAAGGCCTCCGCGAGACGATCCATCCGCGGCAGCAGCCCGCGGAGATCCTCCGCCCCGCCCGTGTGCAGAACCAGATCGTCGATCGACATCAACCAGTACAGGCTGAACCCGGGAATCGCCCCCGATCCCGCCGGCGGATAGAGACATCGGGTCAACCCGTTGCCGTCGTCGGAATCCGCGATCTGCCGGATCCCGCGCAACGGCAGATCCCGGTGTCCGAATGCGTAGTAGTTGACGAACGCCTCCACCCGGGCGTCGCCCCACCACTGTCCCCTCTCCCGCCAGGGACAGTCGATGAAGGCGTCTTCCATGCAGATCCGCAGCGTATGACGGCCGATCCTCCAGATCCGGTCCAGCCGCGGATCCGAGGAAACAAACGTCCCCCGTCGTTCCACCGGATAGGTCGTCATGTTCAGCCGGACCTTCCGCAACTCGATCGGGCGAGCCGTCGGCCCCACCGACAGGCGCAGGTACCGGAAGGCGCGTTTCTCGAAGAACTCGTGGTCCTGCCGCCCGCGGCGGCAGACGTATCGATCGACGTAATGCATGTCGCCACCCTTGCAGACGCGGATCCGGCCGTCGTCCCCCAGATCCTCGCCGTAGGCGAAGTCGATCGTCGTCCCGGCCGCCCCGACGATCTCGATCCCCGGATACCCGAAAACCTCCCGTCCGAAATCCAGGGTCACCAGCGCCCGCCGACCGGCCGGCACCTCGATCCGGAGCCCCGGCTGCCCTTCGTCGGCCCCGTCCCCGAGAACGTCCTGCGGATGTTCCACGCGACACGTCTCGATCGGCCGCGGATTCAGCAGAACGGCCTCGTACGCCAGGTCCCGCGACCGGGCCTCCTTCTCCGGCCATTCCGCCCACGCCCCGGCGGACGCCTCGTACCCTCCCCCCGCGGTCAACCGCGCCTCCGGAGGAAAGGCCGTGCCGAGATCGACGGCCGGATCCCCTCCGGCGTCGCCGTAAGGCCCCGACCACAGGAAGCCGGCCGACGCCGTGCGCGACGGCGCCGTTCTCCATTCCAGGAAGGGCGGACCCTCGTGCTGCATCGTCAGGAGGATCTTCCATCCCCCGGAACCCCGGACGCTCTTCAGCAGCAGCGGGGTCCAGTCGTCCCCCACGTCGATCTCCGCGTGTTGTTCGGGCAGACGCGTGGTTGCATCCGACCGTTCGAGAACCGCGACGCCGTCCCACCAGATCCGGAACGCCCCGGATCCGCCCGCCCGAAGGGAGACCTTCCGCCGGGCGTCGGCGCGCACGAACGCCAACAGGTAGATCACGTTTCCGGCGCGGTCCCCGCTTCGCCCCACCGGATCGAACTCGTACACGGGTTCCGGTTCCCAGGCCTCGGCCGCCTCGATCAGGGCCGCCGGCGCAACCGGTTCCTCGCGTTCCATGGGAATCCCGCGCGGCCGAAGTTCGGTCCACGGCGCCTGCGGCGGCGGACCGATCACCCGCGCGCACGGCCAGGCGGAATCGTCGAATCCCGGACGCGTCCAGCCCGTCGGACCCTTCCGGCCGTCGAAGATCTCCTGGTATCCCATCGGGAACCAGATCTCCGCCGAATCCTCGTCGTAGGCGTCGAGCCGGCCGCATTTCCACGAACCGTCCGATCCGAACGCCGCCGTTTCTCCCTTCCCGAACTCCAGCCGGCAGTCGAGAAGGAAGCCAGGCGCTCCCGGCTGGTGATAGTGGGTGAACCGGCCCAGGTGATACGCAAGAACGGCGAAGGCATTCCGGCCCGGACGAAGAAACCGTTCGATCTCCACTTCGTCGTAGTAGGCCCGCGGCGGGTCGCCGCGCGACGGCCCCCGGCAAACCGGTTTCCCGTTCACCCAGAGCCGATACCGGCTGTCGGCCGCGATCCGCACCCGGGCCAAAGAGGGCCGCCTTTCGATCTCGAAGGTCTTGCGGAAAAGCGCCGCGAGATTCCGACCCGAGGTCCGCTCGTCCCAGATCCATTCTCCCCGCCATTCGAATTCCTGCATCGGCTCCTCGCTCCT
>CAYNBQ010000128.1:0-7336 GCA_964395275.1 uncultured Verrucomicrobiota bacterium
CCTCTACGAAAGATGGAATTCTTTCCTGTTCACCCAGCTCCGGAGAAACCGCACGTTCTCCGCGATGTGTACGTCCGCCGGGCAGTTCGCCTCGCACATCTTGCACAGCAGACACGAGTAGATCGTCGGGACATGTTCGCGGACCTTGTCGCGCAATCCCATGACCACGTACCGGAAGAGTTCGCGCGGCAGCACCTCGTAGCCCATCGGGCAGACCGCCGTGCAAACCCCGCAGTTCATGCACGCCTGGGCGTCGAATTCTTCCGACTGCTTGATCTCCGCCGCAAACTCAGGAGACACCGTTGGCATCGTCTGCTTTCTCCACAGGGACGTATTGAAAATACCCGTCGTCGTCGGGTTTCCCGGTTTCCTCGATCCTGCCGTAGCGCCGCATCGCCATCATCCAGATCATCACCTCGCACGGCTCCGCGCCGAGGGCCTCGGCCACCGCCGGCACCGTGCGGGGGGACTCGCGCAGCAGGGCGAGAATGCGGTCGCGCATCACCATCTCGTCGCGCATGATCTCCCGGATGCTGCGCCCCGTCGTTCCGGTCCGTCGCATCGCCGTGTCCATCAGGCCACCTCCCGGCTCGCGGCGTCGATCATGGCCGTGATCTGCACGTCGGTGTATCCCTCCACGTCGATCGCGTCGTGGGGACAGACCGGCACGCAGGCCCCCTCCCCCTTGCAGAGCGATTCGATGACGGTGGCCACCTCCTTTTCGCCGCAGACGATCTTCTGGACGGCGCCGTAGGGGCAGGCCTTCATGCACTCGTCGCACCAGACGCACTTCTCGGTGTCGACCTTCGCCACCAGGGGTTCGAGATCGACGTAGCCCTTCTTCAGCAGCCCGCCCGCCTTCGCGACGGCCGCCATCGCCGAACCGGCGCTCTCGGGCAGCGACTTCGGTCCCTGCGAGGTCCCCGCGATGTAGACGCCGTCGATCACCGTCTCCACCGGACGGAGCTTGATGTGGATTTCGTTGAAGAACCCGTCCTTGCTCAGGGGAAGCTTCAGGACGTCGATCAGCCCCGCGTTCTCCCGCGGGACCAGGCCGGTGACCAGGACCACCAGGTCCGCCGGAATCTCGATCTCCTCGCCCCCGACGAGTTCGTCCTTCACGCGTACGCGCAACCGGCCGTCGGCCCCCTGCTCGACCGTCGGCGGCTCGTTCTCGGAATACCGCAGGTAGATCGAACCGGTCTCCCGCGCCTTCTCGTAGACGATCTCGCTGTGGCCGTACGTGCGCATGTCGCGGTAGAGATGAAACTGCGCGGGCGCTCCGCCGTTGCCGTTCGAAAAGGTTTCCTCGACATGGACGGCCGTGTGGCAGGCGGCGGTGCAGCAGTACCTCGAACAGTATTCGTTCGGTTCCGGCCGGCTCTCGCTCTTCTTCTGGCGGCTCCCGACGCAGTAGACATAGGCGATCGACCGCACCGGCCGGCCGTCGTATTCCAGGACGTCTCCTTCGCAGCTTCGCAGCAGGTCGTGGAACTCGGGGAACGTGAGAACCCCCTTCAGCCCGTAGCCGAACTCCCCCGGGGACGGTTCATACGACTCCGCCCCGGTGGCCACGACGATGACGCCCACGTTGAGGGTCACCGCCTCCTTCTCCGAAACGCGGACCTTCGCCGTGAAATCGCCGATGCTTCCGCTCTTGCTGACCAGTTCCGCGTTGGTATAGACGACGATGTTTTCCCGGCGCCGCACCTTTTCGGCCAGCCGCCGTGCGATCTCGCGGCCCGGTTCCCCGTCGGGGAACATCGATCCCCACCGGGAGATCCGGCCGCCGAGGGAGTCGCTCTTTTCCGCCAGGTAGACGGAGATCCCGAGGTCCGAAAGGGCCAGCGCCGATCGCATCCCCGCCACGCCGCCGCCCAGCACCAGGGCGCGCGGGACCGTTTCGACCCGGATCGCATTGAGCGGCTTGCTCAGGGCGCACTTGGCGATCCCCGCCCGCACCATGGCGATGCCCTTCTCCGTGGCGCCCTCGCGGTCGTCCGTGTGAACCCAGGCGCACTGTTCGCGGAGATTCACCTGGATGTACCGGTACGGATTCAGTCCGCCCCGCTCCGCCATGCCGCGGAAGGTGCACTGGTGCAGTTTCGGGGAACAGGAGGCGATCACCAGACCGTCCAGATTCTCGTTGCGGATGTCGTCGATCATGTCCTGCTGGGCCGCGTCCGAACAGGTGAAGACGTGGCGCTTGGCCACCACCACGCCCGGTTCCTGCGCAGCGGCCTCGACGACCTTCTCGACGTCCACGTAGTCGGAGATGTTCCCGCCGCAATGGCAGATGAAAACCCCGATGCGTCTCTTTCCCGTCGGCGTAGACATCTTCTATTCTTTCCTCGTCCTTTCGATGTAGGCGGCGGCCTGGGAGGCCGCGGCGCCGGCATGCAGCACGGTGTCGGGGATGTCGGCGGGTCCCACGACGGTTCCCGCGGCGAAGACGCCCTCGATCGTCGTGCGGGTCGGCTCGCCGACCGCGTCGATCTCGCGGACGAAGTCGAACGGATCCGCCTCCAGCGTCTTCCCCTTGAAGAGGCGCAGCGGGGAGAGATTCGGAATCAGTCCGACGGTCAGCACGACCAGGTCGTGCTCCATCGTCTGCATCCCGCCGCCCGCCGCCATGTTCTCGTAGTGCACGATCAGGTTCCGGTTCTCGGTCTCTTCGATCCGGGCGACCTTGCCCTTGACGAACTGGACGCCCATCGCCTTGGCCTGCTCGAAGAACTCGTCGTAGCCCTTTCCGAAGGCCCGGATGTCGATGTAGTAGATGGTGATGTCCGCCAGCGGCAGCGACCCCATGATGAGCTGCGCGTGCTTGACGGAGTACATGCATCCGACCCGGCAGCAGAGGGGGTTGCAGACCTGGTGGTCCCGGGAACCGTTGCACAGCACGATGGCGATGTTGTCCGGTTCCTTGCCGTCGGAGGGCCGCAGCACGCCGTTGTAGGGGCGCGTCGGCGCCAGGAGGCGGTCCATCTGGAGCCCGGAGATCACGTTCGGGTATTTTCCGTAGCCGAGGAGCTCGTTCCTGCCGGGATCGAGCACCTCGTACCCCGTCGAGACGATGACCGTCCCGACCTCCAGGGTCTCCTCCTTCGGCTGCATGTCGAAGTGGATGCAGTCGGCCGGACAGACCCGGACGCATTCGTGGCACTCGCAGCAGACGCCGCAGTCCATGCAGCGGTTGGCCGCCTCGCGGGCCTCCTCCTCCGTGAAGACGCCCTCGTAGGATTCGAAACTGCGCACGCGCTCGTGGGCCGGCCGCTCCAGCACGGCGCTGGGTTCGCGGCGGCTGAGGGCTCCTTCCCGCTCGAGCACCTTCTCCTTGTCGACGGTCGGCAGGCGGACGTCCATGTCGAAGACCGCGTCGTCGAGGGATTCCCCCCGCAGAAGCCGGTCCATGAAGAACGCCGCCCGGCGTCCCTGGCCCATCGCCTCCACGATGATCGAGGGACCCAGGACCGCGTCGCCGCCGGCGAAGACGGTCGGATCCGAGGTCTGCAGCGTGCGCGGATCCGTGCGGATCGTCTTGGCGGGCGTCAATTCCAGCTCGTTCTCGAAGGGGGCCGTGCTCGGCGCCAGGCCGACCGACAGGATGATGACGTCGGCCGGAATCTTCCGTTCGGTCCCGTCGATCACCTGGAAACCGATCATGCGCCCGTCCGGGTCGTATTCGATGTAGTCGACCTCGCGGAACTCGAGCATCGCCTGGTCGTTCTCGCAGAAGATCCGTTTCGTGGCCGCCGCCGCGTGGATCGTCACGCCTTCCTCTTCCGCTTCCTTCACCTCCCACTGGTGGGCGGGCATCTTGTCGCGCGGCTCGAGGCAGACGATCGAGACGCTGCGGGATCCGAGGCGCACGGCCGAACGGGCCACGTCCATCGCAACGTTGCCGCCGCCGAGAACGACGACGTGTTGATCCTTCAGATCGGGCGTCTCTTCGCCGACCTTGGCCTCCTTGAGGAAGGTCATGCAGTCGTCCACATCGACCAGGTCGCGCCCGTCGATCGGGATGATCCGGGGCACCTGGCCGCCGACGCCGACGAAAACGGCGTCGTAGCCCTGCTGCTTGAGTTCGGCGATCGACTGCACGGGGGTCCCGGTGCGGATCTCCACGCCGAGGGCCGTGATGTTCCTGATGTCGCGGTCGAGAACGTCGTGCGGCATCCGGTAGGCCGGCATGCCGTGGCGCAGCATGCCCCCCGGTTCCTTCTCCGATTCGAAGACCGTGACGCGATGGCCCCGTTTCGCCAGGTGGTAGGCGGCCGTCAGGCCCGCGGGCCCCGATCCGACGATCGCCACGCGGGTGTCGAGGATCTCCTCCGGCGGACCGTATTCCGGCTCCGGATGTTCCGCGTAGTAACGGTCGACCATGAAGCGCTTGATGGCGCGGATGTGGACCGTTCCCTCCAGTTCCCCCCGGGTGCAGGCGCCTTCGCAGGGCGCGTAGCAGGCCCGCGCGAGGCTGCCGACCATCGGGGCGTCTTCCATGTGGAGGCGGAAGGCCTGCTCGTGCCGGCCGGCGCGCACCAGGGACACGAAACCGTGGGGCTTCACGCCGGCCGGACAGGCGGCCGTGCAGGGCGAGGTCCCGTCGCGGTCGATCACGGATTTCTTGGGGACCGCCTGGGGAAAGGCGATATGCGCGGCCCGGCGGGCGACGAGCCCGTAGTTGTACTCGTCGGGGACGGCGACCGTGCAGGCCTCCTCGCACTGGCCGCAGCCGGTGCAGGCCGCCGGATCCACGAAGGTGGATTTCCGGCGGATGCGGACCCGGAAGGTTCCGCCGCCGTTGCGTTCGATCTCCTCGACCTCGCTGTAGTTGAACAGGGTCACGTTGGGATGATGCGCCGCGGCGGCCATCTTGGGGGTCGAGATGCAGCTGGCGCAGTCGAGCGTCGGAAAGACCTTGCTCAGCAGAATCGTCTTGCCGCCGATGCTCGGCTCCTTTTCGACGAGCAGGACACGGTAGCCCATGTCCCCCAGGGAGAGCGCGGCCTCCATGCCGGCGGTGCCCGCCCCGACGATCATCACGTCGTAGTCAGTCTTTTTCTTGCTTTCCGTCGGAGGCAATTTTCCGCAACTCCTTCTGGAAGTTCTCCATGTGCGAGACGAAATTGTCGGCGCAAACCGAGCAGATCCCGGACATCTTCAGCCGCTTGGGATCGTACCCGTGCTTCTTCATCAGTTCCTGCGCGCGGCGCACCACGTCGCTCGTGCGGGGGGTGCAGTCGGCCAGGTAGGCGCAGTCGCCGCCGCAGGCGGCGATGAAGACGCCGTCGAAGCCGCGGTCGAGGGCGTGAACGATCCAGCTCGGCTTGATGCCGCTCGAACAGGGAAGGGGGATCACCTGGACCGCCGTCGAATAGTGCATGTGGGCGGCCCCGGCCATGTCGATCCCCGGATCCGAGATGCTGTTGGTGGAAAAGACCAGGATCCTGGGGTCCGAGGTTCCCATCGAAGCGTCTCGCCTTCCGCTACTTGGCCCGGCGCATGTAGACGCGCCAGTATCCGTCGTCCTCGATGTCGCCGAGGTACTCGTGGCCCATCTTCTTGCACCAGCGCGAGACGTCGCTGAGGGTTCCCTCGTCCGAGGAGAGGATCTCCATCACGCCGCCGACCGGGCATTCGGCCACGGCGCGCTTGGCTTCCAGGAGGGGTCCGGGACAGGCGGTGCCGCGGGCATCGACCTGCTTGGCGATTTCCAGGTTCTTGAGTTCTTCGGGGGTCACGGTCTTCTCTCCTTCTCGGTTGATCTGCGGTCTACATGAACCAGCACTGTTTCGCGTCGGCCAGCAGCCCGATGAAGGTGCCGACGCCGACGAAGTCCATGTGCGGGTAATCGATCAGTTCTTCGCGGCGGATGCCCATGATGTCCATGGACATCGTGCAGACGTGGATGCGGATCCCGAACTCGGCGGCGTCCTTCATGAGATCCTCGAGGGATTTCGCGCCGCGGGCCTTCATGACGCTGCGGATCATGGGCGGGCCCATCCCCATCATCTGCATCTTGGAAAGCGGGAGTTTCTTCGATCCGGTGGGCAGCATCCATCCGAACATCCTGTCGAGCAGGCCCTTCTTGACCTTCTTGGCGGGATCGCGCAGCGCGGCGGTGGCCCAGAAGGTGAAGAAGAGGTCGACTTCCATGTCGTAGGCGGCGGCGCCCAGGGCGATGATGAAGGCAGCGATCGTGTAATCGAGATCTCCGCTCATCACGCCGAGGGCGAGGCGGTCGCCGGGGGTGTTGGCCTCGAGGGTTTCCACGCGGGAAAGGAGATCCTGGAGGATTTCCTCCTGCGACTTGTTCTCGCTGCTCATACGGCGTTCTCCTGCGGGTTCTGCGGGGCGATCGAGGGCCCGCCGCCGGACGGGGCGGGGGGGTCGACGGTCCCGGCGGTTTCCGAGTCGTATTCGCGGGCGATGCCGCCGCGTTGTTTCAGGTCGTCGAGCAGCACCTTGCGGATGAGATGGGATGCGTGGACCAGTTCGGGATGTTTCAGGCTGTAGTAGACGACCTGGCCGTCGCGGCGGGTGGAGACGACGTTGCGGTCCTTCATCAGGCGGAGGTGCTGGCTGACCGTGCTGATGGAGACGCCGAGGGTTTCGGCGATCTCGCTGACGCTTTTCTCGGCATCCTGGAGGATCTCGAGGATGGCGAGCCGTTTGGGGTTCCCCATCATGGCGCACAGCTCGGCGTGCAGTTGAAGGAGTTCATTATCGTCTATTTGCATGATTCCAAGAATACGGAAGGTCAGAGACACCTGTATACCCGAAACTTCGAAAACCGCGGATTATTCCGCAACTCCCTGCAGGACAGAACGTTAGAGACTCTGGAACGCGGAAATCCGCGCCGATCCGCCCCGCCAGGGCTCCCTATTCCGGCGGGAAATAGTCGAACGTCCCCCGCATCGTGAAGGGATTGCCCGAATAGACCGTCCCCTGAAAATCCCCTCCGGCCCCGTCCTCGAAGAGCAGTTGATGCCGCATCGGGTAGAGCGCATCGTGCCACACGGTCAGGACCCCGCGGTAGGGATCCTGGTCCCATGTCCAGTTCTCGATCGTCCCCTCGTCCTGTCCCCCGTTGAAGACCCAGGTTCCTCCCCCTTCGGGTTCCAGGAAGTAGTCGAACGTCCACCCGTGGGAAACGGCATCAAGGAAGATATGCGCTCCGGTCGGGTCCGCCGGGGTGTACAACGCGTCCGGGTACGACACGTCGATCACCCGGAAAAGCCGCCTCCGCGCCGACGCCACCCGATCCGTGACGTCGAGATCCCCCGCGGGAGGATCGTCCGTGTAGAGCCCGATCTTCTCCAAATCCCAGGCT
>CAYNBQ010000129.1:0-7167 GCA_964395275.1 uncultured Verrucomicrobiota bacterium
ACCCGCGGAAACAAGTGCTCCCGTAACGCGTTCTTGAGCTGGTCGGTCTCGGGCTTCGCAGACTTGAGCGGTGTCCAGCCTCGTTCCCATGCGTAGAAATCGAGGAACGCCGCCACCACGCCGCGGGCGCGCTCGGGCTCACGGGGCACCTCGACTGCGGCATAGATGTAGTTACCGTACCGGTCGAGCACCTGTTTGAAACGGGCGAAGCTCGGGCGAAGCACCTTGGGGAAGGGCTCGGCGAGATTCGCGGGATCGTGCTTCACCCAGACCGCAACGCCGTGTTCCTTCCCGAGATAGCGACGGAGGGCCTGAAAGTGGCGGGCATGCCCCGGACGCCCCAGAATCTGCTCGTCGGGCGCCAGGCCGCGCGTCCCGCAGACAAACGTCAGCAGACTTCCGGCGGGTTCGCCGTCCGTTGCCTCGACCGGGAACCAGATCAGCGACATCCCGCCGTACACCCCGCTGCTCGGGCTGTCCTCGTGCACCAGGCCTGCAAACGACACGGCGTCGGCGCCGGGCATGAGTGCGACCCGCGACAAATAGCGCGAGCGAGCCTGGTACCGGCCGCCGAAAAGCCCGTCGATCGCTTCTCGCGTTTGCTCGGCAAGCCTGTCGCGGTTGACATCCGGCGGTTGGCCGCCGGCGATGATGGAGGCGAGTGCTTCAATGCTCATTGGGAGTCCCTCCCTGTATCCCGAGGTATAACTGAAACGCGGAGAGGGAAAAAGGGAGCGTTCCTGTTCGTAAAGTCGTTAACCTTCGCATTGGAGACGATGGTCGGCATGGGCAACTCACCGCCCCCGTGGCCAAGCTGCAGCGGCTTTCCCGATGACGGTCACGGATCAAGCACAACGTCTTACTTGTGAAAGACATCCCCTGGTTCGTCGCCACGCCGAGACGGGGCCACGGTTTGGCGGGAAAGAATCGTCGCTTGGAAACCGCCGCCCGGGAAGAAAGGTCTGTGGAGCCGCAACACGCCCCCTTCGACTTCGACTTGTCCTCTGTAGTCCCGCGGCTGGAAGACGGAGGAGGAAGTCCCCGGACGGAGCAGGTCCGCCGAGTACACTGGAACCGTGAAAAGGGCGTCGGGCCCCGTCCGCCGGATGTCGCAGGACGACGCCGCAAGGGACCGGATTCCCGGAGGACAAGTAACCCAACCGAAAGGAACCGATGATGAAGTCGTTCGTGGGAAAAGGCCGTGGCCGGGCCACGGTTGTGCTTGCGGGAGGATTGCTCGCCTCTTTCCTGGCCGGGGCGAATGAAATCGCGCCCGTTCCCCACCCCGGCACGCCCGCCGCCGCGACCTCTCCAGCGCAACCGGCCGGCGGAAAAGAAGGGGAAGCGGTTCCCCTCGGCACCCGTTGGGACAGGGCCCGGGGACGTCCCGCATGGGCTTCCTCCTTCCTCAACGGTTTCGTACCGGCGAATGCCGTGGACGGGGCGGTGACCTCGGAATGGGTGTGCGCCGATACCGCGGGGGGGATGTTCCGCGTGGACCTGGGGGCGCGGATGCGGTTGGCGGCCGTCGCCCACGACCTGCGGCTGGAAAGCGATGCCGATCCCGAAACGGAGATCGTCGCGTTCGAGGATACGAAGTGGACCGTCGTTTCCACCACGACGGTGGCGGCGTCCGCGCCGGGCGAGGTGATCGCGGCGCCGGCCGTGGTGAACGCGCGGTACGTGGGATTGCGATCGGCCGGTTGGAAATCGGACGGCAATGACGGGAACGAGTCCGGCTGGCGCGGGGAGCGCGCGCATCTCTCGACGTTCCGGGCGTACCAGGCCGGGTGGCGCCCCCTGCGGGACGGGAACGATCTGCGCCTGCAGGATTTCTGCATCTTCCGGCACGACGGATTCACGTATGTCGCGTCGATGATGAAGGATCACTGCAACGAAGGGATTCTCGTGGGCCGTTCCCGGGACCTGGCCCGGTGGGAATCGCTGGGGATCGCCGTGTCCCGGCGCACGGACGAGGACCGGTCGATGGTCTGGGCGCCCCACGTCGTGGAGGTCGGCGGGGTCTATCACATGTTCTACACCGGCGTGACCCAGCCGGTTCCCGGCGGATGGAACCAGAAGATTCTCGTGGCCAGCACGGAGAACCCGGCGGACCCGGTAAACTGGCAACGGAACGAGTCGGTGCGGTTCCTCGTCGACGGGACGACCCGATCGTGGTTCCGGCCGAGCCACGAAGGTCATGTTTGGAATGCGGACGGCTGGGCCGATTGTCGGGACCCGATGGTCTTCGAAGAAGGCGGTACCTGGTACATGTTGTACACGGGCACGCACAACGACGGCGGGATCTGCGGGATCGCAACGGCGCCGGACGTCCTGGGCCCGTGGACCGATCGGGGCGCCGTTCTGAAGGTTCCCGCCGGAATTCCCGAATCCTGCTTTCTCTTGAAAGATCCGGCCGGCGGATACGTGATCGTGTTCAATCATGCGGGGGGAGCGCCGGACGGAGGAATCAAGATCGCCCGCGGTGATTCCCTGCTCCCGGAGGACGGACGGCCGCCGTTCGGAGACCTGGAGATTCTGCGCGACAGCACGACGCCGGGGCTGGCCGGGTGGGCGTTCGAATTCCTCCCCGGGGAACGGCCGGACGAATTGTTGTCGGCGTACCTGAGCGGGTACTGGGTGAACTTCCAGGACGCCCGGTTCGTCGAGGAGACGAACGGCTGGACGATCGGGGGCGTTCCCGACGATGCGAACACCTGGTCGATGAAGTAGGCGCCATCCCGGGGATCCGCGGCGGCGGGCCGGGGGTTATTTCTTCTCCTTCTCCGGGGCCTGTTGCCGGGTCGATCTCGCCCGTTCCTGTTCCTCGTACCGTCTCTTCGTCATTTCATACGTCGCCCCGTCCCACTTGTACTTCGCCTCCTCCACGTCCCTTTCGGACAGGGGGGGATCCAGCCCGTCCCCGTAGTGACGATAATGGTGCTTTCGGAGTTCGTCGGCCGTGTCCTCGGTCGTCGCGATCGGCGTGACGGCCCCTATGAGCCGCGAAACCATGGGATCGTTCTCCAGAAGGTCCGTGCGAAACTCCTTGTACGGGTTTCTCGTGAGATAGTCCCTTGCCTGGGTGAGCAGCGCGATGATCAACCGCGCTTCCTGATCGTCATGACCCGGGTTTCTGTCGGGATGATGGAGCAGGCACCTTCTTCGGTACGCCCGTCGGATTTCCTCGGGATCCTTGTCGCTTCGCAGTCCCAGCAACCTCAGGGCCCGATCGGTCAATTCCTGTTCCTTCGTTCTCATTTCCGCCATCCGGAACATATCCCGCCCCGGGCCGCCCCGTCACTCGCGTTCGGCGATCCCCTCCCGAGCGTCCCGCGATTGGCAGCCGTAACTCATTGAAACTCAACGCCTTACGAAGATCGCCCCGATGAATTCCCGACGGTTAGCATCGATAACCCGCTCTGTATCAGGATGTTGCGGCGATTTTTGCGGCCGCAGGGGGGCTTAGAAGGCCGATTTTGGGGCCAAAATCGGCCCCTAAGGGTGCCGGGAGGCGGGGGCTTCGCGGTACCGGCCGCGGATGGCTCCGCCTCCCCCGGGAAGCGTTCGTGAGAACGATCCGAAATTGAACCCGGGATCCCTCCGGTTCTTCGCGCCCTTCGTGGTGGGTCTGTCCCGGGACATCGGGGGACGCGCCGTCGCGGAGCCGGGATCGTCGCGTTTTCCAACCCGTCCGTTCCGCGGCCCGGGACTGGCGCCCCGGCCGAAACCATCCGATACTGTTTCCGGGAAGTTCGGAGTTCCCGGACCCTCCCCACGCCACGGAGGAAGCGATGGAACGCAAGAAGGCCGCACCCCGCAAACGCACCGCCTGGATCGTGTCGCACACGCACTGGGACCGCGAATGGCGTTACCCGATCTGGGAAACCCGATGTCTGCTCGTGGATTTCTTCGACGAGCTGATCGAACTGTTGGAGAACGGCGCCTACCCCTCCTTCCTCCTCGACGGCCAGACGATCCCGGTCCCGGACTACCTGGAGATCCGGCCCGAAATGGAGGAGCGGATCCGGAAACTCGTCCGGGAAGAGCGTCTCCTGATCGGCCCCTGGTACACCCTGCCGGACGAATACCCGGTCGACGGCGAGGCCCTCGTGCGCAACCTGCTCCGCGGCACCCGTCTGGCGAAGGAATACGGGTCGGTCCTGAAGGCGGGGTACACCCCGTTCGGGTGGGGGCAGAGCGCGCAACTGCCGCAGATCTATGCCGGGTTCGGCCTTGATATCGCCCTGATCGGCAAGCGGGTTTCGAAAGAACGGGCGCCGTACGCCGAGTTCCTCTGGCGGGCGCCGGACGGGTCCGAACTGCTCAGCACGCGCTTCGGGAAGATCGGGCGCCAGAACTTCTATTTCACCGTGCATCTGCCGGCGCTCTTCGGCGTCGAGTACATGGGTCCCGAATGGGTGTACCGGTGGGAACGGGGCGACACGATCTGGCATCGGGCGGATCCCGATCGAATGGAACAGGATCACCAGGTGATCCGTCCCCCCGATCGGTGGTACCCGGAGATGATCACGCCCGAACGCCTCGAACTGGCCTGGGAAAGCACCCGGGACAGCCTTCTTCCCGACGACCGGTTGATGATGAACGGCTGCGACTACACGGCGGCCCAGCGCTTCTTCCCCGAGATGCTCCAAAGGATCAACGAGATCGATCCCGATCCCGACCGCGAATGGGTGCACGTGTCGTTGTACGAGTACCTGGACGTGATGAGGGAGAAGCTGGATCGCTCTCGCCTGCCGATCGTCGAAGGCGAACTCCGCGACGGCCCGGCGGCGCCGCTGACCGGGAACGCCCTGACGACGCGTCTCTACATCAAGCGGCGCAACCGCCGTGCGCAGAACGCCCTGATCCGGTTCGCCGAACCGCTGGCGGGAGCCGCCTCGATCGTGCTCGGCGCGGAGTACCCGGATCGCCTGCTTGCGATCGCCTGGGATCTCCTGCTGCAGTGTCATCCCCACGACTCGATCAACGGCGTCACCCAGGACAAGACGGCGCTCGATGTCGAAGACCGCCTCCGGCAGGTGGAAGAGATCGCGGAAACGATCGGGGAACGCGCGACCCAGGAGCTGGTCCGGCGGATCGACACCCGGCAGTTCGACGAGCAGGACGTTCTCTTGGTCGTCTTCAATCCGCTGCCGGAACCGCGCCGGGAGGTGGTGGAAGCCTGGATCGATGTCCCGTACGAGCATGACGAGAACGATTTCGAACCGTACCCCTTCGTCGATCCGCAGATCGTCGACGCCGGGGGCCGACCGGTCCCGACCCAGGCGCAGGGGGCCCGCGTGCAGAGGATGCCGGTGGCGGAACTGCACACGCGGGCGTTCCCCTTCCCCTGCATGCGGCACCGCGTCTTCTTCGACACGGGCGATATGCCGGCGTGCGGCTACAAGATCTTCCGCGTGACCTTCCCGGATACCTCCGAAGAACGGGGCGTGGCGTGGGCGGGATCGATCGCACGGACGGGAACGCTCCTGCGCCGTCCGGAGGTGATGGAAAACGAGTTCCTGCGGGTCGAGATGAACCCCGACGGGACCTTCGATCTCGTTTCGAAAGAACTCGGGAAGACCTTCCGCAATCTCAACGCCTACGAGGACCGCGGCGAACTCGGCGACTACTGGATCAACCGGCGTCCCATGGACGACCGGGTGATTTCCTCCCGCGGATGCGCGGCGAGAATCTGGGCGGAAGAATCCGGACCGGTCTGTACGACCCTCGTTTCGGAGGTGGCGTTGCCGATTCCGCGCCACGGCGATCGTCTCGCCGACCGGCGCGGCGACGACATCGAAGACCTGACCATCCGTACGGCGGTCACCCTCCGCGCCGGTTCCCGGATGGCGGAGGTGACGGTCGAGTTCGAGAACCGGCATGAGGATCATTTCCTGCGCGCGATCTTTCCGACGGATCTGGGCGGGGCCGAATCCGCGGATGCCGGCGGCCATTTCATCGTCGACCGCCGGCCCGTGCGGGGCCAAGGCCCCTCGGCCGAGGCGCTTTGGCCCGACATGACGACGCTGCCGATGAACGGGTTCGTGGACCTGAGCGACGGGACCGACGGGATCGCGTTCCTCAGCCCGGACCTGACCGAGTACGGAGTCCTGGAAGGCGGCGAAGGCGTCGTGGCGCTGTCGTTGTTGCGGGCGGTGCGCAACTGGCTCTGCACGGAGACGCGGATTGGATCGGGCTATCCCTCGCAGAAGGGCGGGCAATGCCTGGGGCGCCATCGGATCCGGTACGCGATTCTGCCCCACGCCGGAACGTGGAAGGACGCCGACATTCCCGCCGAGGCGGACCGGTTTGCGGTCCGTCCCCGGATCGTCCAGACGGGGCGGAACGAGGGAACGTTGCCGGCCGAGCCGACGTCGTTGTTCGCCATCGACAATCCGAAGCTGCGCTTCTCCGCGTTGAAACGCGCCGAGGAACGGGACACCTGGATCGTGCGGGTCCACAACCCGGGGCCGGAAGAGGTTTCCGGAACGATCCGGTTCGCCAGACCGATCGGCCGCGCCTGGCGGACGATGTTGAACGAGGAACGCGAAACGGAGTTGCCGCTGGACAAGGACGGCGGGATCGCCGTTTCGGCGCCGCCGTACCGGATCGTGACGATCGAGATCGAACCCGCCTGAGAGGGGCACCGGAAGCGGTGTCTCGCCCGCATCGCGGTCCGTCTCCCTTATCGAGCCGACATGTCGCGCAGACCCGTGGGACGGACCCGATCCCCCGGTCGAGGCTGCCCCTCATGGGGCGATGCGCCGATTCCGGCGATTTCGCACGGCAAAAATCGGCGTAACCCCTTGATATGCAAAAGAGTTGCCGATGATAAGCGTCGGAAATCGTTTGACCGGGGGCGGGTCCGCGCCGATGTTTCGTGTCCGGCAAGCCGCATCAGGCGGAGAGAATCGGGCCGGACAAGGAGATGATCATGCTTCGATTTCGTATGCGCGTCGGTGCCGCGGTGCTGACGCTTCTCGTCGTTTCGCCCGCCGCTCGCGGCAAGGATATCAAGCTGGCATCCAAGCGGCCGCCCAAACCGCATACGGCCATGTTCTGGGACGTGAACCGGGAGATCTCCGGATTCCGTGTCGAGGTCCGGGAGGGCCGATGCATCATCAACACGATGAAGGTCGACGGGGATTCAAAGGAGTACCG
>CAYNBQ010000130.1:0-7063 GCA_964395275.1 uncultured Verrucomicrobiota bacterium
ATCGACCACGGGACGTATCCCTACGTCACCTCTTCGAACTGCACGGCGGGAGGCGCCTGCACGGGCAGCGGGATCGCCCCCAACCGGATCGACCGGGTCGTCGGCGTGATGAAGGCCTACACGACCCGGGTGGGCGAAGGCCCGTTTCCGACGGAACTGTCCGGTCGGATGGGACGGCTGATCCGCGAGGAAGGACAGGAATTCGGGGCCACCACGGGGCGGCCGCGCCGGGTGGGTTGGCTCGACGCGGTGGTGACCCGCTACGCGGTGATGATCAACGGGATCGATTCGCTGGCGGTGACCAAGCTCGACGTGCTGGACGGACTGCCGACGCTGCGGATCTGCGTCGCGTATCGCTACGGCCGCAGGAGATACGACACGGTTCCCCACAGCCGGAGGATCTTCGCCTCCTGCACGCCGATCTACGAGGAGATGCCGGGATGGCAGACGCCCACCACGGGAACGACGTCCTTCGGCAAGCTTCCCCCGGCGGCCCGGCGATACCTCAGGAGGATCGCGGAACTGAGCGGGGCGCGGATCGGCTGGGTTTCGGTGGGCGCCCGGCGGGACCAGACCATCGAGATATGAGCGCGACGGACGACATCCCCGCCGGACGGATCCCGCGGCATGTGGCCGTCATCATGGACGGCAACGGGCGCTGGGCGGCCCGGAAAGGCCAGCCCCGCATCGCCGGTCATCGCGCCGGCATCCGGGCGGTGCGCGAGGTGGTTCGTGCGGCCGGGGAGATCGGCATCGGGTTTCTGACCCTCTACGCCTTTTCCGTGGAGAACTGGGATCGTCCCCGGTCGGAGATCAACGCGCTGATGCGCCTGCTGCACGATTTCCTCGGCCGGGAACTCGCGGAGATGCAGAAACAACGGGTGCGGCTTCGGGCGATCGGCCGCCTCGGGGATCTTCCGGAGCGGGTGAGGACGCGCCTGCGCGAGGTGATCGAGGCGACCGCCGGCAACGACGGGCTGACGCTGACCCTGGCGCTGAGCTACGGATCCCGCACCGAGATCGCCGAAGCGGCGCGGCGGATCGCCGAGGACGCCCGGCTCGGCCGGGTCGATCCGAAGGACGTCGATCCCGCGCTTTTCGAAAGGTATCTGTACACGGCGGGAACGCCCGATCCGGACCTGATCATCCGCACCAGCGGGGAGATGCGCCTGTCAAACTTCCTGCTCTGGCAATCGTCCTATGCGGAACTCTACGTGACCGAGACCCTCTGGCCGGATTTTCGGAAGGAAGACCTCCTGACGGCCCTGCGGGATTACGCGGGGAGGGAACGCCGGTTCGGCCGGGTGTCCTCGCCTTCGAGTTCGGGCGGCGAGCCCTGAGGATCGGCTGCATGTTCCTTCGGCGTTTTCTGAGCACGATTCTCCTGTGGGTTCTCCTGCTGGCGGGGATCTCCTGGAACCAGCCCGTCGTCTTTTTCCTGGTCGTCGGCGGAGTTGCGTCGATCGGACTGCTGGAGTTCTACGGGCTGGCGGCGCGGGGCGGCGTCCCCAGTTTCCCCCGCTGGGGGGTGTTCGGCGGGATGGTCCTGATCTTCGGCACCTGGCTTCTCTCCGTGCGGGGATTCCCCCTCCGGGTCTCGCTGGACTTCGAACAACTGGTGATCATGACCTTCGTGCTCGGCGTCTTCCTCCGCCAGCTTCCCCAGAAGCATAATCCGAAGGCGCTGGCGACGATGACGTGCACGGTCTTCGGACTCTTCTACGTCCCGTGGCTCCTGAATTTCGTCACCAAGATCAACTATCTCTTCGGCCCCGACGGGCGAGGGCATCTTCTGGTCTTCTACCTGATTCTCGTCACGAAGGCCACGGACATGGGGGCCTATCTCCTCGGTTCCCTCTTCGGCAGGCATCCGTTGATTCCCAGGATCAGCCCGAAGAAGACGTGGGAAGGCGTGATCGGCGGCGTCCTGACGGCGACCTTCGCGAGCGTGCTGTTGTGGCGGCTTTCGGCGGGGAGGGTGCAGGAACGCCTGGTCCTCTCCTTCGACTGGACGGATGCGCTCCTGCTGGGGGTGCTGCTGGGATCGGCGGCGGTCGCGGGGGATCTGGCGGAATCGCTGTTGAAACGGGACGTCGGGGCCAAGGATTCGGGACGGATCGTACCGGGGATCGGCGGGATGCTGGATCTGATCGACAGTCTGCTGTTCACGGCGCCGCTGCTGTACGTCTACATCCGGTTGTTCGCACAATGAAGCGTCTTGTCATACTCGGTTCCACGGGATCGGTCGGGGAGAACGCCCTGAAGGTCGTCGAGACGATGGCGCCCGAGGTGCGCGTGGCCGGTCTGGCGGCGCGGCGCAACGTGGGACGCCTTGTCGAACAGGCCCGGGCCTTCTCCGTGCCCAGGGTGGCGCTCTCGGACCCGGAGGCGGCCCGCGAGGCGCAGCGGCGCCTGGCGGGGACGCCGACGCGGGTGCTGGCCGGTCCGGAGGGGCTGGTTCGTCTGGTCGAGGAGGCCGATCCGGAGATCGTTCTGACGGCCGTCGTCGGCGTCGGCGGACTCCTGCCGTCGATCGCGGCGCTGCGCGCGGGTCGGCGCCTGGCGGTGGCGAGCAAGGAGATCCTGGTGGCGGCCGGCGCCCTGGTCATGGGGGCCGCCCGGGAAGGCCGCGCGGAGATCCTGCCCGTGGACAGCGAGCACTGCGCCATCTTTCAGTGTCTGCTGGGACAACCCCGCGAGGCGGTGCGGCGGATCCTCCTGACGGCCTCGGGGGGACCGTTCCGGGGCGCGACGGCGGAGCGGTTGCGCTCGGTGACGGTGAGGGAAGCCCTGGCGCATCCGAGCTGGAAGATGGGCCCCAGGATCACGGTCGACAGCGCGACCCTGATGAACAAGGGCCTGGAGATCCTCGAGGCCCGGTGGCTCTTCGATCTTCCCCTGGAGAAGGTCGACGTGGTGATCCATCCCCAGAGCATCGTCCATTCGATGGTCGAATTCGTGGACGGCACGGTTCTGGCTCAGATGGGGCTTCCCGACATGAGGTCTCCGATTCAATATGCGCTGACGTATCCGCAGCGGTTGCCCGGTCGTCTGAAGTCCGCCTCTTTTCCGGAGCTGGGGGCGCTGACCTTCGAGGAACCCGATCCGGAGGTCTTTCCGTCCCTGATGTTGGCCAGGGAGGCGGGACGCGCCGGGGGCACGATGCCGGCCGTGCTGAACGCGGCCGACGAGGTCGCGGTCGAACGGTTCTTGCAGGGGGAGATCTCCTTTCCCGGGATCTGGGAGACCGTGGAAAGCGTAATGGAGCGTCACGAGCCGGTGAAGGATCCCGATCTCGAGGCCGTGCTCGAGGCGGATCGCTGGGCTCGAAAGGAAGCCGTTCGATGGAATTCCTGACCGTCCTGAACTGGTTGATCTGGATCGTCGTGCTCTTTTCGGCATCGATCCTGATCCATGAGTATTTCCATTTCCTCGTCGCCGTCCTGGTGAAACTCCGCGTGGACCGGTTTTCCATCGGTTTCGGTCCCAGGGTCTGGGGGGTGCGCAGGAAGGGCACGGACTTCCGGATCAGCCTGATCCCGTTCGGGGGGTACGTCTCGATTCCGCAGATGGAGGCCAAGGACGACGGGCCGATCGAGGTCGACGGGGAGGTTCTGCCGCCGGCGCCGCCCCTGGCGAAGATCGCCACGGCGGCGGCCGGGGCCGTGGGGAACATCCTTTTCGCCCTTTTCCTGGCGTGCCTGGTCTGGTGGCTGGGAAAACCGATGGACCAGGCCGACCTGACGGATCGCGTCGGCTTCGTGGCCGAGGAGGCCGAGGCCCAGGGCGTCGCCCTGGGGGACCGGATCGTGGAGGTGAACGGCAAGCCGGTGAAGAACTGGCGTCAGGTGCGCCAGATGGTCCAGTTCGAGCCGTCGGACACCTTCCATTTCGTCTTCGAACGCGAGGGGCGGGGCGAACGGTACGAGGCGATCTTCGAGGTTCCCCGGGAGGAGCACACGGGGCTGCGGATCCTGCCCGTCGAAGGCGAATCGGTGCCGGTGGTCGACAGCGTGCAGGCGGGGTCTCCGGCCGAGGAAGGCGGAATGCTTCCCGGCGATGAAATCCTCGAGTTCAACGGCAGGAAGGTCCTGAGCCGTCAACAGTTCTCGCAGTGGATCGAACAGAGCCGGGATCGGGAAATCGTGGTGACCGTCCTGCGGCCGGATCCGGAGGGGGGAGAGCCGAAGCGCATCGATCTGCGGCTGGTTCCCAGGATGGAAAGTTCGATGCAGCGGGTGATGATCGGCATCGCCTTCGGCGAGAAGCGGGTCATCGGTCATCCGACGCCGCTGGAACAGTTCCGCGAGATCGTGGCGATGACCGTCAAGACGATCCGCGCGCTGTTCACCCGGGGATCCGGGATCGGGGCGAAACATCTCTCGGGACCGGTCGGGATCCTCTATTTCCTCCAGCAGATGGCCGAAGAGGACTACCGGCTGGCGCTATGGTTCACGGTGCTGCTGAACATCAATTTGGGGGTTCTGAATCTTCTGCCGATCCCCGTTCTCGACGGCGGCCACATCCTTTTCAGCGTCGTCGAGATGATTCGCGGACGTCCCCTGCCGGCGCGCTTCGTGCAGGCGACGCAGACCGCGTTCGCGGTGGCTTTCATCGCCTTCTTCCTCTTCGTCACCTGGTGGGACGGCGTGAGGATCCGAGACCGGATCCGGGCGGGACGCGAGTTCAAGAGCGGGACCGAAGAGATTCAGGAACGCCCGTTCGAGCCGGTGGATGGGAACGCCGAGGCCGATCCCGCGCCCGCGGTTCCCTGAGGGCAAGGGCGGCGTCTGCGTCTTTTCTCTCGTTGAGCTTGATTCCGATTGTCCCTGTTTCGTATGATCAAATCGAGGATCCGAGGGGATCCGGGATGGATTCAAACGGGAGGGGAGGTCCTCCAGAATGGCTTCCAAGAAGAAGACGGTTGGCGACGCGATGACCCGGAAGGTTTTTACGGTCGCGAAAGCGGCCTATGTGGCCGACGTCGTTTCCGAGATGGCGATGCGCAACATCGGCTGTGCCGTGATCACGGACGAAACGGGTCCCGTGGGGCTCTTCACCGAACGCGACCTGATGAAACGCGTCGCGGCCAAGGGCCTGAACATGGAGAAGACGACGGTCTCCAAGGCGATGACGGGGAAGATCCGCAGCGTGAAGCCGGAGGACGATCTCGAAGAGGTCGCCCGGCTCATGGTGAAGGGGAACTTCCGCCACATCACCGTGACCGACGGCAAGTCCCTGGTAGGGATCATTTCCATCAAGGACGTTCTGCGCGGGGTCGCCGGCATCGGCTGATCCGACCGGTTCCGGTCCGGAACGCGCGTTCACGACGTGGAAGCGGCCCGCTCCCCCGGGAGGGAGGCGGGCCGGCTTCCTTGCTCGGAGGTTTCCGCCGCTACTGCCGGATCCGGTAGAGGCGCGTTTCCGCCGCCGGATCGGGGTCGATGTATTCCTTCACCGCGGCCGCGGGGGCGCTGTTCGTGAAGATGTCGGTCCAGCCCGCGGGGTCGTCCGGGACGGGGGCCGGGGCGGCCTGAACGACGTACTCGCCGTCCTTGCCGTGGACCCACTCGATCCGGACGCCGCCGGCGACGGCGTCGATCGCCGTGAAGACGGGCGGGACCACCACCTCCGCGACGCAGGGCAGGGCGAGGCCGGACGTCACGCCGTTGGCGACGAGGTCGGGCGTCCCCGGACCGAGGTTCTCGGTGCCGGGTTCCATGGGCGGCAGCGACTGGTTGGAGAACCAGCTGCCTTCCCCGTTGTCGATGCCGACGACGATCTCGATGTTGGTCGGCGAACCGAAGGCCGCGATCGGAATGCAGAATTCGAATCCGCGCGTCGTTTCACCGGCGGCGGGGGGGGAGGGACTGTCGTTGCCGTCGTTGTATCCGACGACGAGAAGTCCCTCGGCCTCCTCGGACCATGCCTGCATGGCGAAGTCGGAGGTCGCGTCCCCCGGAGGCCCCTGGGCGAAGGGCAGGTCGTAGACCGTGCCTCCTCCGGCGGCCTCGATCTTGAAGCGGTACCCGTAGATGGGCGACATCAGCATGCCGTATTCGGGTTGGAAGGGCAGGACGATGTCGTCGAGAACCGGCGATTCGAAGGTTCCCTGGGCGACGACGTTCGAGGCCTGGTCGTTCGATGGATCGGTGTTGACGTAGATCACCAGGGAATTGCCGCCCTCGATGTTGCCGCCGACGCCGATCAGGATCGAGTCGCCCAGGGCGCTGCAGAAAACGTTGTCGATCTGGTTGTAATTCGGGCCGAACCCGGTCGCCACCGTCTGCACGACGAGTTCCGTGGCCCCGAGCAGCCCGATCATGTCGGACATGTCGCCCTCGACGCCCGCGAGGGATTCGGCGACCCGTTCCATCGTCTGGGTGTTGGTGATGTCCCGCGCGGTCACAAGCGACTTGAACTCGAGGGCTTCGGCGACGTCGAAGACATAGGGCTGCGGACCGAGGTCCCCCGGAGAACCGGCGACCGTCGTTCCTGCGGGGCTACCGTCGATGCTGATCTCGATGGTCGCCCCTCCCTGCGCCTCGCCGGTGATCTGTGTCGTCCCGGCCGGGAAGAGTCCGATGCTGATGTCTTCGGCCACCGCCTGTGCGGTATCCTGCCGGCCGTTGGCGATGTCGAGCGCCGTCACCGTGTCCCCGTCGACGAGGGGATTGGGGAGAACCGCCGACCAGGAGCCGGGGGCCGATCCCGTTCCGACGGTGGTGGTGACGTCGTTTCCGGAGAGATCCGTGGTCACGCGGATCGTCACGCCGGGGGTCGCCGTTCCGGCGACCTCGGTGGAGTTGACCTTCACGGTATCGGTCACGGCGTCGATGATGACGTCGAAGACGTCCGCCTGCGGCGGGATGGGACCGATCGACGCGGTGGCGGGAACCCCGCCGGAGATCTGCTGCGTCAGGCCGTCGATGTCGAGCAGGGCGTCGAATCCCTCGTCGGCGTTTTCGGGAAGGGTATTCGGGCAGAAGACGTCTTCGTTGTCGTTGATTGTGTAGACGGCGACCTCGACGTATCCGCCCCCTTCGGCGGGCAGACCCAGGAG
>CAYNBQ010000131.1:0-2258 GCA_964395275.1 uncultured Verrucomicrobiota bacterium
CCCCACTGTCTTATGGAATCGCCCGACCCCGCTTCGTCCCGGAATCGCGGGACTACGCAGGGCGTGGCAGGGGGCGGGCTCCTACTTTGGGTTGGCGCGACGCGCGCGTCGCGTCTCCACAAGACGCCTTCCGCGGGTCTTTCCGCGGCGCGCCTTCAGCGCGCGGGAAATCGGTGCCGGATCGATTCCCCGGGGCGCCGCCCCGGGCTATCGGGTTCCGGCCCTTCAGGCCGGGGGTTCCCGGGATCGTCCCGCGGGGTGGGACTCCTACTTTGGGTTGGCACGGGAGGAATCAAAGTAGGAGGCCGATCCCGCCTTGCCCTTCGTCTTGTCCTCCAAAGCCTCGGCGGAGGAGGAAGTCCCGCCCGGCGGGCGGGACGAAGTAGGGTCGGCTGACTCCACCGGGACTGGTCCCTTTACGGAACCGAGGCAACGCCGAGGTTCGTAGAAGGGACCCGTCCCGCTCTCTCCCCGCGGCGTCCCAGCTTGTCCTTGACACCCTGGCTCCTTCTGCCACAATCCCGCCCGTTGCATGCACCGGACGACCGCCCCGCCGATCCCGTATCCGGGCTCCGGGGACGCAACATCGATCCGGGAGGAGGCGAAAATGCAGCCCGCACACCTTCGTGTCCGAGGAAGATGGCTCCTGGTTTCTCTTCTCGCCCTGGGCGGCCTGACCGACGGCCGGCTCGTTCGCCCGGCCCGGGGCGGGACGACCGTCCTGGTCTCCGTCTCGCCCGACGGCAAACAGGGCAACAAGGCGAGCAAACGCCCCGGAATCAGCGGGGACGGACGCTACGTGGTCTTCGATTCCAACGCGTTCAACCTGGTCCCGGGGGACACCAACGGGGGCACGGACATCTTCGTCTACGACCGGAAAACGCGAGAGATCATCCTGGCGTCCGTCGGGAACGACGGCAAACAGGCCGCCGGCGCCGGTCGCTACGCCGCGATCTCCGAGGACGGTCGTTTCGTCGCCTTTCATTCCGGGGACGGCGCACTCGTTCCCGGCGATACCAACGGCAAGACCGACGTCTTCGTGCGCGATCTCTTTGCGCAAACCACCACGAGGGTCTCGATCAGTACGGAAGGCGTCGAGGGGGACAAGGCCAGCAAGTTTCCGTCATTGAGCCGGGACGCGCGGTTCGTGGCCTTCGAGTCCACCGCCACGAACCTGGTTCCCAACGATACGAACGGGGTCGGCGATATCTTCGTCCACGACCGGAAAACCGGAAAGACCGAACGGGTCTCCGTCGGCCCCGGCGGCGTTCAGGCGAACGGGCCCAGCCGGTATCCCTCCATCAGCGGCGACGGACGCTACGTGCAGTTCTGGTCCGTGGCAAGCAATCTCGTACCCGGCGATACGAACGGGGTCGGCGACATCTTCGTCCACGATCGCAAGACGGGAAAGACCGTCCGGGCCTCCGTCGGGGACGACGGCGCCCAGGCCAACGCCGGGAACAACCGGGCCTCGATCAGCGCGGACGGACGATGGGTCGCCTTCTACAGCGACGCCGACAACCTCGTTCCGGACGACACGAACGGCGCCAGCGACGTCTTCGTGCGCGATCTGAAGGAGGGCAGGACGATCCGGGCGTCGGTCGCCGACGACGGCGCCCAGGCCAACGACGCGAGCCGCAGACCGAAGATCAGCGGCGACGGACGCTACGTCGTCTTCTGGTCGCTTGCCACCAACCTGGTGCCGAACGACACCAACGGACAGAACGACATCTTCGTCCGCGACCTCCGGGCCGGGCGCACCTACCGGGTCTCCGTGGACAGCAACGGACGACAGGCCAACGGCAAGAGCGGCTATCCGGCGATCAGCGCCGACGGCCGGTGGGTCGCCTTCCAGTCCGGAGCCACCAACCTCGTGCCGAACGACACCAACGGAAAGACCGACGTCTTCCTCCGGGAATTCCGCCCCGCCGAAAGCGATTGATCCCGCCCCCCCGCAAAGGTTTTCCCAAAGCAGGAGGCCGATCCCCCTGCGCCCGCGCGAGCGTACGGGACGGGTCCCTTTACGGAACCGGAGCGAAGCGAAGGTTCGTAGAACGGACCTGTCCCGCTCTCTCTCCGTTACGCGACGAGCCTACTTCGTCCCGGGAGACCGGTACTACGAAGGCCAAGGGACGTCGCGTCTCCACAAGACGCCCTCCGCGGGTCGGCGGCGAAAACAGAGTAGGAGGCCGATCCCCATCGGCCGATTCCAGTGACGTAATGCCTAAATCGCCCGACAGGGGTCGGGCTCCTACTTT
>CAYNBQ010000131.1:2358-7034 GCA_964395275.1 uncultured Verrucomicrobiota bacterium
CGGCGCGTCTTCAGCACGCATGAAATCGACGGCGGATCGGTTCCCCGGGGCGTTGCCCCGGGCTATCGGCTTCCGGCCCTTCAGGCCGGCGTTTCCCGGGATCGTCCCGCGGCCGCGGCGGCGAGAACAGAGCAGGAGGCCGATCCCCCTGCGCCCGGCGCGGTTTCCCCCCTACCCCTGCGTCTCGCCGGGCGGACGGGCCATTCGATCCAGATCGAGCAGTTCCTCCAGCTCTTCTTCCGGAAGGATCTGTAGACGCCGCGCCGCCTCCGCGACGGATTCCCCCGCCGCCTCAGCCGCCTTTGCCACTTCGGCCGCCTTCTCGTACCCGAGCCGCCGCGCGAGCGCGGTCGCCATCGCCGGACTGGCCGCCGCATGGGCCCGGGCCCGTTCGACGTCGACCTCCAGCTCCCGCAGGCACTTTTCCACGAGAACCCGGCACGCCGCCGAGAGAAGCCGGATCATCGTGTCCAGGTTCCACGCCAGCAGCGGGTTCGCATGCGACAGGTCGAGCTGATGCAGCGTCGCCGAAGCCCGGCAGGTCGTCGCAAGCCCTTCCACCTGGAGCGCCGCCTGCGCCACGGCTTCCGGGATCACCGGATTGACCTTCCCCGGCATGATTGACGAACCCGGTTGCACGGCCGGCAACTTCAGTTCACCCAACCCGCCGAAGGGACCGGAACCGCGCAGGCGCAGATCGTTCGCAATCGAGAACAGCACCCGCCCGATCCCGGCCGCCGCGTCCGCAAAGGCGATCGGCGCATCCTGCGCCGCAATTCCGACGGCGGGATTCTCCATGACGAACAACGGGATCCCCAGCGCCTCCGCCAGGAGTTGAACCGCCCGTTCCGCCGTCGATCCCCGCCCGCCGATGCCCGTCCCGACCGCGGTTCCTCCCAACGGCAGGAAGGCAAGCCGTTCCGCAGCCGCCTCCGCCCGCTCCGCCGCGTCGCCCAGGCGGCGCCGCCAGGCGTCGAAGATGCGGCCGTAGGTCGTCGGCACCGCGTCCATCAGGTGCGTCCGTCCGAGGGTCACCGTCTTCTCGTGTTCTTCCGCAAGACGGGCGAGTTCGCCGGAAACCGATTCCAACGCCGGTTCCAGGTCCGATTGCCAGGCCGCCGCCGTCGCCAGGCGCAACGCCGCCGGGACCGTGTCGTTGGAGGATTGTCCGAGATTGACGTGGTCGTTCGGGTGAACCGCGCCCTCGCTGCCGGGTTCCCGCCCGAGCCGTTCGTTCGCCAACCGGGCGACGACCTCGTTCATGTTCATGTTCGTCGAGGTTCCCGATCCTGTCTGGAAGACGTCCACCGGGAATTCGCGGTCGTGCTTTCCGGCCGCCACTTCCCCGGCCGCCGCCGCGATTGCTTCGCCCGCCGCCGAATCCAGGAGACCGGCCTCGACGTTCGCCCGGGCGAAGGCGACCTTGATCCGGGCCAGGGACGCCAGGAACCGCGGCGGCAGGGTCCATCCGCTGATCGGGAAATTCTCCACGGCCCGCGCCGTCTGGGCGCCGTACAGGACGTCCGCCGGCACCTGCATCGCGCCCAGCGTGTCCTTTTCGACCCGCGTCGCTTTCTTCTTCGGATCCGCCATCGCCGGTTCCTCCCCCGTCCGATGATTCGACTTCCCCGGAGGATACCCCGGAACCCGCCGGGTCCGCCATGCGGGAGCCGCGCCTATGCAACCCGGTGCGCGTTCTCGATCCGGCCGTGCCTCATCGTGACCACACGGGTGGCGATCTCCATCGCCTCTTCCCGGTCGTGGGTCACGTAAACCATCGCGAATCCCAGGTTCGCATGCAGTGCCAGGATCTCTTTGCGCAGCCGCACGTTGAGATCGAGGTCGAGACTCGACAGCGGTTCGTCCATCAGCAGCACCTTCGGCTCCAGCACGAGCGCACGCGCCAACGCCACGCGCTGCTGCTGCCCCCCTGAAAGCTCCGCGGGCTTGCGATCCGCGTATTGCGACATCCCGACCAGTTCCAACGATTCCCGAATGCGCCGGAGTCTCTCCGATTTCGGAAAGCCCTGGGCTCTCAGGCCGAACTCGATGTTCCCCTTCACGGTCAGATGCGGCCACAAGGCCAGATCCTGGAAGACCATCCCCACGTTGCGCCGTTCCGGCGGCGTCAGGATCCGCCCGTCCCGCGACACCGGCTTCCCCTCGATCGACACCGTGCCGCGGTCCGGCGCAATGAACCCGGCGATCAGTCGCAGGATCGTCGTCTTCCCGCATCCGGACGGCCCGAGAACGACGACGCGTTCCCCTGGTTCGATCCCCAGGGAGACATCGTCCAGCGCCTTCTCCTCGCCGTAGGCCTTGGAGATCGAATCCAGTTCGACGACCTTCACCGATGCCTCCTCCCCGGAATCCAACGCACCGCTCCCCAGAGAATTCCCGCCGGCGCCAGCGTCGCCGCGATCATCACCACGCAGAGCGCGGCGATCAACTGCGACGATCCGTTCGCCATCAGCGTGAAAATGCGTACCGGCAGCGTCTCATGCCCCGCGGGATAGACGAGCATCGTGATCCCCGTGTCCCGCAACGAGAAGACGTATCCGACCAGCCAGCCGGCCATCAGACCCCGCCGCGCCATCGGCATCACGATGAAGGCCATCCTCCGGAACCAGCCCCCGCCCGCTACCTGCGCGGCCTCCTCCATCGAGGACGGGATCTGCGCGAGTTGTGCCGCCGAGATGCGGCTCGTGAGCGCCGTGTACTTGGCCAGGTATCCCAGCAGAATGATCACCGGCGTGCCGTACACGATATTCGTCCACGGCCGGTTCCAGAGGCTGATCAGGCCGATGCCGATCACCGTGCTCGGCAGGGCGAATAGAAAAACCGTCAACGAATCCACCCATCGCCGGCAACCCAGCGCCTTCGTCTGCACCAGGTAGCCCGTGAAGAATCCCAGCAACGTCAGAAGGGTGGCGCCGATCACGGCGTAGAGAAGACTCCGCCCGAGGCTCGCCCCGGCCCTTTCGAACGCTTCCGCGTAGGCACGCCATCCGCCCGACTGGATCAGCAGAACGAGCATGGGCAGGATCACGATCACGAACCCGAGAGTCCCCACGGTCCATGCAAGGGGGTTCCGCCGCCCGCCGAGGCTGATCACGGCGGCGTCCCCGGCCCCGGCCGCCGGACGGAGCTGGTACGTCCTCTCCCGCAGGAAGACGGTCTCGGCGGCAAGCAATATGAAGGTGACTCCCGCGAGAGGCACGGCGGCCGCCGTCGCTGCCTCGAAATCGTAGAACGCCGAGAACTGCGTGAAACTTTCCACCGGGAAAACGTCGTAGCGCAGGAAGTTCGGAACGCTGAATTCGCCGAAGCTGAGCAGGAACACCAGCACCGCCGAGAGGGATACGCCGGGAATGATCAGGGGCAGGGTGATCCGCTTCATTACGCCCCGCCAGCCGGAGACCAGTTTCCCGGCCTCCTCCAGCCGCGGATCGATCGTCCGGAGGGAAATCATCGTCAGCAGGAGCGGGATCGACAGGAAGATCGAAAAGAAGACCAGCACGCATCCCGGAAAACCGAAGAGCCAACGGGAGGTCGCACCGGCGATCGAAGGGCCGAGAACGCGGCCCAGAAGTCCTTCCCGCCCGAGCAAATCGTACCAGGAGACCGCGACGATGTACGGAGGGATCAGCAGCGGGATCACGAAGAGAACCGCGAAGAACCGCCGGAAAGGCAGATCGGTCTTGCCGAACAGGATCCCCAGCGGGACCCCTGCCAGGAGCGTCAGAACGGTCACCAGGGAGGCCAGGGCAAGGCTGTTTCCCATGAGCCGCCACTGCCGGGTGGACGCCAGCAGCCCCCGATACGATTCCAGGGTGAAACGGCCGTCGGCGATCACGCTCCGGAACAGCATCGAAAGGACCGGAAGCAGCCCGATCACCACGAGCAACACCGCAACGAGCCCGAGAAACATGCGTCGTGTCATCGTCTTCGGTCCGGATCCGCCGTGCCCTCTTCCGGATTCGCGGAATCCCTCTGCGGGAACGGCGGGGTAATCACGCACCATTTCCCCCCGTTTGCCAAGCCCGCCGCGCGCACCGGGACCGGTCCCTTTGCGGAACCGACGCTGTGCGGAGGTTCGTAGAAGGAACCCGTCCCGCTCCCCCTCCCTCGAAGGAAAACCCGCACTCTCCCACGAAGGTCCCCCCAAAGTAGGAGGCCGATCCCCATCGGCCGATCCCTCTTGCGCGACGTCCTACTTCGTCCCGGGAGACCGGTACTACGAAGGCCAAGGGGCGTCGCGGCTCCACAAGACCCCCTCCGGGGGTCTTTTTGCGGCGCGCCTTCAGCGCGCGGGAAATCGGGGCGGGCGGATTCCCCGGGGCGTGGCCCCGGCCTATCGGCCTCCGGCCCTTCAGGCTGGCGTTTCCCGGAATCGTCCCACGGGGTGGGACTCCTACTTTGAATGGGCGCGGCGACGAGAATAGAGTAGGAGGCCGATCCCGTTCGGCCGACGTAGTTCCGGGTCTGAGGGACGAAGTAGGGTCGGCCGACTCCGATCTGTGCAACGTCCGCCTTCGTCCGCCTGCCGCGGAACTACGGCAGACAGCAGGGGGTTCCGTATTGACCCGCGAAGGACGGCTTGCCTCAAATGCGCTGAAGGCGCATCGGCCGTCAGCCCGGGGCAAGCGAAGCGCAGCCCCGGGAATGGATGTTCC
>CAYNBQ010000132.1:0-6989 GCA_964395275.1 uncultured Verrucomicrobiota bacterium
CGGCAAGGTCGTATTTGCGGGGGTGGGAAAGAACCGCGCCGAGATCGGGTACGCGGTGGACCGGGGCCTCCTCTTCATATCGGTCGAATCGATCCAGGAGCTGGCGACGATCAACGACATCGCCACGCGCCGGGGGATTCGGGCCCCGATCGCGGTCCGGGTGAATCCGGACGTCGATCCCCACACCCACGACTACGTCGCCACGGGCAAGGGCGAAAACAAGTTCGGGATTCCGCTGGAACAGGCGCGGATCGTCTACGAATCGTGCGAAAGCCTGGAAGGGGTGGAGATCCTGGGGATCCAGATGCACATCGGCTCGCAGATCCTGACGCCGGAACCGTATTGCGAGGCGATCGGCAAGATCGCGGAACTGGCGAAGGAGATCCGCGAGAAGTTCGAGACGGCGCAGTTCCTCGACATCGGGGGCGGCATGGGGGTTTCGTACGCGGGCGAGGAGGTGATGACCCCCGAGCAGTTCGCCGAGGCGGTCGTCCCGCTGGTGGCGCCCCTGGGGATGACGCTCGTCGTCGAACCGGGCCGGAGCATCGCGGCGGATGCGGGGATCCTGGTTTCGAGGGTGGAGTACGTGAAGCAGAGCGGGGAGAAGACCTTCATCATCGTCGACGCCGGCATGAACGATCTGTTGCGGCCTTCTCTCTACCAGGCGTACCACGAGGTGGCGCCGGTCGTCCGGGGCCGCGGCCGGGAAATCGTCGCCGACGTCGTGGGCCCGGTATGCGAGACGGGGGATTACCTGGCGCTGGACCGCCGGATCGAGGAGATGCGTCCGGGGGATCTGGTCGCCGTTTTCGGCGCCGGGGCCTACGGGTTCACGATGGCGTCGAACTACAACACGCGGCCCCGGCCCGCGGAGGTGCTGGTGCGGGGCGGGGAGCATTTCACGATCCGCATGCGGGAATCCTACGAGGACATCATCCGGGACGAGGACATCCCCGGATGGATCGACGAGGCTCTCTAGCCCTTCGGGAAGGCGCGATCCGGTTTCCGCGCGGAGCATTTCCCACAATCCGGCAAGAGGAAGGTGCGTCGCATGTGGCAGGGTTCGCTGGTGGCTCTCGTAACCCCGTTCCGGAACGGGAAGCTGGATGAAAAAGCGCTCTCGCGTCTGGTGGATTTCCACGCGGACGCGGGGACGGACGCCCTGGTGCCGGTCGGGACGACGGGCGAATCGCCCACGTTGTCCCATCCCGAGCACGATCACGTGATCGAATCGGTCGTGCGGATGGCTGCGGGCCGCGTGCCGGTGATCGCGGGTACGGGATCGAACAGCACCGAAGAGGCCCTTCGGATGAGCCGTTTCGCGCGGGAGGCCGGCGCGGACGGTCTCCTGCAGGTGGTGCCCTACTACAACAAGCCGACGCAGGAGGGGCTTTATCGGCATTTCGCCGTGCTGGCCGAGGAGATCGATCTGCCGCAGATCCTCTACAACATCCCGGGCCGTTGCGGGGTGTCGTTGGAATGTGAAACGATCGAACGACTCGCGGCGGATTTCCCGAACATCGTGGCGGTCAAGGAGGCGTCGGGAAGCCTGGATCGCGTCAGCCGTCTCGCCCGGGTCCCCGGGCTGACCGTGCTGAGCGGCGACGATTCGCTGACGGTGCCGATGATGAGCATCGGAGCGCGCGGGGTGATCAGCGTCGCGGCGAACATCGTTCCCGGCGAGGTGCGGGAGCTGACGCACGCGATGCTGGACGGGGATCTTGCGGCGGCCGCGGCGAAGCACGCCCGCCTTTTCCCGCTGTTTCAGGCGCTTTTCATCGAAACGAACCCGATCCCGGTGAAGGCCGCCCTGGCGATGATGGGATGGATCCGGGAGGAATACCGCCTGCCGCTGGTGCCGATGGCGGAGGCGAACCGGGAGAAGCTCCGAGCGTGCCTGGAGGAATTGGGGATCCTGTGAACGAACCGATCCCGATGGTTCTCAGCGGCGCCGGGGGGCGCATGGGACGGGCGATTCTCGCCTGCGTCCTCGAGGATCCGGGGCTTCGTCTGCTCGGGGCCTGGGAACGGGAGGGCCATGCGGGGATCGGAACGGACGCCGGCGTCCTGGCGGGGAGGGATCCCTGCGGCATCGTCGTCGAGACCCGTCCGGAAACGCCGCCCGCCGGCGCGCGGGTCCTTGTCGATTTCACGGATCACGAGGCCGCCGTGGCGACCGCCTCCTGGGCGGCGTCCCACGGGCTGGCGTTGGCGATCGGAACCACGGGGTTCACCCGGGAAGAACGGGAGATCCTCCGGGGACTGGCGGGCCGGACGCCCGTGCTGGTCGCGCCGAATCTGAGCGTCGGCATGAACGTCCTTTTCGCCCTCGTGCAGGAGACGGCGAGGGGCCTCGGCGGCGGATACGACGTCGAGATCGTCGAGATGCACCACCGCCACAAGCGCGATGCGCCTTCGGGCAGCGCGCTCCGCCTGGCGGAATCCGTCCGCCAGGGGAGGGCCGAACCGGAGGCGCCGATCCGGCACGGCCGCCGCGGAGACGTGGGCGAACGCCCCCCGGAGGAGATCGGGATGCACGCGGTGCGGGCCGGGGAGATCGTGGGAGAGCACCAGGTGATCTTCGCCGGTCCCGGGGAACGGCTCGAACTGACGCACCGGGCGGCTTCCCGCGAGGCCTTCGCCCGCGGGGTTCCCCGGGCCGTGCGTTTCCTGGCGAAATCGGCCCCCGGCTGGTACGAGATGTCCGACGTTCTCGGACTGGGCTGATCCGAAAGAGGGGGAGGGTGGCCACCCGCGTCTACGTCGCACTCGGTTCCAATCTCGGGAACCGGCGGGGGAACCTGACCCGGGCCGTGGAACGAATCGATCGGCTGGAAGGCACCCGGGTCACGGCCCGTTCGAGCCTATGGGAAACCGAACCGGTGGATTGTCCGGAGGGATCCCCGAGGTTCCTCAACGCCGTGGTGGAGCTCCGGACCTCGCTGGATCCGGGGGGCCTGCTGGCGGGTCTCCAGGGGATCGAACGCGACCTCGGGCGGCCTCCCGGGTTGCCCCGGAACGCGCCGAGATCGATCGATCTTGACATTCTGCTCTTCGGGAGCCAGAGGATGAGGGATGAAACCCTGGAGATCCCGCATCCGCGCATGGGCGCGCGGGCGTTCGTGTTGATTCCCCTGGCGGAACTGAATCCGGATCTTCGTCCCCCGGGGGAGAAACGAACGGTCCGGGAGATGCTGGAAGAACTGCCGCCGCGCATCCGGGAGGATGCCCGGAGGGTCGGAGTGCTCTCATGAAACGCAGTGAAAAGGAGCGGAAGATCCTTCCCGTCGATCTGGTGGAGATGAAACGCGAGGGGAAGAGGATCGCGGTGCTGACCTGTTACGACTGTCCGACGGCGCGGATTCTCGACGAAGCCGGCGTGGACGCCCTGCTCGTGGGCGATTCGCTGGGGATGGTCGCGCTCGGGTACGAGAACACCCTCCCGGTGACGATCGAGGAGATGATCCATCACGCCCGCGCGGTGGCGAGGGGATCGAGGCGGGCGCTGCGAATCGTCGACATGCCGTTTCTCTCCTACCAGGTCTCCGTGGAAAGGGCCCTGGAGAACGCCGGACGTCTCGTCAAGGAAGGATTCGCCGAGGCGGTGAAGCTCGAGGGGGGCGAACCGGTGCTGGAAACGGTTCGCGCCCTGGTTTCGGCGGGGATCCCGGTGATGGGACATCTGGGGCTGACTCCGCAGCATTTCCTGCGGTTCGGCGGGTACCGCGTGCAGGGAAAGACGGAGGAGGCCGCGGAGGATCTCCGTCGCGACGCGCGGGCGTTGCAGGAGGCCGGCGTATTCTCCCTGGTCCTGGAATGCGTTCCGCAGGCCCTGGCGCGGGATCTCGCGTCCGATCTCGAGATCCCCGTGATCGGGATCGGGGCCGGTCCCGGGTGCGACGGGCAGGTCCTGGTGCTGCACGACATGGTCGGAATGTCGGGGAAGTTCCGCCCCCGGTTCGTGAAGCGATACGCGGAGCTGGGCGCGGAGATGGGGAAGGCGGCGGGACGTTTCGTCGAAGAGGTCCGCAAAGGCGTCTTCCCGGGAGACGAACACAGTTACGGGAAGCCGGAGGGGGATTCGTGAGAATCGTTCGCAGCGCGCGGACCATGCAGAAGGAAGCCCTGGCGCTCCGGCGGCGGGGGCGTTCGATCGTGCTCGTCCCGACGATGGGGTTTCTTCACGAAGGCCATCTGAGCCTGATCCGGCGGGGTCGACGTCTGGGGGACGTGCTCGTGGTGAGCCTGTTCGTCAATCCGACCCAGTTCGGGCCGGGAGAGGATCTGGATCGATATCCCCGGGATTTCCGCCGGGACGCGCGCCTCTGTCGCGCCGAAGGGGTGGACATCCTCTTCGCCCCGCGCGCGGAGGATCTCTATGCGCCGGATCATTCGACGTGGGTTCTCGAAGAGAGGCTTTCGCGGGGACTGTGCGGCAGGTCGCGCCCCGGCCATTTCCGGGGGGTGACGACGGTGGTGGCCAAGCTGTTTCACATCGTGTCGCCCGACGTGGCGGTCTTCGGCCGGAAGGATTATCAGCAGGCGATGGTGATTCGCCGCATGGTGCGGGATCTCGATTTCCCGGTGAAGATCGTCACCGCCCCGACGGTGCGCGAACCGGACGGGCTGGCGATGAGTTCGCGCAACGCATACCTGGACGGGGATCATCGGCGGCAGGCGACCTCTTTGAAGAAGGCCCTTGATGCGGCGGTTTCGGCGTTGAACGGCGGGCAGCGCGACGCGGAACGGATCCGGCGGCTCCTGCGGCGCCGGATCCGGGCGGCGGCGCCGGATGCGCGGATCGATTACGCCGAGGTGGTGGACGCCGAGACCCTGGAACCCGTGCGGACGATCTCCGGGCCGGTGGCCCTGGCGCTGGCGGTGTATCTGGGGGAGACCCGCCTGATCGACAACGCGGTCTGGCGTCCCCCTAGTCCCAGACGAACCGGACGTCGGCGAGGCGGTCGCGCAGCTCGCGCATGACGGCTTCTTCGGCGCCGCGATCGGGCGCGACGAAGGTCGCCGAGAACCGCAGGTAGGCGCCGGCGTCGTCCCAGGGAACGGTGGAAATCGATTTCTCCAGGATCAGCCAGTTGGCGCATTCCTGCGCCGTGTCGAAGGCGGCGCCCCCCTCGATGCCCTTCGGGGATCGGACGTAGAGATAGAAGCCCGCCGACGGCATGCGTGCGTCGAACCCGATCTCCCGCAGGAGAGCCGCCAGGGCCCGGAGACGACGCTCGTACTTCGCGGCCGTGGCGCGGGTGATTTCCGGCCGGGCCAGGGCGGCGATGCCGGCGTGCTGGATCGCCTTGAACTGGCCCGAATCGCTCTGGTCGCGCATCTCGGTCATGGCGCGCACGACGGCCGGGTTCCCGGCGATCCAGCCGAGGCGCCATCCGGTCATGTTGAAGGCCTTGCTGAGGCTCTGGAATTCGACTCCGACATCCATGGCGCCCGGAACGGCAAGGAAACTCAGGGGCCGCCGGTCGCCGAAGGTGAGGGCGGCGTAGGCGGCGTCGTGAACGACCAGGATCCGGTGGCGCCGCGCGAATTCGACGACGCGGGCGAAGAACCCGGGATCGGCCGATGCGCCGGTCGGGTTGTTGGGGTAGTTGAGGTAGAGGATCTTGGCCTTGCGCAGGGTTTCGGCGTCCAGGGATTCCAGGTCGGGCAGGAAGCCGTTTTCCTCGAGCAGGGGGAGGGAGACGACGTCCCCCCCGCAGTAGGCGGCGTGCCGGGCGAGCACGGGGTATCCGGGGACCGTCACGAGGGCCGCATCGCCCGGATCGATGAAACACCAGGGCAGAAGGGCCAGGGCCGTCTTGCTGCCGATGGTCGGGAGGATCTCCCTTTCGGGATCGAGGCCTTCCACGCCGAAGACCTCGGCCATGTATCGGCTGCAGGCCTCGCGGAACTCGGGGATTCCCGTGTCGGCGTATCCGCGGTTCTCCCATCGGTCGGCGGCCTCGCACAGCGTCCGGCGGACGGCCGGGTCGGCCATGGCGTCGGGTTCGCCGACGCCGAAATCGAGGATCTTCATTTCCGGCCGCCGCCGGAGGGCTTCCTCGCGAACCTTCTTGATGATCGCGAACTTGTACTCGGTTCGGCCGGTTCCGAACCGGGCTCCGCCGATCCGTTCGGCGTAGAGTTCCTGGTAGGGCAGTGCCGTCATCGTCGGTTCCTCGCGTGTGGGTGAACGGGATCCCGGACCGTACCGGGCCGGGGCGTTTTCGACAAGAGCCGGGCCGCCCGGGAGCCCGCGTTCCGGCGGAACCGGACGGCTTGACTTGAGCGGTCGCACCCGTACTCTGGAAGTGTTCACCGGGCGCTTAGTTCAGCGGGAGAACGCCTGCTTCACACGCAGGAGGTCACTGGTTCGAACCCAGTAGCGCCCACCATCCCTTCTCTTTGTTCCGGGAGCCGTCCGCATTGGAACCACCTGGGAAAGCCGGCGCGAGATTCGAACCGGTCGGCTTGGCGAAGTTGCTGGATCCGGATCACGTCGTCTTCCTCCGGAACGTGCCGACGAAGAACGAACTCCTGACGGTGCTGGCGCATCGCCTTGCGCGTCTCGACGGCCTGGCGGATCCCGATCGGATCGTCGCCGATCTGCTCCGGCGTGAATCCGAGAATTCGACGGGCGTCGGGCACCGTGTGGCGATCCCCCATCTCGCGACGGACGGGGATCGGTCGCACGTCCTGGCGGCCCTTGTGGATCCGCCGGTCGATTACGCGGCGTTCGACGGACGGCCGATCGACCTGGCATTCCTGATTCTGACCCCTCGGGACCGTCCCGCGGAATACCTTCATCTTCTGGCCGAGATCGCGCGGGTGACGCGCGATCCGGCCCGCGCGGAGCGGCTCCGCTCGGCGCCGGATCCCGAGGCCTTTCTCGACCGGCTCCGCGAAGGCCCGGCCGGGGTCCCTCCGCCGGGAAAGACCGGCCGGGGCTGAACCCGGCGGCTGCGGCCGTTCGTCCGGGATCCCTA
>CAYNBQ010000133.1:0-6781 GCA_964395275.1 uncultured Verrucomicrobiota bacterium
ATGCGGACGATCCGCGGGCCGCCCCCCCCGTTCGAGGGGTGTCGGGCTGGCATCGGGAAGCCGTTGCTCCTAAACTCCGCGGCCCGTGAGAGCAAGCGGGAAATCCAGCGACTCCTCCTCTTTCCCCACCGGGGAAGAAGCAGCGGTTCAGCGTCGACGATCCGATCGCTGGCGTCTCCTCGGGCGCATCCTCGGACTCGCCGCCGTGGTCGGCGGTCTCTGGCTGCTCCTGCCCCATCCGCGGGCCGACCTGCCCGAAGGCGTCACCGAGATCACCCTCTGGATGCCGGGTTCCGTCGGAGGATCCTTCCAGGACGTCCTCGACGAGTTCGAACGACGCAACCCGCAGTATCGGATCGTCACCGGGCACGCCGCGGTCCGCGACGCCGTGAGCGATCCGCAGCGCTTTCTCTGCGGCGTGGCCGGCGGGGTGCCGCCGGACGTCATCTATTTCGACCGGTTCGCGGTGGTCGAATGGGCCTCGCGCGGCGCCTTCCGTCCGCTGGACGACCTGATCGAGCGCGACTGGAACGAGCCCGACGCGATCCATCCCGAGGACTACTACCGGCCCACCTGGGAAGAACCCCAGTACGGCGGGCATCAGTACGCCATCCCGAACTCATGCGACGACCGGGCCCTCTACTACAACGAAGACCTCCTGATCCGGGCCGGGTTCGTCGACGAGAACGGGCGAGCCCGCCCTCCGAAGAACTGGGACGAACTCAAGGAATACGCGGTGCGCCTCACGCAGCGCGACGAGAACGGCAACATGCGGGTCCTCGGCTTCGCGCCGAACTACGGCAACAGCTGGCTCTACATGTACGGCTGGATGAACGGCGGACGGTTCATGAGCCCCGACGGCACCCGATGCACCCTCAACGATCCGAAGATCGTCGAGGCCCTCGAATGGATCACCGAGGTCTACGACGCCCTCGGCGGCGCCAAGGAGGTCTACGGATTCCAGCAGAGCTTCCAGGGCGGCGAACTCGATCCCTTCTTCACCGGCAAGGTCGCCATGAAGATCGACGGGGATTGGACGCTGATGCTGATCGCCAACTTCCGGAAGGATCTGCACTTCGGGGTGACGCCCGCGCCCCTGCCCCAGGCCGAGATCGACAAGGGACGCAAACCGATCACCTGGCTGGGCGGCTGGTCCTACGCCATCCCCAGCACGGCCAAGCACGTCGAAGGCGCCTGGAAGCTGATCAAGTGGCTCAGTTCCGAGGAAGCCAACCTGATCCAGGCCGATGTCGACGCCCAGATCATGCGCAGCCAGGGCCGGCTCTTCATCCCCAGGCTCCACCCGCGGATCGCCGTCACGCGGAAGATCTTCGACCGCTACATCTTCAACGATCCGACCGTGCCGCAGCGCTACAAGGATGCGGCGCGCATCTTCATCGACCTCCTGCCCGAGGCCTACTACCGCCCCGTCACCCCCGTGGGCCAGCTCCTGTGGAACGAACACGTCCGTTCGATGGAAAAGGCGATCTTCCACGAGAAAAGCCCGAAAGAGGCACTCGACGAGGGGACCGAGGTCGTTCAGAAACAGCTTGACCGCGTCCTCCATCCGCCGACCGGGCCCCGGGTGCGCTGGACGCTGGTGGTGGGGCTCTACGTGCTGTTCGTCGTCGCTTTCGCGGCGGTCGTCTATCTCCTTTACCGGCGCAGGAACACCGCCCGCGGCTATTTCCGCCGGGAATGGTGGGCGGGGCTCGCCTTCGCCTCGCCGTGGATCGTCGGCTTCCTGGTGTTCACGGGGGGCCCGATCCTCTTCTCGGTGCTGATGAGCTTCTGCCGCTACGACATCATCAACCCAGCGCAGTTCGTCGGGCTGGCCAATTACCGCGAGATGTTCGCCGACGATCCCGTCTTCTGGAAATCGCTCGGGAACACGATCTACATGGTGATCGGGCTTCCCCTGGGTCTGGTCGTGGGGCTCGGCCTGGCGATGCTGCTCGACACCAAGGTGCGGGGGCTGTCGGTCTACCGGACCCTGTACTATCTGCCGGCCATCGTTCCGGCCGTCGCCTCCGCCATCCTGTGGATCTGGGTCTTTCACCCGACCCACGGCCTCCTGAACGCGGCGCTTCGGGAAATCGGCGTCAACTCGCCCCCGGCCTGGCTCCAGGACAAGGAATGGGCGAAACCGGCCCTGATCATCCACGGCCTCTGGGGCGCGGGTTCCGGAATGATCATCTGGCTGGCCGGACTGAAGGCCATTCCCGAACAGATCTACGAGGCCGCGGCCATCGACGGCGCCGGCCCGGTGAGCCGCTTTCTCAACGTCACCCTGCCGATGCTCAGCCCCTACATCTTCTTCAACCTCGTCATGGGGCTGATCGGGGTCTTCCAGATCTTCACCCAGGCCTACGTGATGACCGCCGGCGGCCCCGTCGACAGCACGCTCTTCTACGCCTACTACCTCTTCAACCAGGCCTTCCGCTACCTGCGCATGGGATATGCCAGCGCCATGGCCTGGTTCCTCTTCGCCATCATCATGGTGCTGACCGTCGTCCAGCTGAAGCTCGCGCCCCGGTGGGTTCATTACGAGGCGGAATAGCCGGATGAAGAAGCCCCTTCGACGCCATATCAAGGGATTCGGCACGCACCTGGTGCTGATTCTCGGGGCCGCGCTCTTCTCCTTCCCGTTCGTGTGGATGATCGGGACGAGTTTCAAGATGGACAAGGAGGTCTTCGCCGAGAAGATCCGCTTCTTCCCCCGCCCCGCGGATCCGCGCCCGCGGTCGCCGTACGTCGATCCCGGCGCATTCCTCGCGATGGAACGCCCCCCGGAACTCGACGCCGCACGGTGGACCCCGGAATTCCGCGCGAAGATCCGGAAGGCCATCGAGGATCGCGCCCGGGAAATCCCCTCGGGCATCCCGGCGTCGATTCCGCTCGACGAATTCCTTCCCGAAGCCGTCGAGGGACTCTGGAATACCCTCTATCAGCGGATTCCCCCCGAGACCTGGGAGCGGGACGACGCCACGATCCTGCGGACCCTGGCCGAGGGGATCGACCGGGAACTGCTGCATTCGGTCGCCGACACGGCCGTCCGACGCGTTTCGATCGGGGACGCGCGGATCGCCACCTGGGATTTCCGGGAGATCAACCTGACCCACGAGGAGAACCCCGCGCGTTTCTGGACGATCTCGCCCCCCGAGGCCGCCCGGTTCCACGAGGATCCCGACGGGGTCGAACCCTACTGGATCGAATACGATCTCGAGCGATCCCCGCGCATCGTTTTCGAAGCGACCTTCGACCTCGGGTTCCCGGTGGAGAAGGTCCGCAAGATCCGCGTGGCCTTCCGATCGGACGAAACCTGGCACCGGCTCCGTTTCGAGGTGGAGAAAAGCGGCGTTCTCTTCGAGAACGTCCAGCCCCACCATCTCGGCGCCGACCGATGGACGGAGGTCACCCTCCAGGAACCGAGCAAGGACGACAAGTCCCTCCGGATCAAGAGCTGGACGGTCATCCGCGAGAAGGATCGCGGGCCGCAATACGATCCCGGGCCCCGGACCATCCGCGTGCGCATGATCATCGAACGGGAATCCCGCGCCGGCGCCTGTCTCGCCAAGGCCGCGGAGAACTACCGCCAGGCCATGCGGTTCGTTCCCTTCTGGCGGTACGCGTCGACCAGCGTCGCGCTCGTCATCCTGAACGTCGGCCTGAACATGCTGAGCTGTTCGCTGGTGGCCTACGCCTTCGCGCGCCTCCGCTGGCCCGGACGCGACCTCTGTTTCCTGCTCCTGCTGGCCACGCTGATGATCCCGCCGCAGGTCACCCAGATCCCGGGGTTCATCATCATGCGCACCCTGGGCTGGTACAACACCCTCACCCCCCTGTGGATCGGGGCGTGTTTCGGCAACGCATTTTTCATCTTCCTGATGCGGCAGTTCCTCAAGGGCATCCCGAAAGACCTCGAAGACGCCGCCAGGATCGACGGCTGCGGGCATTTCAGGGTGTACTGGAACATCATGCTGCCCCTGGTGAAGCCGACCCTGGCCGCCATCGCCATCTTCACCTTCATGGGCGTCTGGAACGATTTCATGGGTCCCCTGATCTACGTCAACGATCAGCGGCTCTACCCGCTGGCCCTGGGCCTGTTCGCCTTCCAGCTCGTCGCCGGCAGCAACTACGGGATGCTCATGGCGGGGGCGCTCATCATGACCCTGCCGGTCATCGCCATCTTCTTCTTCGCGCAGAAGTACTTCATCCAGGGTGTGACGCTGACGGGCATGAAGGGCTGAGCGCGCCCCGGGCGCGGGGGGCAAAAAGGGCCTTTACCAAAGCGGACGGCCCTGCCACCATACGGCCGGATGCAAGGCAAAAGGAGGTTGTGTCGTGAAACGATGCCTGCTGTTGGGATGCTGTCTGCTTGTCGTCGTCTTCGCCGGGGCCGGCTGCAAGAGCCAAACCCAGGAGGAGATCAAGCCGAAGATCGAACACCCGCCGATGAAGGAGGTCGACGCCGCCCGCGAGAGCGTCTCGCTGTTCGAACAGAAGTGTTCCCAGTGCCACACCCTCGAGCGGGTCAACGAATCCTACAAGACGATGTCGAAGGATCAGATGCGGGAGATCATCGAACGGATGCGGACCAAGACCGGGGCTCAGATCCAGCAGGACCAGGTCGACGCGATCCTGTATGAAATCTACGGAACGACCGCGCCCGGCGAATCGCCCTGATTGTACATCGCGGGACCGATCGGGTATGTTTCCCGTTGAGACCTGCGGGGTCTCCGCCCGGATGAAACGATCGTGATCATCCCAGCCAAGAAGGAGCCGCCGATGAGAGCCCACGGCGCATGCCGCATCGCCAAGCAACTCTGGATCCTCGTCGTCGTCATGACCGTCGCCGCCGCCGGCGCCGTGCCGACCGTTCCCTACGTGACGGGGTTCGAACCGGACGAGACCCCCGGGTTCAGCCTGGGAGACCTGAACGGCCAGGGCGACGGAGCCTGGACGGTCAGCGAAGGTTCAGCCGTGGTGCAGGACGGCACGGTGTCCCGGGGAGCCCAGGCCGTGGAGGCCGCCGAGGGAACGGTCATCGACGTCGCCCTCGACGGTACGGCCGACGTGATCTGGGTCGACACCTTCCTGAAGACGACCGGGTCCCTGGATGCGCCGACCATTCCCTCGGAGCCGCGAAGCAGCGTCCTCTTCTTCAGCAGCGAGGACGGGATCCTGGCCCTCGACGGCGACGGTTCCGGGTCCGGAACCTATACGACGGTCGTCGGCGCCTTTCCGACCGGCGAGTTCATCCGGGTTTCGATCCGCCAGGACTACACCACCAAGACCTACGACGTCTGGCTCAACGGAATCCAGTTCGCCACGGGCCTCGGATTCAAGGACAACAGCATCTCGAAACTCAACGGCGCCCAGCGCCGGTCGGCCACGACGAGTTATCTCGACGACTTCAGCGTCACCGAGGTCGGGATCGACGCCGATTCGGACGAGGACGGCCTGATCGACCTCGACGAGGTGAAGTTCTACGGCACCGATCCCTTCAACGCCGACACCGACGGCGACCGGATGCAGGACGGCGCCGAGATCTTCGCCGGAACCGATCCTCTGAACGCGGGCGATTTCTTCGACGTGGAAATCGCCGCCGCCGAGGGCGGACCGGCCGTCCGCGTCCGGACGATCACGGGCCGCATGTACACCCTGCAACGGAAGAACGGCGTGTCGACGGGAACCTGGGAGAACATCCCCGGCTTCGTGGACGTCCCGGGCGACGGGACCACGCAGGAGTACATCGACACCGAGGCGGTCGGCACGCGGATCTACCGCGGGATCGTTTCCCAACCCTGACCGCGACGCGGAACCGGAAACTCGGGGCCGGCGGATTCCCGTCCGCCGGCCCTTTTTTCGTCCTCCGTTCCCGCCGGAGCGGGCCGCGCACCCGCCGTCGGAACCGGGGTGCGGCTTGACTGAAGCGCCCTCCCGGAGCAATGTTCGCCAGGATGATGAAGCGCCCCTGGCGCAGGGAGGTGGGTTGTGCGCTCGCGGTTTACGGTTTTCTCAGCGGTTTTCACACTGGCGATTTTCGTTCTGTCGGCGACGACCGCGACGGCGGTCTCGATCGACGGCGACATCGATCCCGAAATCGGGGATCCGGAGGTCCCCCTTCTGACCGCGTCGCCGGTCGACGGGCCGGGGCCGGGCAATCCCAGTCCCCCCTCCTCCGATTTCGGCGGCGACGGGTCCCTCATCGAACTCTACGGAACGGTGACCGATCAGAACCTCTACATCGCCGTGCGCGGAGATCTCTTCGGCGCCAACAACGAATCCTTCAACGCCACGGTCGTGCTGATCGACGTGGATCCGGGGGCCGGGACCGGAATCTCCGATTCCCTCGATTTCAACGACTTTGAAGGCATCCACGGACGGGTGACGATCGGCGGCGGCAGCTGGCTGCTGGTGCCCAACACGAACGCCACGGGACAGGCGGACGGCTTCGATCTCGCCGTCATCGTCGATGCGGCGTACGACGGCTGGGAGGTCGTCGGCTGGACCCCGAACGTCGGCCAGGGCACCGGGACTCCGGAGGCCTTCGAGACGATTCTCGGCGCCCTGTACGCCTACGATCCCGAGGTCACGAGCCCCAGCGGCGCAACCGCCGCCGACGGCACCTCGGCACTGCCCGAAGGGGTCGGGGCGAACGGGTTCGAGATCCAGATCCCCCGCGGCCTCCTGGCTCTGCCCGCCGAAGGGGGCGGATACGTCGAGGTCGCCGTCTACACGATCAACGACAACGAAGACGTCTTCTGCCCGAATACCC
>CAYNBQ010000134.1:0-6722 GCA_964395275.1 uncultured Verrucomicrobiota bacterium
CGGCAGACCTGGGTCGCGGCCGCGGGCAGCCACCGGGTGCGGGTCGCGGCGGACGATCCGGACGGAATCGACGAGGGCGTGAACGAAGGCAACAACGTCGCCGAGGCGGACCTGCCGGAGGTCGTGCTGCCGGATCTGACGATCGTGGAGATCGCGTACGCGCCCGACCATCCGACCGACCGGGATACGGTGATTCTGCGGGCGCGGGTGCGGAACGAGGGGCCGGGATCGATCACCAGCGACCTGATCGTGCGATTCGCCGTCGACGGCAACGCCCTGGGCGATCGCGTCGTTGCGGGCGGGCTGACCGTGGGAGAAGAGGCGCTCGTCGAGATCGAATGGCCCGCGGCGCCCGGCCTGCACACGGCGCAGGCGACGATCGATCCGGACGACGCGGTGATCGAGGCGGACGAGACGAACAACGTTGCAACCGTCGATCTTCCCGAGATCGCCGACGAGACGCCGCCGGAGATCCTTTCGGTGGAGCCGGCCGACGGCAAGAAGGTTCGGGACGTGGTTGCGGTGGAAGTTACGGCCGTCGACAACGCCGCTGCGGTCCGGTTCGTTTTCGAGATTTCGGAAGACGGGACGACGTGGACCGGGCTGGCCGACGGAGGCGAAGCCGCGCTGTCGTGGGACACCACGGCCTCGGCCGACGGTTCGTACCGGATGCGGATCACGGTCTACGACGGCGCCGGCAACGGGACGGAACTCACGCGGACCTACGTCGTGGACAACACGGCGCCCGGGGCCGTCGAACTGTCGGTCGAGCCGGTGGAACTCGGGATCCGGATCGAATGGACCGAATCGGATGCGCCCGATTTCGGGCATTACCGGCTGTACCGCGCTCGGAACGCGGGGGGGGCGTACCTGCCGGTCAACGGCGCGATGACGCGCACCTCCTTCACGGACCGGGACGTGCAGGTCGGCACGCAGTATTTCTACGTGGTGAAGGTGATCGACCAGGTCGGCAACGCGAGCGCGGCTTCCAACGAGGTTTCGGCGGAACCGCTCGACGACCTGACGCCGCCGCGGATTCTCTCGCTTTCGCCCGCGGACGGTTCGCGGAGCCGGGACCGGTTCGTGCTGACCGTGGAAGCGGACGACAACGTGGGCGTGGTCCTCGTGCGATTCGAGTTCTCCGCCGACGAAGGGGAGAGCTGGCAAACGATCGCGGAAGGACCGGCGACGCAGGTCGTCTGGGACGTGGCCGCGCTGGCGTCGGCGCCGTACGCGGTGCGAGCGACCGTCGAGGACGGCGCCGGAAACGCGGATGCGCTGACGCAGGGGTATGTGGTCGATCAGGAGGCCCCGCCGGCGCCGGAGAATCTCCGGGTCGAGGTCGGCGAAGGCGTGCTGATCGTGACGTGGGACCCGGTGGTGATCGGCGATTTCGCCGGATACGAGTTGAGTCGATCCGACGGCGGCGCGTTCGATGTGATCCGTTCCTCGACGACGTCGAACGTGGTGGTCGATGCGGACGTGACGGCGGGTCCCCTCTACACGTACCGGGTGACGGCGATCGATTCTCTCGGGAACCGGAGCGACCCGTCGGATACGGCCTCCGGCCGGGCCGGCGAGGACGAGACCGCCCCGGTACCGGTGTCGCTGGAACCCGGGGACGGTGCGGACGTACGCGGCCGGGTCGATCTGGCGGCGACGGCGCGCGACAACCTGGGGATCCGTTCCTTGCTCTTCGAATACCGGCCGGTTTCCGGCGGCGCCTGGCTGGTGGCGAGCGAAGACGATTCGCCGCTGCGGCTCGACGAGACCACGTGGAGCGGGGCCGGTTTCTGGGAAACGGACGGCCTGGCCGAGGGCGAATACGAGCTGCGGGTGACGGTGCTCGACGGCGGGTCCAACACGGCGACGCTGCTCTCGGCGGTCCGGGTCGATCGCACGGCCCCGGAGGCGCCGGGGGCGCCGTCGGTGGTCGATCCGCGGTCCGGCGGTCGCCTGGACCTGACCTGGGACGGGGTTGCGGCGGAGGACCTGGCCGGATACCGGGTGTACCGGTCCGAGACGCCGGGCGGACCCTACGCGTTGATCGGCGAGACGGAAGATCCGGCGTTCGCCGATACGGGGATCGGGAACGGGGTTCTCTACGTGTACGCGGTGGCGGCCGTGGATCGCGCCGGAAACGAGTCGGCGTTGTCGGCGGAAGGTGAGGGGACGGCGACGGCGGAAGCGGACCTCAGCATCTTCGAGATCGAGTTCGATCCGGCGAACCCGACCGTCGGGAAGGCCGGCGACATCGTGGTCACGGTCTGGAACACGGGCCCGGCGGCGGCTTCGGTGACGGTTTCCGTTTACCTCGGCGAGGCGCTTCCGGAGAACCGGATCGGCGGCGTGCGGATCGATGCGGCGGTCGGGGCCTCGACCCCGGCCCGGATCGAGTGGGTTCCCGATGCGGCCGGGCTGGTCGACCTGACGGCGACGCTTTCGGAGGCGACGGTCGTCGATCCGGATGCGACGAACGACCTCGCCGAGCGCGAGGTGCTGGTCAACATCGCACCGACGGCCGAGGCGGGCGCCGACCGGGAAATCGACTGGAACACGGCGTTGACCTTCGACGGGTCCGGATCGACGGATCCCGACGGCGTCGTGGTCGCGTACCTGTGGGACTTCGGCGACGGAACGACGGCGGCGTACAGCCTGGCCGAACATCTCTACGCGGATCCGGGAACCTACGTCGTGACCCTGACGGTGACCGACAACCGCGGGGCGACGGATGTCGATACGCTGCAGGTGGTGGTCCGGGACACCAGGTCCGATCTCGTCGTCTCGTCGATCCGGTGGGATCCCGTCGAACCGGTGGAACGCGACGAGGTGACGATCACCGCCGTGATCACGAACGCCGGCGGCGGCCCCACCTTCTACGGTTTCTTCACGGCGTTCTACATCGACGGGCAGTATGCGGGGTACGAACGCGTCGACGAGGTCCTCGACGCGGGCGAATCCGTCGAGGTTCCCTTCGTCTGGACGGCGACCCGGGGACTGCACACGGTCCGGGTGGCGGCCGATGATCTGCGGAACCAGGTTTCGGAGACGAACGAGGAGAACAACGACGCGGAAAGCGCGCTGACGCTGCAGCAGCTCTTCTTCGCCGATCTCGCGCCGACGGATCTGCAGACGGATCTCGAGGGAACGGTCATCAGCAGCCAGCGTCCGGTCGGGGTGACGGTTACGGTGGAAAACCGCGGCCTGGCCGACGCCTTCGATTTCCGGGTGAGCCTCTACGTCGACGGCGAACTGAGGATGAGCAAACCGGTGGGCGAACTCCTCGCGGGCTCGACCTCGACGGTGTCGATGAGTTTCACGCCCTCGGCGGGCGAACATCTGTTGACGGCGATCGTGGACGATCCGGTCAGTCAGGTGCCGGAGTCGGACGAAGGCAACAACGGGATCTCGCTGGCCCTCCCCGCGCTGACGCTCGCGTACCCGGACCTCACGGCGGACTCGATCACGATCCTGCCGGAGGACACGGTGTTGTCGGAGGGAACGTCGTTCGACGTGAGCGTGCGCGTCCGCAATGCGGGAGAAGCGGACGTGGAGCGGAAGTTCACGATCAGCTACTACCTCGACGGCGAATTCTTCGGCGAACGGGAGATCTCCTACCTGGCGGCGGGGGCGTCGCAGGTGCTGGCGCTGCAGACCCCGGCGACGCCCGGAGAACACGTGGCGACCGTGGTGATCGACGAGGCGAACGTCGTGGAGGAGGGGAACGAGGCGAACAACGAGGTCGAGGCCGCGATCCCGGAGATCACGATCTTCTATCCGGACCTGGTGGTGAGCGACGTGTCGTGGACGCCGACGGACCCGTTGTTCGGCAACGACGTCGTATTCCGCGCCACGATCGCGAACGAGTCGCTGGTGACGACCTTCGAACCCTTCGTCTTCGCGCTCTATCTCGACGGCGAACAGATCGCCGCGCGGGAGATCCCGCGGCTGACGGGCAACAGCACCCTGCGGCTCGACCTCGAATGGGAGGCGATGGCGGACCCGTTCGTCCCGCACACGCTGACCGCGTCGGTGGACGTGGCGGACAGCGTCGTCGAGGAGAGCGAGGAGAACAACACGGTGACCGTCGCCGACGGAACGTTCTTCGTCGGGGACAACTTCGACCTGGATCTCGACGCGCTGGGCGGTTCGTACATCGGGGAACTGGGGGACATCTTCTCCGAGGATCCCTGGGTCGACTACCCCGGCAACGGCCGGTTCATCTACCTGTCCGACCGCGTGGCCGATTTCCTGGCGTGGGTGCGCCGCGGAATCGGCGACGAGGGCCTGGTGGGGCCGGACGAGGGGGTGGGGGCCAGCTTCACCCTGGCGAAGGCCGACACGGGATTCGTTCTGCTGGAAGACGTCCCGATGACGTTCGACGCGGTCGAATCGAAGTTCGTCGGATCGGTGGACCTGCGCTCCTTCTCCACGGGCAACTACACGGTCGAGATCACGGCGACCGACGGCGTCAAGAGCGTTTCGGAGACGTTGAAGCTGCAGGTGATCGAGAAGGCCGAATGGACGCTGACCACCGACAAAGAGGTCTACATGCGCGGCGAACCCGTGCAGATCTCGGGGACGGTGATCTCGCTGACCGGGATCCCCATCGTCCAGACGACGGTGTTGCTGTCGGTCGCCAAGGGCAAAGGGGTTCCGGGCGGCTCGCTGGTGACGAACCTGCTCGATCCGACGACCCGCACCTTCCAGACGATCACCGATTTCGACGGGAACTTCTCGTACACCTTCCAGCCGCTGGCGGGAGACGCCGGCTACTACAACATCGAGAGCTACCTGATCTCCCGGAAGGTCGGCAACGGCGGGTACACGGTGTTCAACCTGGTGGCGGTGGACATCGATCCCGCGCGGTTGAACGTGCGGACCTCGACGAACCGGGTCTTCTCGCACACGTACACGGTTTCGAATCCGGGCGACGATCCGTTGACGGGCATCCAGGTCGAACTGGTCGACCGGGACACGGGCGACAACGTCGCGGGATCGCTCCGCTACGAGGTGGAGACGCTGGGGCCCGGGGAACGGATGCCTGTGGACCTCTCGATCCTGATTCCCGAGGATGCGCCGGATTCCGCGGCGTTCGAGCTGGTCGTCACGACGAACGAAGGGGCGACGGCCACCGCGAAGCTGCATCTTGAACTGGTTCCGGCCCGGCCGATCCCGCGGATCGAACCTTCCGAGCTCGAAATCGGGATCCAACCGGGATCGTCGCGTTCGGTGACCTTGACCCTGACCAACGAGGGTCTGGGAACGATGCGGCAGATCCAGGTCCTGGCGCCGCCTCGGTTGCCGTGGGTCGTGACGGGCGCGCCCGGGACGTCGGTTCTCGCGCCGGGGGAAAGCACGCAGTTCGACGTCGTCGTTTCGCCGCCCGCGGAGACGGAACTGGGACGCTATCTGGACGTAGTGACCGTGACCGACGGCGCGGCGGCGACGCAGATGCTGTTGAACATCGAGGTGACCTCTTCGGTGCGCGGCGGCGTCATGTTCGTGTTGAGCAGCGATTCGAGTCTGCCGCTGGAAGGCGCCGAGATCGAGATGGTCAGCCGCGACACGTTCACGGCGACCTACGGGGACGGGCAGGTCCGGACGTACCACAACGTCTATCACCTGATCGCCGACGCCGCCGGGATCGCGTCGGCCGAGGACATCCCCTCGGGGATGTACGACTACGTGATCCGCGCGCCGGGCCATGAATCGACGGACGGGTCGATCGACGTGATGCCGGGCAGCGAACCGTGGGTGGAATCCGTCCGCCTCACGGCGACGGCCCTGCAGATCGACTGGGTCGTCAAGCCGATCACGATCGAGGACACGTACGAAATCACCCTGAACCTGACCTTCGTGACGGAGGTCGAGCGGCCTCAGATCGTCTCGCTGCCCCCGTGGATCGCGATTCCGAACGATCTCCAGGATCCGCTGCGGGACCAGCTCATCCTGGTGAATCCGAGCAAGATCGAGCTGCACGACGTTCGGATCGAAGTGGTCGGCGCTTCGGGGATCACGCTGTCGGCCGGCGGCCGGGTCGGCGACATGGCGCCCGAGAGCACGCAGCGGATCGGCTACGTGATCGAACCGGGCGACTACGAGTATCTGTACGGGGAAACGACCTATCTGCACGTCACCGGGACGTACGTCGAGTTCGACCCCGACACGCTCGAGCCGCTGCCGGAGGAGACGCTGAGCGAGGCCAAGATCCCGCTGGTGAACCCGACGAAGTACGAGGTGCGGTTCGGGACCCTCATGCTTCCCGGCATGGAGGAAGGGGACGGCGAGGGGCTCTTCCGGCTCCCGCAGTTCATGCTGGAGGGGCTGCTGGCGACGGAGGTCGTCGAGTTCGAGATCGCGCAGAAGGCGACGATGGAACGGGAAGGTTTCTCCGCGGAACTGGCGCTGACCAACGGGCTCGACAAGGAACTCGTCGGCCTGACGATCGCGCCGAGGGTGACGGACGCCGACGGCCGCGACGTGACGGACCGCTTCTACATCGTGCCGCCCGACCTCGCCGGGGTGGCCTCGGTCGACGGATCCTCCAGCCTCGGGCCGTACGGGGACATGACGGCGCGGTGGATCCTGATTCCGGGCGAAGGCCTCGGCGGGACGGATCCCGAGGGGGCGAGCTACTGGGTCAAGGCGCTGCTTTCCTATTATGTGGACGGCAAGCTCAAGGAGACGGTCACGGAACGGGTGGAGATCACGGTTCATCC
>CAYNBQ010000135.1:0-6688 GCA_964395275.1 uncultured Verrucomicrobiota bacterium
CGCGCCGCCCCTGGTGGAACTCGATATCCCGAACGACCGACGCCCAGGCGTCCGAATCGCTCGGATCGGAAAGATCGAGATCCAAGAGATCCTTCGGCAGGATCTCGCCTCCGCCGGCCTCCCGCAGCGCCCGGAGCCCCTCCGCCGGATACGGCGCCGGACCGCCGAACAGATGGGCCAGGTCGAATTCGTACCGGTCTTCGAAGGCCTCCACCGATCCGAAGGCCTCGCGGATCTTCTCCTCGAGATTCGCGCGAACCCATCCGTAGAGCGGAATCCGGTCCACGGGCTCGTGATCGATCAGACGGGCGACCCGTTCTCGAGACAGCATGTCCTTTCCTCCCCGGGGCGTACGGTACCTTCTCCGGGCGGACCGGGAAAGGCGCCGGTGGAACCCCGCCGCCCCGGAGATCCGCCCCTTGCTGCGCGGACGATCCCTTCGAAGAGAGGCCGGTCGAATCCGGTCCGAAAAAAAGCCGATTTTCCGGGTTGACCCGGCATTCTCTACGGGATAGCTTATATCAAAGGTTTGATCCGTGGTCTATTCCTACGGAGGCGGACCGCGGGGGATCTGCGGCGGTTCGGACGGGCCGGAACGCGCGGGTCCGTGAATCCGGATTACGAGGCAAACCGACGCCCCGACGGCAGGCGAGGATGCCCGCGGCGTCAACCGAGCAAGGGAGGAAAATCGGTTCCATGAACAGCATGAACAAAACTCTTCTTTCGGCTGCGCTGGCGATCGCAGTGGCGGTCGGCGTCCCGGCGGCCAACGCGGCGATCATCAGCGTCCCCGGCGATGTCGCGGACAACACCGTGTACTCGACCGGGGGGCTCGACTGGAACGGCCAGCAGGAACTGCGTCTCGGCAGCGAGGGCAGTCCGCAGCGCAGCGTTTCCGCGATCCTGGTCTTCGCTCTGCCGGACCTGGGCGGTCTGGCGATCTCCACGGCGGATCTCTCCTTCGCCGCGAAAGACAACATCTGGGACACCACCAATCTCACCGCCGACGTCTACGGCGTGCGCGTCGACAGCAGCTCGGCCGTGGTCGCCGCGGATCACTACACGGGGGCGGACGATCCCAACGCCACCAAGATCCAGGACGCCATGCTCGACTGGACGCTCTGGCCCGGAACCGGGGGGGCCCCGGAGTTCGTCGATGTCGCAACCGACGACACCGGCGACGCCAACCTGGCCTCCTGGCTGCAGGCCCAGTACGACGGCGGCGCCTCCGCCGGCGACTACGCCTTCATCCGGGTCAACATGGATCAGGAACCCTCCGCCAACTACCGGCGGTTCATCATCGCCGCGGCGGACAACACCTCCGGCGCCAGCACCCCGGTGCTGACGATCGAGACCGTTCCCGAACCCGGCACCCTGCTCCTGCTGGGCATCGGGGCGATCGGCGCCGCGATGAGGAAACTCCGCGGGTAATCGGCAGGTCCCGACGGATTGGGAGAGCGTCGCGGCGCCGTGCCGCGGCGCTCTCTTCTCTTTCGATCTCCGACGCCTCCCCCGGAAACCGGACGCCGGGACGGGCGCCGTTTCCGAAGCCGGGGCGCGATCCCCGAAGGACATCTCCCGGAACGACATGGGCGACTACGGACATTTCTCCGACGACGGACTCGAATACGTCGTCACCACCCCGCATACGCCGCGCGACTGGTTCAACTTCTTCTGGAACCCCACCTACCTCGCCTGCGCCGCCCAGAACATGAACGGCTTCTCGCTCTTCCAGAGCGAGGAAGGCGTCGTGACGAACCTCTTCGGCAAACAGGACGAACGCGATTCCCCCCGCTGGATCTATGTGCGCGACCGCGACACCGGCGAGTTCTGGAGCGTCGGGTTCCTTCCCTGCGGAACCGGTCACAATCTCTTCGAGTGCCGGCACGGCCTCGGCTACACGATCCTGCGCACCCGCCGCAACGGCGTGGAAACGGCGTTCCGCCTCTTCGTGCCCCGAAAGCACGCCGCTGAGATCTGGACGATCGAGGTCTCCAACCGTTCGGACACCCCGCGGAACCTCTCGGTCTTCTCGGTCGCCGAAATCCGACTGGACGGCATGCACATGCCCTTCGGATACCTCAGCGGCCTCAGCGCGGAATTCCTGCCCGAGGACAACCTTCTCCTCTTCCGCAACCGCACCTGGACCGTGACGGACAAGCGCTACCGCGCCTTCCTCTACAGCGACCGGCGCATCCGCCACTGGGACGCCTCCCGCGCCTTCTTCCTCGGTCCCCGGCGGGATTACGCCCGTCCCGAACGCGTCGAGCGCGGCCGGCTCGGCCGCAGCAACGCCAGCGTCGAACCCCTTCTGGGGGCGGTACAGCACGACCTGCGGATCCCCCCGGGACGGTCGCGCCGGTGGAACATCGTTCTCGGGCTCGTTCACGACCTCGCCGAAGCCCGGCGGGTGCGGAAGGCCTTCGCCGGATCGAAGGAGATCGAGGCCGAATTCGAGGCCGTCAAGAAAGGAAACGTCCGCCGCCTCGGCCGCCTGCGGATCGAGACCCCCGATCCTTCCTTCGACCATCTCTTCAACGTCTGGTTGAAACACCAGCTCCACCTGATGGCAGACTGGGCCCGGTTCTATTTCAAGGGATTCCGGGACACCTGCCAGGACGCCGCCGGAATGAGCATCCTCGATCCCGGCCGCGCGCGGGAGATGCTCGCCCGCGCCCTGCGGAATCAGCGCAGCGACGGTTTCTGCCCCCGGGCCTTCCGGGTCGCGAGCCTGGAGATCGCTGCGGCCGACAAGCATTACGCCGATTCCCCGTCCTGGATCGCCCACGCCACCGACGCCGTCCTGCGCGAGACGGGGGATCTCTCCCTGCTGGACGAAACGGTCCCCTACTCCGATTCCGGCGAAGGCACCGTCTGGGAACACAACCTGCGCGCCATGGAGTTCCTCTGGAACGACCGAGGCCCGCACGGCCTGAGCCTCATCCACCACGGCGACTGGAACGACCTGATGGATCACGTCGGACCCCGCGGCCGCGGGGAAGGCGTCTGGATGAGCCTCGCCCTGGCGCGCGTCCTCCGACTGGTCGGGCGAATGGCCGAGTGGAAGGGAGACCGACGCACGGCCCGACTCTGCGCCCGCCGGTTCCGCAGGCTCCGAGGGATCATCCTGGAACACGGCCGCGACGGCGACCGGTTCCTCTACGCGATCAACGACGAGGGACGGCGAATCGGATCCCGGCGGTCCGGGCGGATCTTCATCAATCCCCAGTCGTGGGCGATGCTGTCGGGCGTCGTGGATGCGCGCCAATACGCACGCATCGCGCGGAAGATGGAGGAAATCGTCGAAACCCCGGTCGGCCCCGTCCACCACTGGCCGCCGTACACGAAGTACGATCCCGGCATCGGCCAGATCACGGGGATCCCCCCGGGATTCGCCACCAACGGCAACGTCTACTGTCACGCCGCGGCCTTCAAGATCGCCGCGGATTTCGAGGCCGGACGGATCGAGAAGGCCTGGGAAACGCTGCAGCGGATCCTCCCGGACGAGACCCGCAGCGAACCCTATGCCCAGGCCAACGGGTACGTCGGTCCGACCGCCCTGCGCACCGCCCACCATGTCTCCGACGATCCCTGGCGATCGGGCACCGTCGCATGGAACTTCCTGAACGTCTTCGACCGGATGCTCGGATTCCGGCGGACCTTCGACGGCTTCCGCCTGCGCCCGCGGATCCCGGCCGCGTGGAATCGGGTCCGCTTCGTCCGCCCCTTCCGGGGAATCCTCTTCGAGATCGAAATCCGCCGCGGCGCCGGACCGCAACCGCGCCTCCTCGTAGACGGCGTCCCCGTGGAAGGCGATTTCGTCCCCGTCGCCCCGGGCGACTTTTCCCGACGCCGGATCCGCATCCTCTGCACGTTGCCTCGAGAGGGTTTCTGAGCGATGGTGAAACGGAATCGGATCGCGACCCCTTCCGCGGCGGGCGGGAACGGAAAATCCGGCCTTTCGCCGGTTGACAGACGCCGTCGAATCGGCGATTCTTGATATATCAATCGATTGATAGCCCGCTTGTTCGCGGCGTACCCGGACAGGAGCAGCGAATGACGACGTCGCCTCAACCCACTCACGGCCCCGGCCGGCTTCCCCGGCGGATCCCCCGCGCGGCATCTCCCGATCGTGCCGCCGGCGCCTTCACCCTGATCGAGCTGCTGGTCGTGATCGCGATCATCGCCATCCTCGCCGCCATGCTTCTGCCCGCGCTGCGCGGGGCGCTGGAACGCGCCAAGGGGATCTCCTGCGCCTCGAACATGCGGCAGATGGGACAGATGGCCGAGATGTTCGCCTCGGATCACGACGGCCGCTACCCGGGCAACGCCCACGCCAAGCGACGCTACTACCAGTACCTCTCCTGGGTGGACATCCTCAACGATCTCGGCTACGCGCGGACGAAGATCCAGCGCTGGGGACCGGAACCCGGCAAGGGAATGCCCGAGGGCGGAAAGATCTACTGCCCCTCGATGCGCCCCTACCATCCCTCCTCGGATCCCTACAAGCGCGCCTACATGTTCAACCAGGACGCCGCCGGAGGCATGCTGCTCGATTTCACCAAGCGCGAACCCGGCCCCTACGGCGTCGTCGTCGATCACCCCTCCCAGATCAACCGCGACTACACGTTCATGCGCCTCGGCGCCACGGACAGCCTCTGCAAGAAACCGTCGTTCATGTTCCTGATGACCGAGACGGAGCGATACGCGGATTACGCGATCCCGCAGTGGCCCTACGATCCGCAACCGAGCATGGGCGACGACCCCATCTTCCCTCCCTGGTCCGGCAACAAGGGCTATTACGCCTTCCGGCACGTGATGAAATCCAACTTCCTCTGTTTCGATCAGCACGTGGAAAGCCTCTCGCCCAGGAACGAGATCAACTCGGAAGAGCGGTTGCGTTTCGTCAAGGGACAATGATCCGGCCCGGCCCGTCTTCATCTTCCCGCCGCCCGATCGGCGGCCGGTTCGCCCCGGGAGGATAGCCCATGTGGATCGCGCTGCTCGCGGTTTTCGCCGCCATCGTCTTCGTCTCCGCACAACGCAAGAGGCATCCCTCCGCGGCCTGGACCGCCTCGCTCTACGTCCTCGTGGCCGCGGCGCTGGCCCTGGCGATCACGTTCGCCATGCGAAATTCGCGCAAACCCTTTGCGGACTTCGACTACGCCCTCTACGAGGCCGAGGGATTCGCCCTGGGCCGCGCCGTTGCGGAGCGCTTCCCCGGAGGCGGCGGGGTGCTCGTCATCCGTCCGGTCGTCAACGCCGAGATGATCCGCAAGGTCATGGACGCCCGCATGCGGGGGATCCGTCAGGCCCTGCCGTCGTCCCGCTATCCGGTCCGCACGGCGAACGAGATCGCCGAAGACCTCATCGCGCGGGATCCCACGAACCCGATCGCCGACTACATCTCCGGAGACCGCCTCGCCGACGTCCTGCGGGAATTTCCGAAGACGCGCGCCATCATCTCCTTCGCCGGCCTCCCCCGGCCCACCCGCGCCCTGCAGAAGGTCGATCTCCCCCCGCTCTTCCTCGGCGTCTGGACGGACGAGATGTCGGTCGCGGCCTGGATGCGCGGGGGCCGGGTCGCCGCGTACGTCCGCACGCGGCGGGGAACCGATCCGGACGCGAAACCGACGTCGGACATGTCCCTTGCCGAAATCTTCGCATTGCGCTACGAACTGGTGAGCGCTCCCGGACGGTGAAGGAATCCCCGGGGAATCTTGTTCCCGGCGGCTCCCGATCCGGGGCGGAAGGACCTCGATCATGACATCGCTAAGCGACATCGCCCGGGAACTCGACGTCTCGGTCTCCTTGGTCTCCAAGGTGCTGAACGGGCGCCTTGGAACCACGGGCGTCCGTCCGGAACTCGTCGAGGCCATCCACCGCAAGGCCGAGGATCTTCACTACCGCAAGAACACTTCCGCCGTCGCCCTGCTCAAGGGACGTCAATACGTCGTCGGCGTCTTCATCCACCGGCTCGGACGCTCGGGCAGCGGGATCATCGAGGAACTGCTGCGCGGCATTTCTTCGGAAGCCCGCCGCTTCCAGCAGCGGGAACTGCTCGAGTTCTTCGAATCGGCGGAGGACTTCCACGCATGCAGCCGGTTCATGCACCGCGGCGTCATGGATGCGGTGATCGTGGGCGGCGTTCCCCACGAGGAACTGATCGAACCCCTGCTCGATCTGCAGAAGTCCGGGATGCCCGTCGTGACGATCCACGACACCCATATCCATCCTTCCCTGCCGAATGTCGCCATGGACAACGTCGAGGCGGGACGCATCGCCACCGGTCATCTCATCGACCGGGGATGCCGTTCCATCGCCCATATCGTCGACATTCCGGAACGTTTCGAAGGCTATCGCAGGGCGATGAAGGAACACGGCCTCAAGATCCGATCCGCCGCCGTCTACGACGACGGACGGGCCGACTTCTCCTACGAGAAAGGCCGGGCGGCCGCCCGGTTCTTCCTGGAATCCGGGCTTCGATTCGACGGGCTCGTCGCCCAGTCCGACGAGGAGGCCGTCGGTGCGATGAACGACCTGTGCAACGCCGGACTCCGCGTTCCCGAAGACGTCCGCATCATCGGCGTGGACGACGCCCCGTACTGCGAGTTCAGCCGCGTGCCTCTCAGTTCCATCTCGCAGAACAACACCGAGCGGGGCCGCATCGCCGTGCGCATGGTCATGG
>CAYNBQ010000136.1:0-6587 GCA_964395275.1 uncultured Verrucomicrobiota bacterium
CGGGGCGATTCCGCAAAATGCGGCCTGAAGGGCCGCAACCCGATAGCCCGGGGCAACGCCCCGGGGAATGCGGCGACGCTCATCCTCGCGCGCTGAAGGCGCGCCGCCGGGGTGGAAAGTGCCTGGCACTCTGGGCAAAGGGGAGGAAGCTGCCAGGCACTCTCGGGTGGGTCCGGACGCAACGACGCTTCGCCCTTGCCCCGGGCTGAGGACCGATGCGCCTTCGGCGCATGTGTGGCGGGTGATCCTTCGCGGGAGAGGGGGACGGGTCCCTTCTACGAATCTCCGCACGGCGTCGGTTCCGCAAAGGGACCGGTCCCTGGCGCCGGCGCGGCTCACAACGGGCGGCGGTCAGAGGCGCCCGTCCCGGAACGCTTCCAGGTAGTTCATGCCGAAGGGGTCCTCGCCGGTCAGCGCCGCCTGCGCGAGCCGGAACTTCTCGTCGGCCGGGTCCAGGGCGAGGACCGCGTCCAGGGAAACCTGGATCGGGTCGATGATCCCGCTGTCCGCCCCCGCGTCGATGCTCAGCCGGGTGAAGACCATGTTCAGGAACTTTCTCTTGGGCATGCCGAAGGAGACGTTGCTGAACCCGCCGGTGATGTGGATCTCCTCGCCGTATCGTTCGCGGACCCCGCGGACGGCCTCGAGAAAGGCCACGCCGTGCCCCGGATCCGTTCCCACCGGGAAGACCAGGGGATCGACATAGACGTCCGAGGCCGGGATCCCGGCGGCAAAAAGGCGTTCGAGGATCGCCTCGACGTTCGCGATCCGTTCCGCGGCGTCCGCGGGCATTCCCGAGGTTCCGAAGGCGCTCGCGACGACCGCGGCGTTGAATCGCTTGGCGAGATCGACCGCCTCGGGCCGTTCGAGCGAAACCGAGTTGAGCATCGGACGTTGCGCCCCGCCGTGGGCGGCCAGCCCCTTCTCCAGGGTCTCCAGGTTGGAACTGTCGATGCTCAGCGGCAGATCGAAATGCTCCCGCAGACGCGGCACGAGCCATTCCATGGCGGCCGAGCGTTCCGCGGGATCCGGCGAGAATTCGTCGACGTTCACGTCGAGATAATCCGTTCCCGCGTCGATCTGCCGCCGGGCCAGGTGAAGCAGGTAGGCCAGGCCGGTTTCCCGCGCCGTTTCGTCCGGCGCCGACATCGCCTCCCTGAGGGCGACGATGCAGTGCTTCACCTTGCCGTCCCTGTACGACTGCGTCTCGCGGTACCAGTCCGGGATCTCCAGTTCCAGGGGCCGTCCATCGAATTCGAAGGGAATGAACTCGCGCTCGCCCTCGCGTTTCACCTTCTTGCCCCGGAGCAGCAGGATCCGCGTGCAATGGATGTTCTCGCCGATCGTGATGAACTTGATGGTCATTGAACTGGGTCTCCCCCTTGGGTGATTCGGCCGGAATATACGGGGTCGCCGCCGCGTCGTCGAACCCTCCCCTCGGGCGGAGAATCGGGGGCGAGCCCGGCTTTCACCGCGGCGGGGTGCGCACCGGGGGATGAAGATAGATCGGTTCCGGCGCGATCCCCGGGGGCAGGGGATCCGTTCCCCGGGCGGCTTCCGCCAGGCACGCGGCGTCCGGGAGCACCGCCTCGGCGTGCCAACGATCGCGGAGGGGAAGATCTCCGCCGAACCGTTCGAAGATCCGCGCGGGATCGCTCGACACGATCCGGTCCGGATCCAGATCGGCCAGTTCCTCCGCCGACCCCACGCGACAGGGTTCCAGCGGCCGGACGCCCCCGGCCGGATCGACCCCGTAGCTTCGCCGGTAGAGGACGCCCGGGCGCGCGTATCCGGCCACCGCGATCCGGCGGATCCCCGACGCGGTTTCCGTGCCGCGGAGGAAATGCAGCGCCACCGCGTCGTAACTCGAGACGGCACGCAGTTCGCAACCCGTGCCCGCACGGAACCCGAGCGCAGCGGAAACCCCGATCCGGATGCCGGTGAACGATCCCGGCCCGAGCCCGACGACCACGCCGGTGAGATCCCGCGGGACGACGCCCGCGTCCGAGAGGAGCCGCAACACGGTCGACACGAGGGCCGCCGAGTGGCGCACGCGGGTGTCCAGGACGATCTCGCCCCGGACCGCGCCGTTCGGATCGAGCAGGGCGAGGCAGCCCGCGGACGTCGAGGTGTCCATGGACAGAATCACGGCGTCTCTCCCAGGGCCGCCCGGATCCGGGTCGTCAGGTCGACGCCGCCGGCGATTTTCCACAGACGCGATTCCGGGGAGGGGATCTCGATCCGGATCCGGACCGCTTCCGCGGGAATCCACTCGTCGATGCGTTCGGCCCACTCGATCGCGGTGACCCCGTCTTCGCTCGGCAGCAATTCTTCGATCCCGATCTCCGCCGCCTCGATCGGGTCGTGAATCCGGTAGAGGTCGACATGATAAAGCCGCACCCGGCCCCGGTGTTCGTTGATCAAGACGAAGGTCGGCGAGGCGACCGGCCCGCGGATGTTCAGTCCCCGGGCCAGGCCGCGGACGAAACAGGTCTTCCCGGCGCCGAGGTCGCCCGACAGGGCCAGCACGTCGCCCGCCCGCAATCGGCGGCCGACGGCGGCGCCGATCGCCTCCGTCTGTTCGGCGGATCGCGTTTCGAACCGAAGCTCAGTCGGCGAAATGATCATAACCTTTGCGATCGAGGGGGATTCGTTTTCCATGGGAATCGATTCTCACGACGGAGCCCGCCGGTCCCTCCGGGGTAATTCGGCCGATCCGGGAGAGCCGCAGATCGGGAAAGGTCTTCGGCCATGACGATTCCAGGCGGGCCGCGTTCCCGTCGGCGACGGTGAAAAGAAGTTCGAAATCCTCGCCGTCGCACAGGGCGTGGTCCAGCGGCGGGCGGCCGTCGGATCGGGAGGCCTCGCGCGCCTCCCGGGCGATCGGGATCGCATCGTCAAGGATTTCCGCGGAACAACCCGAGGCGGCGCAGAGATGACCCAGGTCCGTGGCGAGTCCGTCGCTCACGTCGATCATGGCCGTCGCCAATCCCTCTTCCGCGAGAAACCGCCCTTCGCGCACGCGCGGGACGAAACGCAGATGACGGCCCGACAGCGAACCGCCGAGAAAACCGGTGACGTAGAGACGTTCCCCGGCGCGGGCCCCGGACCGCCGCACCACGCGATCCGGTTCGACGCGCCCGACGAGCGTGATCGTCACGGCGAAGGCGTCGGGCGCCGAGGCGACGTCGCCGCCGACGATCCGCACGTCGAAGGAAGCGGCCGTCGCGCGCATTCCTTCGTAGAGGGCGTCGACCGCCCGCGGGTCGATCCGCGGATCCAGGACCAGGCTCGCCACGCACGCGAGCGGAACGCCCCCCATGGCGGCGATGTCGCTCAGGTTCCGGCCGAGGGCCTTGCGGCCCACGTCCCGGGGGTCGTCGTCCCGGGTGAAATGCACCCCGCGGATCACCGGGTCGGTGGTGATCAGCAGAAGATCCCTGCAGCCCGGCAGGCGGATCGCCGCCGCATCGTCCCCCGGGCCGACCACGACGTCGTCCGATTCCCCGATCGGGGCGGTCAGCCGGCGGATGAGTTCGGTTTCGCCGAGGTCCCGGATCTCCACGGTTCATGCCTCCCCCGGTCCGCCGGCGGGTCGGGATGCCCGAATCGATTCCTCGTACGGCGGACGCAGGATGCCGGTGTCGGTGATGATCCCGTCGATCAGCCTCGCGGGGGTCACGTCGAAGGCCGGCGAGAAAACGGCGATTCCTTCCGGGGCGATCGGCACGCCGAAGGGACGCGTCACCTCTTCGGCGGCACGGTGTTCGATCGGGATCCCCTCGCCGTCGGCCAGGGTGAGGTCGATCGTCGACCACGGGGCGGCGACGTAGAAGGGCACGCCGTGCGCCCGCGCCAGCAACGCCAGTCCGTAGGTGCCGATCTTGTTGGCGGTGTCGCCGTTGCGGGCGATCCGGTCGGCCCCGACGATCACGATGTCGATCCGACCCGAGCCGAGAAGAGCGCCGGCCATGTCGTCGCACAACAGCGTCACGGGGACGCCGGCCCGATGCAGTTCCCAGGCGGTCAGCCGGGCCCCCTGCAGCAGGGGGCGGGTTTCGTCGGCGTAGACCTCGATGCGCATGCCCCCGGCGACGGCCTGGTAGACGGGGGCCAGGGCCGTGCCGATCCCCGCCGTGGCGAGGGCCCCGGCGTTGCAGTGGGTCAGCACCGCCGCGCCGTCGCGCAACAGGCGCGCCCCGTATTCGCCGATCCGCCGGCAGGTCTGCCGGTCTTCCTCGAGGATCGCGAGGGCCTCGTCCAGGAGAAGATCGAGCCATGTCGCGCGATCGCCCTCCGGGGGGAGCCGGTCCGCCGCCGCGCGGATCCGGTCCAGGGCGTGGAAGAGGTTGACGGCCGTCGGCCGGGACTCCGCCAGGCGATCGGCGATCCGGTGGATCGCGCGGGCGAACGACGAGACGTCCGGGGCGTCGATCCGCTGCGCCGCGGCGACGCACCCGATCGCCGCGGCGTCGCCGATGGCCGGCGCGCCGCGCACGACGAGCCGCCGGATGGCGTCGTGGATCGTCTCGAGATCGTCCGTCTCCAGGTAGGCGGTTTCCCCGGGAAGCCGGGTCTGGTCGAGCAGGCGCAGCCGGCCCGGGATCCGCGCCGGGGGGCGGTCCGGAAGCCAGTCGACGGTCTGGAAGGGGAGATTCTTCATGACGCCATGGTATCGCGCAGGAGGAGCATGAGAAGAAGACTTCTGGCGTTGAACATCGCGTGGATGACGATCGCGGTGCCGAGCGTGCCCGTCAACTCGAAGCCGAGGATCAGGCCCATCCCGAGCAGGAAAAGGCCGGGGGCGGCGGCCAGGTTGAGATGGAACGACGCGAAGATCGCCGAACTGAGAACGGCGGCGGGAAGGATCCCGATCGGCCGGCGCAGGGAACGGTAGAGAAAGCCTCGGAAGAAGAGTTCTTCCATCACGGGGGCGACGGCCACCGCGAACACAATGACGATGCCGGTCACCCAGGGGGATTCGGTTTCGAGGAACTCGACGGGGATCTCCTGGGGTCGGGGTTCCAGCCCGAAGCGGAGCATGATCCTGGGAACCGCGAGCTGCGTGAGGTCCACGACCGGGGAGACGGCCAGCAGGACCAGGGGACCGGCGATCAGGGCGACGATCACCGACCGGGCGTTCAGGCCGAAGATTCCGCGCGGAGACGCCCCCCAGGTGCGCAGCCGAAGGAGGATCACCGCGACGCCGGCCGCCTGGAAGAGGATGCCGTGGATGAGCATGGCGACGGTCTCGGAATCCGCGCCTTCGAGTCCGGGAAGACGACCCGCCGCGGACGCCAGCCCGGAGGAAAGGAACATCAGCGCGAAGAGGGCCAGGGAAACCGGCGCGATCTCCTCCGGAGGCCACGGGGGAGGGGAAACGCGGGGTCGCGGCAGGCCTCGGCGGAGCAGGTAGCCGAGCGCGAGGAAATCCAGGAAGAGACCCGCGAGGAACCAGGCGGCCAGGATCGACGCGGCGGGGTTGTCGGGCGACAGCGGGATCTCCGCCGGCCCGCCCGGGACGGCCGGGGACGCGGCGGCGGTCTGCAGAAGGAAGGCGATCATGGCGTCGCATTGTAGGGGGCCGGAACAACGGGCGCGAGCGCCCGGGATCGAAGGAAACTTTTCGCTGGAATTCCGCGGGAAATGCGCAGAATAGGGCTGGATTTCGGCAATCGAAGCCGTACACTCAACGGCGGTCTATCCACCAAAAGGAGGAGAGAGGAGGCCTCATATGGCAAAGAAGAAAGCGACTCGGAAGAAAGCGGCGAAGGCTCCCGCGGAGATGATCATCTCCAAGAGCCGGACCAAGGCTGCGGTGAAGAAGTGCAACGTGTCCTCGGAGTTCTATCCCGCACTCGACGCCGCGGTACGCAACCTGATCAAGGAAGCGGAAAAGCGCGCGCTGGCCAACGGCCGCAAGACGGTTCGCCCGCAGGACATCTAGTTCCTGCCTTCGGAAACGACGTCCACGCCGGGCGCCGGATCCCATCGGGGTTCCGGCGCCCGGTTTGCATCCACCGATCCCCGTTGCGGACGACGACCCGTTCGCGCTTTGTCCCGCGAAGCACCAACCCTTCGTGGGGGGCCGATCCCGCCAACCCGCGAAGGACGACTCGCCGAAAATGCGCTGAAGGCGCATCGGTCCTCAGCCCGGGGCAACGCCCCGGGAATGGCGATCCCGAGACATCTCCTCCGCGCTGAAGGCGCGGCACTCTTTCCCGTTCGGGCGGCGCGCCTTCAGCGCGCGTGGGAAGAGGTACGCATTCCCCGGGGCGATGCCCCGGGCTATCGGGTTGCGGCCCTTCAGGCCGCATTTTACGGAATCGCCCCGCAGGTGCGGGGCTCCTACTTTATTTGGGGGTACCTCACGCAGGTTCTGGAAACCAGAGTAGGAGGCCGATCCCGCTCGGCCGACCCGTTCCTCCTGCGCAGGACCACCCGTGGAGAATGCGCTGAAGGCGCGGCGGGCATCAGCCCGGGGCAAGGGCGAAGCGTCGCGTCCGGATCCACCCGAGAGTGCCTGGCGGCTTTCCTCCCCTTTGCCCAGAGTGCCAGGCACTTTCCACCCCGGCGGCGCGCCTTCA
>CAYNBQ010000137.1:0-6573 GCA_964395275.1 uncultured Verrucomicrobiota bacterium
GAGACAGGCCTACCTGATCTTCACGGCCAACGGATCGGAACACCGGCTCCTGCTCGAGGCCCTGAAACCGCCCGTGATCCTCGGTTCCGGGATCCTCGGCCTTCTCATCTACGGCGCTCTCGCCCTCTTCGGTCTTCCGGTGATCTTCTTCTACGGGCTCGTCGGAGGCATCGGACAGCCGCTCCACATGGGATTGCCGCTGCTGGGCGGAGCGCTGCTCAGTCGGTACTACTTCAGCAAACGCTTCGGCCGGGACCGGTGGAACCGGTACATCCCCGTCGTCGCCGCGGGCTTCTCCTGCGGCATGGGCCTGGCCGGAATGACCGCCGTCGCGCTGGCGCTCATCGCCCAGTGCACGAGGCAACTGCCCTTCTGATCATGACGAACCCGACGAAATCTCCCCCGGATTCAGGGAACGCATCCGCAGGCCCCTCGGGATCCACGGTCTTCGACACCCCGCCGGAAGAGCGCCGCCTCTCCCTGCCGTGGAGCCGCACCTTCTCCATGTGCTGGCAGAACATCCTGGTGCGAATCGGGCGATTCGCGCTCGTTTTCATCAGCATCGCCGTGGTGGTCGCCTTCTTCGTCAACACCCTCACCTACAACGGCATGCTGCGGGAGTTGCGGCGCAGCGAGGTCGTCCACACCCGCGCCGTCCTGGAACAGGCCGGGGTGTTGTCGAACAGTCCGGACGCCGCCCAGCGGGAACACGACCAGCTCATCTGGATGCTGGGGCTCTCCGGGATCCTCTGTTTCTCCGTGGTGGTGAACACGATGCTGATGAGCGTGACCGAACGCTACCGGGAGATCGGCACCCTGAAATGCCTCGGCGCCGTCGATTCCTTCGTCGTCCGCCTCTTCCTGATCGAGAGCCTGCTCCTGGGGCTTTTCGCCAGCGCGACGGGCGCGTTGTTCGGGTACGTCCTGGCGATCCTCCAGGTGATGATCTCGCTCGAGCCCGGCCTGCTCGTCGAGGCCCGGCCGCTGCGGTTTCTGCTGATCGGCTTCCCCGCGGCCGTCGGGATCGGAACGGTCGTCACCGTCCTCGCCGCGGCCTACCCGACGCTCGTCGCGGCCCGGATGAAACCCGTCGACGCCATGCGCGTCCAAGTGTGAACGGAAGGAGAAAGGGGCGGCGCGGTTCCACGGATCGTCCCTCGCGGGGGTCAGCGGGAGCGGGTCAGGCCCCTTCCACGGAAGTCGCCTTCGCCCCGCTCCCGCAAAGGGAACGGACCCGGCGCCGGCGCAACCCGACGGCCGCCGCCGTCAGCAGGACCAGAACCCCCGGCTCGGGAACCACCGTCACGCTGCCGCCGTTGTACTCGATCGTCGCGCCCGGATCGATCGCCGCCTCACGGCAATAGACGTTCAGACCGTTCAAATCGAGCAACGAGTCCTCCTCGACCACGAGCATCTCCACGTACAACGCCTCGCTGCCGTCCCAGTCCGGACGGTTGTCGAAGAAATCCGTCAATCCCAGCTCGACCCCGGCCAGGATGAGACGGCCCACGGCGAAATTGCCGTCGAACCCCCGTTCGACCGGGCCGTAATCCCGTCCGCCGACCTCGAACCAATCCATCGCCGGAGAGGTTCCTTCGAAGCGCAATTCGAGATTCGCCAGGCCCGCCAGGCTCTCGGGATCCGTGCTCTCGTTCTCGAAGATCGTGCCGGTCATGTGCACCGTGATCGGGGCATCCGCCGAAATCGCGGCTCCCGGCCCCAGATGCAGGAAGTCCGACACCTCCAGTTCCGCCGAAGACCCCGCAATCTCCAGTCGCCCGACCCCTTCGCCTCCCAGATGCAGTTCCCGAACCTCCAGCCAGCCTCCGCGGATCGTGTACGATCCTTCGGACTCGACGTACCGACCCAGGTACAGGCCGCCTTCCACCGTGTTCGTCCCGCCCGTCTGTTCAAACACCCCCGCGCCGTAGCGTCCGACGACCTCCTCTCCCGCCGAGAGCGTACCCCCGATCAACCGATAGGTTCCCCGGCCCCCGGCCCAGTAGCCGAGGTACAGTTCGTGGGCCACCGTATTCGTGCCTCCCGTCTGCACGATCGCGCCCACGCCCTGGTTGCCCAGAAACTCCCTCGGCGCCGACAGCGAACCGGAACCGCTCAATTCGTAGCGCCCGTCCCCTCCGCCGTAGGTCCCGATGTACAGATGGTTGCTCATGACGTGCACGCCGCCGCCGTTGCTCAGGGTTCCCCGCCCCGCAGGCCCGATCTCCACCAGCCCGCTGCTCAGACTTCCTCCCTGCAACGAGTAGAGCCCTTCGGCCCCGGCATGCCTGCCGATCCGCAGGGCGCCTTCCACCGTGTTGTCGCCCCCGGTCTGTTCGAAGGTTCCGGCGCCGTACTTCCCGACGACCTCCTCGCCTGCACGCAGGCTGCCGCCCGCCAGTTCGTACCTCCCCTCCGCCCCCGCCTCGTACCCGACATACAACACGGACTTCACCGCGTTGCTCCCGGCGGTCTGGACAAGAACACCGCCGCCCCTGTTCCCCAGAAACTCATTGGGCGCCTGCAACGTTCCCGAGCCGCCCAGTTCGTATCTGCCGTTCCCTCCCGCCTGCAGGCCCACATTCAAGTCGCCCTCCGTGAGGTGCCTGCCGCCGCGGTTCTCCATGGTTCCCTCCCCGCGGGAACCGACATCGACCCGCCCCGCCGACAGGATCCCTCCGTCCAGAACATACGTCCCCTCCGCGCCGCTCGAAATCCCGATCTCGACCAGAGAAACGGTGTTCGTCCCCGCCGACTGCGTGTAGGAACCCGCGGCGTTCTCGCCGATCCGCAGCTCGTCCAGCGCGGCGATCCCTCCCGCCTCGAGGGTCCCTCCTTCCACAACGAAAACCCCGTCGCCCGGGCCGTCGACGATCCGCCCCCCGACGCTCAGGGTTCCGCCCGTCAGTTCGTAACGCCCCTGCGACCCGGATCCTCTGGCAAGATGAAGATCGCCCTCCACGCGGTTCGTCCCGCCCGACTGCCGGAACGTGCCCCATCCTCCGTCGCCCACCACCGCTGCATTCGAAACCCTCAGAAGACCGTCCCCGCTCAACTCGTACTGCCCCGTCGAACCGGCCCGTTCAGCCAGATACAGCTCGGCCGTCTCGTTCGTCCCGCCCGACTGCCGGAAGATCCCCCCACCCAGACGCCCGACCAGCTCGTACGAACCGACCGCCAGTCTCCCTCCCGCGAGTTCATAGGTGCCCGAGCCCGCCGAATACTCCGCCAGATGAATCCTCCGCGCCGTGTTGGTTCCTCCCGTCTGCGAGAAAACCCCCTCACCCGATCTGCCCACCGCCTCGATATCGCCGACCGACAGCAGGCCGTCGGCCTGCTCGTACCGACCCGCCGCATCCAGCTTCGATCCCACGTACAGCAGCACGGAGACCTCGTTCGTTCCCCCCTCCTGCACGAACCCCCTCCGGCCCGGGCCCAGCAGAAACGATCCGTCCGAACCCGCATCCTCCCCCACGCCGAGGGTCTCCAGGATGATGGAGTCCCCCCGGAAATCCAGCGTGCCGCCGTCCACATAGAATTCTCCGACACCGTCGCCCTGCACGATATCGCCGAGCACCCTGAGCGTCCCCCCCCCGAGCCGATAGGCGCCCCGTGACCCCGGATTCACACCGAGCCGCACTTCCCGATTCACGGTGACCGTTCCGCCGACCTGTTCGTGAGAAACCGAATCGTCCTCCGCGATCCACAGATCGTCGACGCGCAGGGCTCCGCGCGCGTCCAGTGTCCCGCCGTCCAGAATCAGCCTTCCGCTGCCCGCTCCGTCCGCCACGTCGCCCCGCACCGTCAGAGTCCCGTCCACAAGACGGTACGTCCCCTCGGCCCCCGCATTTTCTCCAAGAAAAAGCCTCCCCCATACCGTCACAGCGTTCCCGTTGGCCTGCGTATAGAAACCCGCGCCGTCGCGACCGATATGAAAGTCGTCGACGGAAATCACTCCCCCCACGTTCAACGCCCCGCCGTCCAGAATCAACTGACTGATCCCGCGTCGGTCGTAGCGCCCTTTCAGAGAACCCCCGATTTCCAGGGTACCCCCGTGCACCTCGCAAATGCCTCTCCGTTCGTCGTAGCCGAAATAGAAGTTGCCGTCGACCCTCGTCGTGCCCCCTTTCATAACGAAGACGCCCGTGTTGCCGGGCGCACTGGTCCTGTACGTGAGCCAGAGATTTCCCTTGACCCAATGTGCGCCTCCACTCTGCACGAAACTCGATTCCCCCTTGCCGCTCACGGTCTCGTCCGTCTCGATCGTGAGCGTGCCCGCGGACATGCGCACGTGTCCCTCCTCGTGCCATCCCAGGATGAGTTCCTTCGCCGCTTCCCCGTCCTGCGTAATCAGAGCCGTCCCGCCGTTGTCGATTTCAGCAAGGTCGGACGATGTGGGTTCGATGCCGTCCGACCAGTTGCTCCGGCGGCTCCAGTCTCCGACACCGCCCGTCCACCGGAGGTAGTAGGCCTCAGCGAGCACCGGAATACCGAACAACACGAAGCACCAAACGACCCTGAGCACCGTCCACCGCCTCATGACCGATCACCCCTCCCCACACGGAATGCGAACGCGTAGCGCCGGCGGATCGACACGCCTTTCCCCCGCGTCGACGACAGGGGAGACCTTCTACTCCCGCCGCTCCCCCTCATTGGGAGGACCGGAGCCTCCGGATAGCACAATCTCCTTATCATGGCAAGCACGAAGTTCGTACGCCCGGGCGCGACGTCGCCGGGAATCCACGGCGCCTGCCGCCCCTGGGCGCGCTGAAGGCGCGCCGCAGGAACGAAGAGAGATCCGGAACGACCGATCCCGATCGGAGATCGGATTCGTGCGGAGCGGGATCCTTCGCGGGTCGGGCGGGGTTCCTGCTACGTCTCGCCGTTTGCGGACTTCGCAGGACGAGGGAGGTCGCCCCGCCCCCGGCAGGACGTCCTTCGCGGGCGGGAGCGGGTCAGGTCCCTTCCAGCCGGGAAGTTCGGCTTCCGCTCGCCCCCGAGAGTGCCCGGCGGCTTTCCCCCGCCGCCCCGGAGCGCCAGACACTTTCCTCTCCGTGCCTCGCTCCCGCAAAGGGACCGGACCCGGCGCGGCCACGCGACGGGAAGACGACCCACCAAGGAAAGCCCGTGGAGCCGGAAGGCCCCCGTTCCGTAATCGGTCTTTGCGCGACGTGCTGCTTCGTCCCGCCCGCCGGGCGCGACTTCTTCCTTCGCCGAGGCTTCGGAGGACAAGAAGGAGAACAGGGCGTCGCGGCCCCACAGCTCGGCCCGCGCGGGAATCAGGAACCGGCCGACCCTACTTCCTCCGGCAGTCGGGCGAGTTCCTCCTTCGTTCCCCCGGCCTGGCGGCCCTTCCCCCTTCGTCCAGCGGCTGCGGGACCGAGGAGGACAAGACGTCGGGCAAGGCGGGATCGGTCTCGCTGTTCTCCGTGCTCCCGGCGGCGCAACCGGACGGCCGTGTCTTGCCCCGGTCCCCTTCTTCCCGCAGGATCGCCCCGAGAAAGAAAACCTCCCCGCGTCCCCGGAAAGGAAAGATGAGTCGATGAAAGGTCTCCGGATCGTTCGGATATCGGCGGTTGCCTGTTTCTTCGTGACGATTGCGGCAACCGGCCGCGAGGATCCTCTCATGTCGCAAACGAACCCCGACGGCGGCGGCGATCGGCCGCCCCCTCCGCCTCCGCCCGCGGAACGTCTCTTCATGCCCAACGCCTGGGCGGACTGGGTGCCGACCCCGGAGAAGATGCAGGAGTTCGTCGATGCCTGGACCTCGCGCGGCCTGAACGGATGCGGGCTGCAGATCCACTGGGACCGGATCGAACCCCGACCCGGGGAATACGACTGGCGTTGGCTCGACGAACGTCTCGATCGCATCGCCGCGGCGGGGCTTCGAGTGCACCTGCGCCTGGCTACCCAGTATCACCGCCCCGACTGGGTCGATCTGCCCCTGATGATGCGGCCCGACGGAAAACGGGTCGGGACCGAACAATGGAGCATGATCTCCACGGCGGATCCCCGCGCCGCCGGGATCATCGGCCGGACGCTCCGGGCGATTTCGGCCCATGCCGCCGAACGCTACGCCGAGATCTCCCCTCCCCTGGTCGCGAGCGTCCTCGTCCAGCTCAGCGGCCCCGCGGAAACCGAGTTCGCCCACGATCAGGCTTCCGATTTCTCCGAGGTCGCCCAGAACGCGTTCCGCGCCTGGCTTCAGGAGCGTCATTCCTCGATCGCGGAACTGAACTCCCGCTGGGGCTCCCGGTACACCGACTGGTCCCAGATCGATCTTCAATCGGCCCATGTCTACGATTTCAACCGGTACCGCACGGATACCCTCGCCTCCTTCCTCCAACGCTGCGCCGACCAGGTCCATTCCGTCCCCGGGGCGAAATTCTGCGTGCAGTTCGGATCGATCTGGGACGGGATCAGCGTCCTGCGAGGGACCCGCGACGCCCGGGCCCTGATCGAACCGGCCGACTGGGTCGTCGTCGACGATTATCCCCTGTACGATCACGCCTTCTCGATGGACTACCTGCGGGGTCACGCCCGCGACAAGGTCTGGGGCAACGAGGTGGACGG
>CAYNBQ010000138.1:0-6563 GCA_964395275.1 uncultured Verrucomicrobiota bacterium
CCCAGGCCCATCAGAAGAAGGGACGCCGGCTCGGGCACGTACTCGATGGTCAGATCGTCCATGATCAGGGTGTTCGTTCCTTCGCTCGCATTCGAGACGTCGAAATCCAGGCCGAAGACGATGTTGCCGCTCTTGCCGCCCTGGCCGGGGTCGAAGACGAGGGTCACGGTCTGCCAGGAATTGTTGTTTGCGCTGGTGAAACTGACGTCCTGGCGGGCGTACGTGTAGTTGTCGAACCACATCACGGCGTTCCACCTGTCGGCGTCGTTCTGGTTGTGCCCGTAGACGTTCAGCGAGATCGTCACCGGATACGACCAGTCGATCGGTCCCGAGGCCAGGCTGTCGGGCGACACCCCGAGGATGTAGAGGAGGCTGGTCCCGGAATCGTCGACCGACGCGGGGAAGTTGAGACGGTACGCCGATCCCCCCAGGGTGATTCCCGTTTCTTCCACCGAAGAAAGCGGGGGGCCGTACCCGAAATAGGTCCATCCGTCGGGCATGTCTCCGACCGGACCGCCGACGTAGGGACCGTCGAAACTCTCGATGGTCTCCAGAGCCGCGAAGGCGGGGCAGACCATCGCAACCAATCCCACAGCGAGCATGGCACAGATCCAACGGCTCATGACGAAACACCTCCCCAAAACTGCGTTCAGAATTGCCGATTCAGGGGGCGGATGTCAAGCGTCGTTTGGGCATTTTTCGTCCCCCGGGAGGATTTTTCGCCCGCCGCGAGGGGGGCGGGGAAGGGGGAGAGGCGGTTGACTTCTGTGCCGAAAGGGCGGTTAGTAGAGGAGGTTGCGGCGGCGCCGAAAGGGACGGAACCGCCCAGCGGGGGATGTTTTCCATGACCAGGCATCGCTTTTTTCAAGGACTGTTCCTGCTGTCGGTTGCGGGGTTGATCTCGGGGTGTGCGGCGCAACGCCCGGTTCTCTACCCGAACGATCACCTTTCCAGGGTCGGACAGGCCCAGGCCAACGCCGACATCGACGAATGCATTCGTCTGGCCAAGCAGGCCGGGCTCGATGCGGGGAAGGGAAAGGCGGTGGCCCGCAACACCGCGCGTGCGGCCGCCGTCGGCGGCGCGTCCGGCGCGGCGGCCGGCGCGTTTTCGAAGAGCGAATCCGCGGGGAGCGGCGCGGCGGCCGGCGCGGCGGGGGCGGCCGCGGGCACGCTTATTTCGGGGATGTTCCGCGCGAACGAACTCGATCCCGCCACGAAACGCTACGTCGAGGAATGCCTCCGGGAAAAGGGCTACAAGGTCATCGGCTGGAAATAGGCCGGGACCCGGCCCCGGTCTTCGCGTTCTCCGGGGTGCGCCCCCGTTTTCCGCGGCTCGCCGGGCTTCGGGCCGCCGCCGGCGGGATTGTCCGATACGGCCGTTTCGTCATTCCCCGTCCGCGGGTTCCGTGTCCGTCGGCTCCGAATCGGGTTCCTCGAGGATGCCCCGCAGAATCGTGACCCAGGGGTCCTCCTCCTTCGACGGGGCGGGTTCGACGGATTCTTCGTCCCCCGGGGATTCCTCCTGATCCGGGGATTCGACCGCCTTCTCTTCGGCGTCGCCCTGCGATTCCCCTTCGGATTCCTCGAGATCGGGCCGCAGGATCGGCGGCGGAGGGACGGGTTTGCCGGAGGATTCGCCGCCGAGGAGGACGTCGATCAGGCTCGCCGCGGCGTCGCCTTCCTCGCCGCCGAGATTCCTCCGTATCGCGGCCCGGGCGCCCAGCCGTGCCAGCTCCGCGGCCAGCGCTTCCGTGTCGAGTTTCGGATGGTGAAGCGATCCGCGGATGGGAATGCGCAGGACCATGTCGGGGTCGACGATGTCCCTCAGTTCGCGGAAGGCCAGCGTCAGGCTCTTCCCGGAGAGCGCCGCATCGAGGTTGACCTGTTGCCGCACGAGATCGACCTCGCCCTGGAAAAGGATCGCGAGGTTCTCGACCACCATCCACATCTCGTCGTACGAGAGGATTCCGCGCTCGAGGTGCAGCGCCATCGGGGTGAACCGGGCCGTGACGCGATCGGTGGTCTCGCGGTCCAGGGCGTCCAGGAGGGCCTCGAGCAGTCCGCCGCTGTCGAGATAGAGGGTTCCGAGGTCCAGTTGAACGTCGGCGACGGCGTTGGAGATCGCCCCCCCGTCCAGGGGAACGGAGAATCCCTCGGGTTGGACGGTCATGTGAATGGGCGTATCCGAGGAGACGGCGTGGACCAGCAGCGGGTTTACGCGTTTCAGGACGAGTTCGGAGAATTCCGGGGAAACCTCGACATCCGCCTCGGCAGGTTCCCGCAGTTCGAGATTCGGGGAATCGGCGGTCGCGATGCGCACGGAGGCCCGCGAACCGCGGACTTGAAGATCCATCGGCCCGCCGCGACGGGACCCGATGGCGCCTTCGGCGTCGAAATCGGCGCGATCGCCGAGGATCCCGGCGAAATTCCCTTCCGTCCCGAGCAACGCATCCAGCAGGCCCGTCGGGAATCCCCGCACCATCGTTTCCGTCCGGACCTCGATGGCCCGAGGTTCCGAGGGGGTCGGTGGGAAGATCCCCGTCACGGTGGTGTCGCTCCGGATCGTTCCCGGCGTGCCTGCGCCCTCTCCGGCGCCGGCGGCGCCGTCGATGCCGCCCTGCACCAGGAGACGGACCGAATCGGCCAGGGAGTGCGACGACAGGTCGATCTTCACGTCGTTCAGCGCGACGCGGTCGTCTCCCGCGAGGAACGATGCGCCCGGGATTTCGAGCCGAAGATCGAAACGCGTCTTCGCAGGGTCGATCCTGCGCTTCGAACCTGCCCCGGCGGTGTCCGTGGTCAACGCGGCTTCCAGGGAACGAATGGAGAGGACGATCGGCCGGGCCGAGTCCAGGCGGAAGGCGTCCTCCCGTTCCCTTGCCGCGGATCCGAGGACCCATTCGTCCCAGGATTCCGGGGTCAGGGCGAGGGACGCTTCGGAATCCCCCAGGATTCGAATGCGTCCTTCATTTGCGTCGCCGTCGAGATCGAGCGAGAGCCGCGCCGTCTTCGCCGACGCCCGGAATCGCAGGGTCGCGGGTTTCTCCCGGGAAGCCGTGAGGGCGATCGACTCGATCTCGGGGCCGAGAAGGCTTGCGAGACGGCGGTCGCCGGACAGGAAGGCGTCGATCCAGCGTATCGGGATGCTCCCTCCGGCGATCTCGACTTCCAACCCGGGGCCGATCGGGTCGTTCAGCGGGAGCACGGCGCGGCGCAGATCGAACAGCGGCGGATCGGAAGGAGCCGCTTCCGGATCGCGAAACGCGGCTCGCGCCTCGATCCGGGCGTCCGGAGCCGAAGGCCGGTAGAGATCGGCTTCCGCCGAGGCGCTCGCGCGAAGGATTCCACCGGGACCTTCGCCGGGGATCTCCTGGTCGAGGTTTGACGCAAGGCTCAGAACGGTCCGTTCTCCGGGGGAGTCGGAACGGATGCGCAGGACCGTATCCCGGAGGATCGTTCGAAGTCCGGAAGGCGGGCGGAGGACGACCAGGGGCGAGCGCATCGTCGCGTCGATCTTCAGCGGCGCCCACCAGGGTGGGCCGCCCGTCTCCGCTCCCGACGCCGCCGGCCAGGGCGAATCCAGCGTTCGAATCGCGAATTCCATGCGCACGGGGGCCTCGATCCCGATCTTTCCCTGCGGCGACCGGGCGGACCCGCCGTCTTCGCGGGACGCGAGAAGGGCGAAGGCCTCGGGATCGAGGGTCCACGCCGCCGAAGACCCTTCCTTGACCGTGATGCCGGCGGAAGGCCTCACGGCGGCCGCCAGGTCCGCCTCGATCGACGGCGACGAGGTCCGGATTTCGAGGTCGAACCCGTTTCGCGGGGAGGACGGGGAACGTATGGAGACCTCGATCGGCGCGAGTTTTTCCCCGAACAACGTCGAGAAGAAGGATTCCTTCGGCGCAAAGGCGTCGGCCAGCGTCATGGGCGCCGGATCGATCGTGGCGGCGATCTGCAGGGGAAGGGTCCCGGATCGCGACAGGGGGATCGAGAACCGGTCGAGTCGAAGGCCCAGGACGGCGGCGGCGCCTTCGCCGGAGGGGGGCCGGGGGGCGCCCAGGGCCTCGAGCGCCGCAGGCGAAACGACGAGGCTCAGGCGGTTCGTACCGTTTGAAGAAAGAACGCGGCCGGCGATGCGGGCCTCGACCTGCGCCCGGAGTCGGTCGGATCGGGCGGCCAGGGAAATCGAGCCGCTCATGTCGCCGTCGTCGGTCACGGATTCCAGTTCGGCGTTCAGATCCAGGTCGAGGGTTTCGCCGAGCAGTGCGGGGAGCTTGCCCCCCGTGCGCAGGAGGGAGTCGGCGAACCGGAGAGGAAATCCCTCGGCCGAAGAAACGAGGGTTCCCGTCATTTCGTCGGGATCGAGTTTTCCCTCGGCGGTGAGCCAGTTTTCGAGGGCGGCCTTCAGTGCGATTCGGCCTGCCGAATCGGCCTCGGCGCGTCCGGCTTCGGCCTCGAGGGACAGGAGCAGGCGGCGCCGGAGTTGCGGCGTTTCGATGCTCGTGCGCGTGCCGCGGATGGAAACGATCCCGTCGGATCCGGGGGCGCGGATTCGGATCTCCGAGACCTCGCCTTCGGCGGAAACGGACGTTCCTTGCCACGCCCATCCCCCTTCGTTGCGGGGGACGGAAAGGCGATCGATTCCCAGTTTGATTTCGAACGGCTGCAGAAGTTCCGCGGAAGGGGGGTCGGCGTCGTTACGCAACCAGATCGCCCAGGCCTCGGGGGAAATCGCCAGATGCAGGGCGCCCCTCTTCGCGAGAGACAGGCCTCCGGCCTCGATCCGCGGGGACACGCGGAGATCGCAGTTCCGGCTTTCCAGGGAGATCTCGGCGAGAATGTTCCCGGCCTTCCCTTCGGCGAGAACCTCGGCGGCCAGGTCCGGGCCGAGCAGGGCGACGAAGGCCCCGTCGCGACCGAGAAGCGAATCGAGGGCGGCGGAGGGAAGGGAATCCGCTCGGATCTCGATCGTTCCGGAGGCCGCCCCGATCGACAGGGTTCCCTGGTCGTCGAAAAGGCCGCCGATGTCGAACCGGGCGCGGACCCGCCCGGAAAGATTGCCGCGCCGGACCCCGGCGGCGGTTTCTCCCACGATTTTCCGGGGCGTTTCCATGCGCAGGGTCGTCTCGAGGGGGCCGATCCGCGTCGGTTCTCCGGGTCCGCGGATCGCGACGGAGCCGTCGGAGACGACGAGATTCATCCGCAGCCCGGGAGGCAGCGTAATCGGGCGTTCCTCCGGGGGAACCGGCTTTGCGCGGCGCCGCGCCGGCGGGGCCGCTGCGGGTTGCGCGGAGGTTTCGGCCGGGCGGACCAGTTCGATCTCCGGTTTGTCGATTCTGAGATCCCCGAGATCCCTCTTCCCGAGGAGCAGGCGGAGCAGGGAAATGTCGGGGGCGTCGAGTGTCGCCACCGAGACGTCGAGTCCGTCGTCGTCGTCGCGGTACCGGATTCCGGCGAAGGACTGGCCCTTGCCCCAGCGCAATTTCGCGTCCTCGATCCGGACCGTCCCCGGGACGAAACGGTCGATGCGTTTGACCACCCAGCGGGTTCCCGCCGGGGAACTCAGGATCCGTGGAAGCAGCGCAACGAAGAGAAGAAGACCCGCCAGGATTCCCGACAGGAGGAACAGGATCCGACGGGATCGCCGGGGCGGGGCGGGAACGGCTTCGTCATGCATGGGACAACGGCTCCGGGGTTGCCTGATGACGGCAACATAGGCCAGGCGGACGATCCGAACAAGAGAGGGCGGGAAAGGGCGCCGGACGATGCCGCGGCACCCGGCGCGGAGACGCCGGGGAACGTGCGAGAGCAACCCCGGCCCCAAAGCCGTGAAGATGCTCGGCGGTTTGACAGAAAGCGGCGACCGTGCGATGGGAAGGAGCAGACTGGAACGATTTTGAGAACGATTTCGAGGAGGAAGACAGAAATGAATCGTTGGTACATGGTTGTGGTTCTTGGAGGGGCGATGGTCCTGATCGGCTGTGCCGGAAATCAGTCGGAGACGCCGGCCGCGTCGAAGCCGTTGGGCGGCGTGACGACGGCGGCCGACAAGACGGTCGAAGCGGCGAAGAAGGCCGGCACCGAGACCGAGAAGGCGGCCGCCGCCGCGGTGGACGAGACGAAGAAGATCGGCAAGACCGCGGCCGACGAGACGAAGAAGGCCGGCTCGGCCGTCGCCGAGGACGCGAAGAAGCTCGGGGACGAGGCCAGGAAGGCGACCGAGAACGTCGTCGAATCCGTCGAGGGATCTTCCTCCGATGCGGCCGCCGACGCCGTTGCTCAGGCGCGGGGTCTGATCGACAAGCTCAAGAGCGACCTGGCCGCGGGGAACCTGGACGACGCCAAGGCCCTGCTCGACAAGCTCTCGGAGATGTCGGCGCAGCTTCCCGAGGACCTCCAGAAACGGATCTCGGCGTTGAAGAACAAGTACGCCGCGGCCGCGAAACTCGCGGGAACGAAGATCGAAGGACTGGGGGCGGCCAGGGACGCCGCGGAAAAGGCGGCTGAATAGGCGAAATCCGATCCCGCATCCCGCCGGAAGAATGACCGGGGGCCCCGTTCAG
>CAYNBQ010000139.1:0-6502 GCA_964395275.1 uncultured Verrucomicrobiota bacterium
GTCGCCTCTCGGCGGGGACGGCGAGCCGCTGATCTTCGGGGAACGGGACCGGCTTCCGGAAACGCTTCCCTTCGAACTCGAGTGGTTCGGCGAGTTCTTTGCGGCTGGAACCCCCGTCTCCGTGCACGCCGACGGTCTGCTGGCGATCGATCCGGCCGAACCCGTGGACCGAAGCCTGGTTCATCTCGATTTCCCGCAGGAGAACTCCCTGCCCGCGCTGATGCTCGCGACGTTCGGCGCAACCGCCGAGGTTCCCGATCCCGACGCAGGCTGCCGGAAGAAGCTGACCGGCCCCGAAGGCGAGAGAATCTGGATCCTCGAATGGACGAACCTGCATTCGGCGGTGGATACCAACGGGATCCTCTCCGCCCAGATGGTCTTCCACGAGTATTTCCCCATCGTGGAAATGCGTTACCTGAGCGAGGCCGATCTCCTGATGCGAACGCCGGTGGGGCTCCGTTCCGCCGACGGATCCGAGGGGATTCGAATGGACATGATTCACCGCCGGCGGATGGGGCGAAGCTGGGCGATTCACCCGGGATGGCGGCAGCCGCTGTTCTTCCTCGATCCGGCGGAGGATCCCGACGGAGACCTTCTTTCCAACGCCGCGGAGAAGGAGGCGGAAACCGATCCGTTCGAGGCCGACACGGACGAGGACGGCCTGGTCGACGGGGAGGAAGTGCTTCTGGGACTGCCGCCCGCCTGCCCGGACAGGAACCGCGACGGGATCCTCGACGGCGCGGAACCGCTGCACGTCACCGTCCGGCCCGAGGTCATCAGCCCGAACGACGACGGGATCGCCGACTCGGCCGTTTTCAGCATCCGGGTCGCCGACGGCGCCGCGACACCCGAGATCCGCATCTTCATGCCGGACGAAACGACGGCGGCCGTACTCGAGGTCGCGGGCGAGGGCCGCTGGAGAACCGCGAGCTGGCAGGGACTCGACGACGCGGGCACGCCGGCGGATCCCTCCGACGACACGATCGTCCCGAGCGGGATCTACCGCTGGTGCGCGGCGGTCGAACCCGGCGGGGAATGCCTCCGGGAGGGTCTGATTCGCGTGGATCTCGAACCGCCGGCCGTCGTCAAGTTCGAAACCGAGACGGCCTCGTCGACCGTTTCCTCCCGGACCGTGCGGATCATCTGCTGGATTTCCGAACCGGGCGCCTACCGGCTGAGGAACGCGGGGGACGAGTGGCCTTCGGAATGGATCCCCTCGTCCCGGGAAACGCTCGAGTGGGAACTGGCCGAAGGGGAGGATGGGGAACGCCTCGTGGAGGTCCAGCCCCGCGACGAGATCGGGAATCTCGGAGAAACGGCGTCCCTTCGCCTCGTCTACGACTCCCGGCCTCCCGTCATTTCGGAATTCCTGGTGAACGACGGCGCCGAAACCACCTCCGTCCGGAGCGTCTATCTCCATCTCGATGCCGGAGAAGAGATCGCCGACGCCCGTTTCCGGAATGCGCCGGAGGGAGGCTGGTCCGACTGGATGCCGTGGAATCCCTGGGAACCGGGGCGTTTTACCTGGTTTCTCTCCGGGCAACCCGGCGAAAGGCGAATCGAAGCCCAGGTCCGCGACGAGGCCGGAAACGAATCCGCGACGGCCGGCGCATCGATTCTCTACGAACCTCCGCCGTGCGAACCGGCCTTCGTCCAGGTCTCCTTCGATCCGGATCCTTCCGTACACCATCAGGATCCCTCGTGGGATCCCGACGGACGAACCGTCTACTACACCAGCGACGCCTTCGGTTCCGTCGATCTCATGGAGACCTATCTCGACGGAACATCCGTGCTCGGATACGGGCTCGTCTGCGAGACGTTCGAGCGCCACGAGCGTCAACCCTGCGCCGTCGCCTGGGACGTCCCGACGCTGAGCTTTGTCGCGGGGCCATCGGAGGACTCCCGGCGGATGTTCGCGGCGATCCAACACGATTTCGAACAACCCACCCCGCTGGCGCCCGATCTTCCCCTTCCCCAGATCGACCCCGTACGCGGCCGTTCCGCGGACGAAATCCTCTTCCTTTCGGGAACCGGGCCCTCCCGGACGCTCAACGCCATCGGCCGGGGATTCTCTCCCTCCACCCTGCTCCCCCTGGCCGAGGGGCGTCACCCCTCCCTCAGTCCCACCGATCGCGCAACGATCCTGTACGAGGCCCCCGACGGGATCCGGATGGCGCGCATCGACGGGGAGTGGATCGAGTCGCCCGAGGGTCCGGTTCCCGAGGTCCTTCTCCTGCCGGACGGACAGCACCCGTCCTTCGCGCCCGACGGGATCCGGTACGCGTGTCAACGATACGGAGAGATCCTCGTGGCCCGCGCGGATCCCTTTGCAACCAACGAGGTCGTCGCCCTCACCCGATCCGGGGTCAACGCCCAGCCCGCCTGGGCGCCGGACGACGACCGGATCGCATTCCTTTCGGCGCGAAGCGGCGCCACCCGCGTCTGGATGCGGGCCGTCCCGTCCCCCTCCGTGATCATCGAAGACGGAACCGGCCCGATCACGAACGCCGAGGTCCGGTTGTTCCTGGACTGCCCGGGCGCCGTTTCCATGGAAATCCGCAATCCGGGCGTCAGGAGCTTCGAACGAATGCCTTTCCAGCCGGAAATCGACTGGGTCCTCGAGGGATCCGAGGGAACCAACGAGGTGTTCGTGACCTTCTTCGACGAGGAAGGGATCGGATGGACGGCCTCGGCGGCCGTCTACCTGGACGCCCCGCCGAGAATCGTCGACGTTCGAGTCGGCGACGGGAGCGGATTCACCTCCTCCCGCGAGATCACGCTGCACATCCGCGCCGAAGGCGCCGACGAAATGCGCATCGGCGACGATTCCGGCTGGGGCCCGTGGATCCCCTTCGCTGGGGAGATCCCGCACACCCTGCCCGATTACGGTTACGGCTTCTACAACATCGAAGTGCAGGTCCGGGATCTCGATTCCGATCTGCCCGAACGGAACATCCAGGAATCCGAGGTCGCCTGGACCTACGTCCATTACAGCAACCCGATCGCCGTGCCCGACGCGGTGGCCCTGCCCTCTGCGGACTACGTCGATCTGACCGCCCTCTTCGTCGCATCCGAAGAGGGGATCACCGTCGCCGGAGCGGAGGTCTTCGTCGGCGTTCCCGGAAACGATGGAGAAGGGATCCAACTCGAGCCCGACGACGGCGCCTTCGATTCCGGGCGGGAGCAGGCATCGGCGCTTCTCGACCTCCAGATTCCTCCCGGGGAACGAACCGTGCTCTACGTCCACGCGATGGACGACCGGGGAAGGTGGGGAGCATTCCTGGACGTGATCGTTCACCCGGATCTCCACGACATTCTCGAACGCGTTCGAAGGAACCACCGCCGGATGGAACGACTCGAATACGACCTCGAACTCACGAGCTGGGACGGGGATTTCCCCGTCGAAACCCGCACCCTCCACGTTTATCGGCAGGGACCCTATCACCTGCGCATCGACGAACCCGACTGCGACCGGGTCACCATCGTCGTGAGCAACCGGACGCTGATCGCCGAACGCAACCTCGACGGCGAATGGGAAGGGTTTCTGATCCCCTACGGTCCGGAGACACCGGCCGCCGCGCGCGAACATTCCTGGACCGACCCCCAGTGGGACATCGAACGCTTCCGCAGGACGCATGCGCTCGATTTCTCCCCCGATGCGGAACAGGGGCGGGACGGGCTCTACACCGTCGATGCGGTATGGACCTCGCGGCGATACAACCCCAGGCTCTACGAAAACACGACGCTGGTCTTCGATTATCCGGCCGCCACGATCGCCGAGGAAACCTACGAGGAAGACGAAGGCTACGTGGTCTATCGCGCCGAGGAAACCCGGCTCGACCCGGAGACGGGGATTCGGGTTCCCTGCCGCACCCGGTACCGCGTGACCGTCGACGACGACGCTCTCGCCGACGTCAGCGGAGAAATCATCAACCTGCGGATCAATCCCGACTGGTCCGAAGATCCCTTCGACCCGGACAATCTGAGTCATGAATAATCCGATCCGACATCATCGTCGCCGCCGTTTCATCCTCCTCTTCGTCGCGGCCTGCCTGGCCTGCGCCCGGGGCGGCCTTGCCAGGAACCGCCTCGGGCGTTTCGCCTGCCAGAACTACGCGCCGGCCTGGGGTCCCGAAGAGGAGTGGATCTACTACATCCAGCAGGTCAGGTTGGTGAATCGCCTCACCTACGAGGACGACTTCCGGACCTACTTCCGCCGGATCCGTCCCGACGGCACCGACGACACCGAGATCTTCCAGCTCTGGCCCGAGCTCGGACGGACCTTCATCGGCGGACTGCTCACCGACAACGCCACGCTCGACATTCATCCGGGATGTCGCCGCGCCGTCCTCTGCGTCGGCCAGACCAGCCCCGTCGGTATGTTCACCTTCGACCTCGACGGCGGGAATTTCCAGCGCGTCCGCCCCCTCGAACACTGGCAGGAAGGCGCGCGCAGAAGCTACTACGCCCTCTACGGCAACTGGTCGCCCGACGGGCAGTGGATCGTCTTCGAAGAAGAGCGCCCCAACAAGGGCGGATACCAGATCGCCAAGGTCAGGGAAGACGGCACCGGGTACCAGGTCCTCTACCCCAGGGATCCCGAGAGCAAATTCTCCGGAATCCGGCCGGAGTGGAATCCGAGAACAAATCACATCCTATTCACAAGATCCACGAAGCACTTATGGAGAGCAACAGAACCTGATGCCATGATGATGATCCGTCCAAATGGAAACGAAGCACTTACGATCACAAACTCCGGCGGTTTGGGGATTTGGTCTCCGCATGGGGAACTTATACTATTCAACGGTTCGAGAATCCTGGAGCGCGACACGCGGCGAATCGACTGCGGTTGGGATATGTTTTCGCTAAGTGGAAACGGATACGTGTCGGCGTCGGCCCAATGGGGCTTTTCCGGTTGGATATGGAGTCAGGATTCTGACATCTATTACGTTCCTCTCATTGGCGACAAGCGGCTCATTATTTCCGAACAGCGATTCTCGGTCCCGACGCGCCAACTGCATGATCCGTCCCTGCGAATCGGACGATCGGAGCGGCGACAATGAAATCCAAATCGCCCTTTTTCTACCTGCTCTTGATCGCCGCTGCCTGCACCCTTGCAGACGAAGTGGAAAACAGGCAGAGCTCGGTCGTTGTCCCTTGGCGACGCAATACTCCACCCAAGGACTCTTCCTATCTTCCGCTTGCCTATCGTCCCGACCCTTTCGTCTTTGTCCACGGCATCACCGCCGGAAGAACCCGCTGGATCCGATCCTTCAACGAGCTGTACGACAACCGCCCCCTGGAGTTTGTCGCGAGATACTTCGCTCCCTATGATCCCTACCCTTACGATAGAACAGCACAAGAGATTGATCTTCGGGACGAGTATATCAAGGAAGATCCGGGCCCCAGCCGATTGAATGCGGTCGAAGACCATTTCCCTGATTATGATAAGAACAACCCCGTTCCCGTCGAGAGGCCCTTTGCTCATACCTTTCACTACGGGCGGGCCGCCGAACGAAGGGCTCCGAAGAAGGTTCGCTACGTCGTCTGCCCCAGCGGACAGTCCCACGATCACGTCGAGTGGAACGCCTGGCAGGATGCCCAGGAACCCACGGAATACGAAGGGGATCCCGCAGCCGACCCCCGCGATACCCCGCGCATCGTCAACGATCCGCAGCACTACCTGGCATGGCCCGATCCGAACGCCACGGCCGAGCAGCGCAGAAGGGCGTTGAACGAGCGGCTGAAGGTCTTCGCCGAGGCCTACGCCTACGGCAAGCCCGACAACCCGCACAAGGCCAAGGTCATCCTCTGCGGGCACAGCCTGGGCGCGCTGATCACCCACTACTACATGCTGCGCGAATTTCAGGAAGATGGGTCACGCGAGGGCATGAGTTCCGTCCGCCGGGTGATCACCTTCGCCGGGGCGCATCACGGCACGCCGATGGGGAACATCCTCATGGCGTGGGACATCATGACCCTGACCCGCCATCCTCTCATGGGGGCTTCGTTCCGCTACCTCGCCTATCCGACGATCGGGCTGGTTTTCAACCGGAAGACGCTGACCCGCCTGATCGAGTTTCGCACGAACGGCGGCGCCGAGGACGGTTCCTCGAATCTCCGGCTCTATCGCCGGTACAACCCCGACTACCCGAGGCCTACGTCGCTCCTGAACCACTCGGCCAACAAGCTGCCGGAAGTCTTTCTGGATTCCCCCGTTCCGCAGTCCGTCGAATACGTCTTCAACACCTTCCGGTTCGAACTCTTCGAGGGCGAGTTCCCGCCGGCCTACATTCCGATCTCCCTGCTGCGTCCCCTCGGTCGCTTCGGAAAAATCGTCGACACCGTTCTCGACGGCGACGCCTTCATCCCGACGAGCAGCCAATCGAGCTACCTGCCGGGGACGAACATCTCCGTCTGGAAGGATCAAACGCCCGTCGCCGTCCGCGGGTACGAGAACCATCATCCCCACTGGATCTCCGCTCACGGCCCGGCCGTCGAA
>CAYNBQ010000140.1:0-1149 GCA_964395275.1 uncultured Verrucomicrobiota bacterium
GGGTTCCCGGATCTCCTCGATCTCCGTGACGTCCGGCAGATGAATCGGGTTGTCGACCTCGATCGTCCGCCCGCTCTTCAGGACCACGCGGTAGACGACGCTCGGGTACGTCGCGATGATGTCCAGGTCGAATTCCCGCCGGAGCCGTTCCTGGACGATCTCCATGTGCAGCAGCCCGAGGAACCCGCAGCGGAATCCGAATCCCAGGGCCGCGGAACTCTTGGGCTGGTAGACGAACGCCGGATCGTTGAGCTGCAGTTTCCCGAGACTGGCCTGCAGATGCTCGTAGTCGTCCGTGTTCACCGGGTAGATCCCGCTGTAGACCATCGGCTGCACCGGCCGGAAGCCCTTCAGGGCGTCGGGCGCCGGGTTGCGATGATCCGTGACGGTGTCGCCGACCCTGACCTCCGCGAGGCTCTTCAGGTTGCTGACGACGTAACCGACGTCGCCGGCGTGCAGCGAATCCAGGGGACGGGGTTTGGGGGTGAAGATGCCCAGCTCCTTCACCTCGTAGGGCTTGCCCGTGCTCATCAATCGCGCCGTGCGCCCTTTGGCCAGGCTCCCGCTGAAGATGCGTACGTAGCTGACGACCCCGCGGTACTCGTCGTAGTGCGAGCCGAAGACAAGGCCCCGCAGTCGGTCGTCCTTCGGTTTCGCCGGAGGAGGAATTCTGCGGACGATCGCCTCGAGGACGTCGTCGATGCCGGTTCCTTCCTTCGCGCTCACGAGGATGGCGTCCTCCGCCGGGATGGCGAGAATGTCTTCGATCTGCCGGCGGACGCCGTCCGGATCCGCGCCGGGCAAATCGATCTTGTTGAGCAGAGGGACGACCTCGAGGCCTTCTTCCACCGCGAGATGGACGTTGGCGACGGTCTGCGCCTCGACCCCCTGGGAGGCGTCGATCACGAGCAGGGCGCCTTCGCAGGCGGCCAGGCTGCGGGAGACCTCGTAGCTGAAGTCGACGTGACCGGGGGTGTCGATCAGGTTCAGCTCGTACTCGAATCCGTCCCGCGCCCGGTAGCGGAGGGTGACCACGTGGGCGCGGATCGTGATGCCCCGTTCCCGTTCCAGCTCGTTGTCGTCGAGGATCTGTTCCCGGAACTCCCTCTCCGAGATCGTGCCGGTACGCAGGAGGAGCTGGTCGGCCAG
>CAYNBQ010000140.1:1159-6409 GCA_964395275.1 uncultured Verrucomicrobiota bacterium
CATGGTCGATATGGGCGATGATGCTGAAGTTCCGGATCCGTTCGAGATCGCTCACGCCGTCCCGGCGGGAATCCCCCGCCCCTCCTCGGCCGCCCTGCGAATCGACCGGATGGCCTCGGCCATGTCCGGCGCTCCGAAAACGGCCGATCCGGCCACGAAGACGTTTGCGCCGGCCTGTGCCGCGCGCCGGGCCGTTTCGGGGGCGATCCCCCCGTCGACCTCGAGATCCACGGGCAGTTCCTTCTCCGCGATGGCGTCGGCGACGGCGCGGATCTTCGGCAGGGTCTCCTCCATGAAGGACTGGCCGCCGAACCCGGGAACGACGGTCATGCAGAGCAGCAGGTCGCATTCGTCCAGGAACGGGATTACGGCCTCGGCGGGCGTGGCCGGGTTCAGCGTCAGCCCGGCCCGGCATCCCAGCCTCCGGATCTCGCGCAGGATCCCGGTCGGATCCGGGTGAACCTCGATGTGGATCGTCAGGAGATCGGCGCCCGCCTCCGCGAAAGGCCCCACGAATTCCTCCGGATTGGAGATCATCAGGTGAACGTCGAGGGGGATCGCGACTTCCCTTCGCAAGGCGCGGACCATCGGCGGGCCGAAGGTGAGATTCGGAACGAAATGGCCGTCCATGACATCCACGTGAACCCAGTCGCCGCCGGCCTCGGCGACGGCGCGGGCCGCGTCGGCCAGCCGGCCGAAATCGGCCGACAGGATCGATGGTGCCACGAGGATGTCGCGTTTCATGCCCGAAAACCTTTCCTGGACCCGGACGGCGCAGGCTACCGGAAGCGGCGCCGGCGATCAAGCGGCGCCCCCGCCCGCCTTCGGCGCTGGACGCCGGGGTAGATCACGCGGACCATGTAGAGGCCCTGCGGCGGCGCCGTTTCGCCGGCCCGGCCGCGGTCCCCCGATTCGAGGATTCGATCCACGATCTCCGGAGATCGCCGTCCGCGGCCGACCTCCAACAGGGTCCCTACCATAGAGCGAACCATCCGGTAGAGAAAGCCGTCTCCCTCGAAAGTGATCCGCCGCAAACGCCCCCGGCGGGTCATTTCCGCCCTGCGGATCGTCCGAACGGTGTCCGGAACGGGACGATTCGGATTGACGGAGAATCCGCGGAAATCGTGGCGACCCACGAATCGTCCCAGGGCGTCGCGAACCGCCTCGTCGTCGAAGGGAGGGACGACGTGCGCAACGTAGTTGCGGAGGAGCGGGTCCGGGATGCGGGCCACGCGGATCCGGTACTCGTACACCTTCCCCGCAGCCGAAAGACGGGCGTGAAACCCCGGAGGTTTCCGTTCGGCGCGGAGAACCCGTACGTCGTCGGCCAGAATCCCGTTGAGGGCCGCCCGGATCTTCTCCGGCGGCATCGGCCGGGGCGGGAAGAAGTGGGCGGTCTGGCCCAGGGCGTGGACCCCGGAATCGGTTCGGCCGGCCCCGTGGATCCGCACGGGAACCCCGAAGATGCGCGCCAGGGCCGCCTCGATCTCCCCCTGCACCGTGCGCGCCTCCGGCTGGATCTGCCAGCCCCGGAAAGCGGCGCCGTCGTACCGGATCCTGAGCAGGATCGGCGGACTGTCCCCGGCGGGGGTCACCACTCGTCCTCGTCGTCCGGCCGGTGAACGTCGAGATAGTTCTGCAGGATGAGCTGGGCCGCGAGCTGGTCGATCCGCTTGCGGCGGCGGTTGCGGCGCAGACCCGCCTCGATCAGGAACCGTTCCGCTTCCGCCGTGGTCAGCCGTTCGTCCCAGGTCTTGACGGGCACCGACAGCTCGCCCGAGATCCAGTCCACGAACCCCAGCACCTTTTCGGCCGCGGGTCCGAGTTTCCCGCTCATGCTGACGGGGAGCCCCACCAGGACCATCTCGACGTCCCGTTCCCGGATGATCTTGCGAAGCAACTCCACCAGTTCGACCTTCGTTCCCCAGCGGAAATGCCCGATGGGCTGCGCCGTGATCCCGAGCGGATCGCTGATCGCCAGGCCGATGCGATGGCTGCCGTAATCGATGCCAAGAATTCTCATCGGCAAGCTCCCGCAGCCGCCCCCGCCCTACAGGATCCCCTGCGCGTCGGACTTCTCCCGGAGGCTCTTCAGGAGTTCCTTGATCCGTTGCGCCTCGGAGCGCGGCGCCACGAGCGTGGCGTCCGGCGTATGGACGATGATCAGGTCCCGGCAGCCGACGGCCGTGGCCCAGCCGCCCTCGCCCACGAGGATGCAGCCCTCGCTGTCGACGGCGTGACCGTTTCCCCGGATCACGTTGCCGTCCGCATCGGGTTCCTGGTGACGGGCGACCGCGGGCCATTCCCCCACGTCGTCCCAGGCGAAACCCGCCTCCGCGGTGACGACGCGCCCGGCATGTTCCATCACGGCGTAATCGATGGAGATTCTGGGCGCACCGTCGTAGACCTCCGCAAGACGACGGACCGGGTCTTCGCCGCCCCGGCCGATCTCGATCAGTTTCCGGGCGACGCCGTGAACCTCCGGGGCGCACCGCTCGAGTTCCGCGAGGATCCGGCTCGTTTTCCAGAAGAACATCCCGCTGTTCCATCGATACCGCCCGCTATCCAGAAAGCTGCGCGCCGTTTCCTCGTCGGGTTTCTCGGTGAAACGTTTCGCCTCGTAGAAGTTCGTGCCGCCGTCGAAATCGAGTTTCCGACCCAGCTCGATGTATCCATAGGCCGTGCTCGCGTGTGCCGGCGGGATTCCGATCGTGACCAGCGCATCTTCCCGCGCGGCCATCCGCGCGGCGTCGAGCAGGTTCCGGCGGAAGATCTCCTCGTCCTCGGGAGGCACCGCCTGGTCCGCGGGAAGCAGGGCCATCACCGACTCCGGATCCCGAAGATGCAGCAGGGCCGCGGCGAGCGCCACGCAGGGCGCCGTGTCGCGTCCGAACGGTTCGCCGACGATCCGTTCCGGGGGGATTCCGGGCAGGATCTCTCGAAGCAGGGGCACGTGGCGTTCCCCGGCGATGACGTAGATGCGCTCGCACGGCACGATCGGTTCGATCCGGCGCACGACCGCCTCGACCATGGGCACCTCGCCGATGATCGGCAGGAGCTGCTTCGGACGCCGGGCGCGGCTCAACGGCCAGAATCTCTCTCCGCTTCCGCCGGCCATCAGCACCGCATAGATGCGCAGATCCTCGGAATCGCTCATTTCGGAACCTCCCGGACGGCTCGGGCCAGTCGTCCGACGAAACGGGAAATCGTCGGCGTCAGCTTCTCCGAATCCCCCGTGCGGGCGATCCGGTCGACGATCGCCGAGCCGACGACCACGGCGTCGGCGTGCCCGGCGACGGTCGCCGCCTGCTCGGGCGTGGCGATTCCGAATCCCACGGCGACCGGAACCGGGCAGAGGCGGCGGACGCGGGCGACCTGTCGTCCGAGGTCGGATTGAACACGGTCCTGCATTCCCGTGACCCCTTCTCTCGAAACGTAATAGACGAACCCCCCGGCGTCCCGCGCGACCTTCCGGATCCGTTCCTCCGGGCTGGTCGGCGCCAGCAGATAGATCAGGTGCAAGCCGGCCCGGCGGGCGAGGCGGCGGGCCTCGGATCCCTCTTCCGGGGGAAGATCCAGGAGGAGAAAGCCGTCGACCCCGGCCTCCGCCGAATCCGGGAACAGCCTTTCCAGACCGTACCGCATCAGCGGATTCAGATAGCTGAAAAGCACGATCGGAATCGCGCAACCGCGCCTGCGGATTTCCCTGACCGTTCGCAGGATCCCCTTCACGGTGGTCCCCGCCTCGAGAGCCCGTTGCGCGGCCATCTGGTTCACGGGACCGTCGGCCAGCGGATCCGAGAAGGGTACGCCGAGTTCCAGGACGTCGGCGCCGGCGCGTTCGACGGCCGGGGCGAGGTCGGCCGTGCGTTCCAGGTTCGGATCGCCGGCGGTGATGTAGACCACCAGTCCGGCGCGCCGGGCATCCTTCAATTCGGCGAATTTCGCATCGATACGGTTCACAACGCTCACGACCATCGTCCCCTTCCCCGCCGTTGCGGAACGGCCCGGATCCGGTGCGAAACGAGTATGCACCAGGATTCAGTACGACTGGAAGAGGCGGCCCCAGTCGGTCTGCATGAAACGTTTGACCCGCCGGCGTCCGATCAGGGGATACCAGTACCAGTCGTGGTAGGCCCACGAGGCCACGTACGCCAGGACGACCAGCGGAGTGCGCAACAGCAGGCGCTCCAGGGGATGGAAGATGCCGTGGTAGATGGCGTGTTGCCCCCGGCTGGCGAAGGTGTCTCCGCGATGGAACCCCAGGTTGACGTCCCCGACGTCGTCTCCGACGCGCCGGATTTCCCGCGGATCTCCGCAGCCCAGACCGGCTTCATGGGCGATCCGGATGAAGTCCAGTTTCATCGGATCGAACCCCATCAGCTGCGCGGCCGTCGCGTCGATGGCGACCTGGTCGGCCGAGGCGAGCAGCAGGCCCGGCGTGTGGACCTCCATGCACCGCGGTCCCGGACCCGATCCGGCCACGGTTCCGTCCATCACGGCGAAAAGCCCCGGATGGATCTCCTGCTGAATCTGCAACAGGTCGACGAGCGTCTCGTGAATGACGCTGTGGGTCCAGTGCCGGCGGCGGTTCAACAATCCGCCGAAGGCGTTCTTCATCGCGCCGGTCATCGTGGTGAAGACGTGCGTCTTCAGGGTCGGCAACTGGATGATGTTCTCCCCGATCAGGCGTTTCGGGATATGGATGCCGTCCGGATAGATGTCCGGAAGGACCCGCATCGGGCCTTTCGGTTCGTACAGGACCCATTCCACCTCCGGACGGTAGAGATGGATGTTCCGCAGGCCGTATCGATCGGTCACCGGCTTCTGTTTGTTGCGGACCTCCCCCCGCCGGGCGCTCACCACGACCGTGTCGTTGTGGCAGGCGTGGATCAGGTCCCGGGAATAGCCGTCGGCGAGCATCGTGCGCACCACGCCGTCGATCTGCCACGGCGTCGTCGAACAACCGGGATAGAAGGTCGCCCAGGAGATGTTGATCTTCAGGGCCGTGTCCCGATCCTTCGGCAACCAGCGTTCGTACTCCGCCAGGCGCATCAGGCGCGCGTAATCGTCCAGCACCGTCTCCGGCGTCGTGCGGACGACCGCCACCGGCGCCCCGCGGGCGCGGTTGCCGATCGGTTCGAAATCCTGCTTCGCCGCGGGGGAATTCTCCGTCTTGTCGTTCATCATGCAGATTCCTTCTGGAGTCGATAGATTACCGCCAATCCCCTGAACGTCAGCATCGGATCG
>CAYNBQ010000141.1:0-6306 GCA_964395275.1 uncultured Verrucomicrobiota bacterium
TTCCAGACGATGGTCTCGCTGAACGGCGGGGGACAGGGGTCCTCGCTCCTCTCCGAAGGGCTGTTGGAGTACGAGGTCTGCGATCGGCCCGATCGGCCCCTGGCCCTGACGCTTCTGCGGGCGATGTGGATTCAACTGGAAGTCTCCGAAGAGAAGAAGGAGGTGCTGCCGGATCCGGGGATGCAGTGTCCGGGACGTCATCGGTTCCGGTACGCGTTCGCGGCGCATCCGGGGAGCTGGGCGGACGCGGGCATGCTGCAGGCGGCCCAGGCCCGCCGCGTGCCGCTCGAGGTCGTCCAGACCGGTCGAGGCGGGGGACGGTTGCCCACCGCGGATTCGCTGATCGAGGTCGAGGGCAACGATTTCGTGGTGACGTCGATCAGGAAGGCGGAAGACGACGAGCGCATCGTCGTACGCGGATTCAACTCCCGGAAGAAACCGGTTGCGCTGAAGATCCGGACGGGGTTTGCGGTGCGGGACGCCGTCCTCTACAACATCGACGAGCGGCGCGCCGAAACGTTGGAACACGGGGATCGCGGGATCGAACTCGAGGTTCCGGCGAAACGGATCGTGACGCTCGGCCTGGGCTGGAAGGAGTCCTGAGCGGATCGGCGCGCCGTCGATTTCGTTTCCGCCGGGTGACGGAGAAGAAGGGTGCGGCGGGAAGGCGGAGAGCGCCGTCGCCGAAGAAACGATTCCGCGCGGGGGGCGAATCCCATGCACAGACGCGATTTCATCAGGACGGGCGCGTTCCTCGGCGCGGCGGCCGCGCTGGGCGTCGCGCGGCGTTCCGTGCGGGGCGGAACGGCCGCGGAAACCCCCGGGCCGCGCCGGCGGGTGATGACCGTGGACGGGTGGCGCCCGGCGGCGGAACTCGGATTCACCCTGCCGCACGAACATGTTCTCGTCGATTTCGCCGGGACGGAGAACGGCGGCCCGGAGCGCTACGTCGCCGAAGAAGTGGTGTCGGTCGTGCTGCCGCACCTCCGCCGGGCGCGGGAACTCGGCTGCCGCACCCTGGTCGAGTGCACTCCCGCCGGTCTCGGCCGGGATCCCCTCCTGCTGAAGCGGCTCGCGGCGCGCTCCGGGCTGGCGATCCTGACGAACACGGGGCTTTACGCGGCCGCCGGAGGGAAATTTCTCCCGGATTACGTCCGGACCGATTCGGCGGATCGACTGGCGGAACGCTGGATCGCCGAATGGCGGGACGGTATCGGAACAACGGGAATCCGTCCCGGATTCATCAAGATCGGGGTGGACGCGGGGCCGCTGTCGGAAATCGGTGTCAGGCTGCTGCGCGCCGCCGCGCGGACCCATCGGAAGACGGGGTTGCCCATCGCAGCGCACACGGTCGGAGGCGCCGCCGCGCTCGAGGAACTCGTCGTCCTGCGGGAGGAGGGGATCCCCGCCGACGCCTGGATCTGGGTACACGCCCAGACGGAAAAAGACGGCGCGATTCATGCCCGGGTAGCCGGGGCCGGCGGCTGGCTGGAGTTCGACGGGCTCGGACCGGATACGGTCGAATCCCATCTCGATCTCCTGATCGGGATGAAACGGAAGGGCTTTCTTGACCGCATCCTGGTCTCCCATGATGCGGGCTGGTATTCGCCCGGCGAACCCGGGGGCGGGGCCTTCCGGTCCTACGACACGATCTTCACCGGGTTGCTCCCCGCCCTTCGGTCGTCGGGATTCACGGAACGGGAGATCAGGGTCCTGACGGTCGAGAATCCCGCCCGCGCCTTCGCGGTGCGATCGGTCTGACCTGCCCGGGGGTCCGGGGACCCGGTCCGCCCGGAACGCCCCGGAAACGTTTCTCCGCGAGAAGCGACCCCAGGAGCAGCGAGGTCATCAGCGGGGCGACGATGAAGCTCGTCCGCAGCCCGGCTCTGTCTCCGATCACGCCCATGATGAAGTTCGCCAGGCTGTATCCGATGAGCCCGAAACAGGAGAGAAACACCATGACCATGGTCGGGTCGGCCCCGAGACGGCGCACCGCGTGGGTCTGAATGCCGGGCCAGAACGGCGCGATGAAAAGCCCCATGAGGACGATCAGCAGGTAGAGAGACGGCAGGCGGTGCACGAAGAAGAAGGCCAGGCCGCCGAGCAGGGCCGCCGCTGTGGACAGGAGCAGGATCTTCCTCAGGCCGAATCGCGGTGCGATCCGGCTGACGAGAAGGCGACCGAGGGCCATGCCCACCGCGAAGAGAGCGGTTCCCAGACCGCCGGCCCGCGCGCGGGCGGCGTATTCGATCTGGATGTAGCTGGCCGTCCAGAAGGTGAAACCGCCTTCGGCGCCCCCGGCGAAGAAGAGGGCCGAACCCATCACCCAGAAGAGGGGCCGGGCGAGGATCTCCCCGGCATGGGAGAAATCCGTCCGGGATCGGGGCAGGTTCGCCCGGGACGGCTTCGGATAGATCAATCCGACGAAGACGCAGAAGATGCCGAGGACGAGAAAGAGATCCCGCCAGTCGGCGCCTCTCGACAGGCTTTCGCCGAAGACCAGGGTTCCGAAAATCACCCCGATGGGCCAGAAGGCATGGAGAAAGACCTGCCTGGAACCGTCGTCCTCGGGATGAATGTCCTCCACCAGGGGCGTCAACAACGCTTCCTGCATCGCCTGGCCGAGACCGACGACGACGATGACCAGGACGGCGGACGGAAAGCTCCGGATTCCGGTGAAGAGAACCAGACCGGTTCCCAGGATCCAGAGCCCCGTTCGAAGCGGCCGGATCTTTCCCGCGGCCGCCGCCAGGGGGATCGATCCCAGGAGAACGGCGAACTCCACGATCGCCGCGATGAAGCTCAGGGATCCCGCCTGCGTGTAGGAAAAGCCGAGTTCCCGGGTGATCGCCAGCAGGCTGACGGGGAGGATCACCGCGCTGTTCGCGTAGGTGAAAAGGCTCAGGCGCGACGCGATGTCCAGGCGCCGGCGGGTGGCTTTGTCCATGCGAAGGGGATACCATGGACTCCGGGAAAGGAAAACGACCGGCCATGACGAAGACGACGGGATTTCGAGTTGTCGTGTGTCTGTTCCTGGGGTTCGCACCGGGCCCCGCATGCATCGGCGGCGGGGAGGACGCGCCGTCCCGAAGCGTCTACGCCGGCGGGGTCGCGGGGGTGGAGTCGCTCGCCGATCCCGAGGCTTCCGCGGTTTTCCGCGAACTCGGAGGCGGCCTCTACCTCCACAACAACGGCTGGGCCCGGCTGTCGGGGGCGCAGCAGCGGGAGGTGGTCCGGATCTTTGCGGGAAACCCCGTGGCGATCGAACTCGGGTTCAAGGAGGGAGCGCAGGCCTGGGCGAACCGTTTGAGGGACGGATACCTCGCCCTCGGGCTGAAACCGCGATTCATCGCCGCCAACGCCTTCGCCGGGAACCACCGGTTCGATCTGGACGAATGGAAACGATACACGGAGACCCTGCGCTCCGTCGGGCTGCCCGCATCGACGAGGATCCTGCCCACCTTCGAATACGCGAACTTCCGCGCGAACCTGGAGACGCTCGGGGACAATACGGTGCGGAAAAGACCCGATTTCCAGGCGCTGATCCGCTATTCCGGCGGACTCGTGCTCGACGTCCCGCCCGGCTACGCCTTCAATCGAGAAGAGGCATACCGGAGTTGGGTCGTGGATGCCGCCGACTGGACGCGCTCCCGCGGGCTGGAGGTGGTCTGGATCACATCGCCCCACGTCTTTCACGACCGGTTCCGCAGCGACACGCGGAAGTTTCTCCGGTTCCTGCAGGAGCACGACGCCGAACCCACGGTGATCGTGGTGGAAAACTACAACCCGCGCGCTCCGGAGGATTATCCGAACGTCGTCGGCAGCGAGACGGACGAGCAGTCGACCCTCGGGGTCGGTCTCGCCCTGCTGAAGGAGTGGGCCCCGGTCCGGAAGCCGGAAGGGGCGCCGGATCGCCCGTGAGTTGCGCCCGATTCCGCTTCGCGTTCTCCCTTCGTTCCTGAAAGGCTCGCGGCGGAGGGAAGATCTCCGTCGCCGAGCCTCCCGAAAGGCGCCGGGTGGACCGGGGGGACGATCCCGGATATCTTCGTGCGGAAGTGAGAAGGCTTGTGGGCTGGATACTGTTCGGAATCATTCTGGCCGGCATCGGATACGGAGGCCTGCTGCTCTTCGAGCAGGAACAGGTCTGGATCCCGTCGCGGGGGCTCGACGCCGATCCTTCCTCGAGGGGACTGGATTTCGAGGAGGCGCGGTTCGTCGCGGAGGACGGCGTGCGCCTGCACGGCTGGTGGGTGCCGGCGGGACCGGGGGACCCGACGATCCTCTTCTGCCACGGGAACGCGGGGAATCTCGTGGACCGGATCGATCCGATCGCACAGTTTCATCGCCTGGGGTTCGGCGTGCTCGCGTTCGACTACCGGGGCTACGGGCTGAGCGAGGGACGCCCCTCGGAGACGGGAACGTACCTGGATGCGCAGGCCGCATGGCGTTACCTGCGCGAGGAAAAGGCGATCGATCCGGAACGGATCGTGATTCTGGGGCGGTCGCTCGGGGGGGCGGTGGCGGTGGACCTGGCCGCGCGTGTTCCGGCGCGCTGCGTGGTGGTGGAAAGCACCTTCACGTCGATTCCGGAGATGGCGCGGTATCTGTACCCGTTCCTGCCGCCGCGGATCGGGCGGGTCCGGTACGACTCGCGATCGAAGATCGCCGGGATCGGCATGCCGGTGCTGATCATGCACAGCCGGGAAGATCGCGTGGTGCCCTACGAACTGGGCCGGCGTCTCTACGAAGCAGCCGTTCCGCCGAAGGCGTGGCACGAGTTGCGCGGAGGACACAACGCGGGACAGACGCTGGACGATCCCGCGTACGAAGAACGACTGAGAACCTTCGTCGACGAAGCGGGGAGGCCGCCGGGGATCCCGTAGCGGGTTGTGCGACGGCCTCCGCGGACCGGGAGGATCATGCGGCTGTGGCGGCGGGACGACGGATTTGACATGGACACGCGCCGTTCGTGGGTATACTGAAATGATATCAGAAGGATTCCGGTCGAACATGGAGGAATCATGAAAAGGAAAGAGGAAGGGGAAATCGTCCGAAAAGCCCGGTCCGGGTACCCGATGCTCGTCGTGCTCCTGTTGCTCTTCGCGGGGGTCGTCGGCTCGTTCGTCCTGATCATCAGCCGCAACGACCCGGCCTATCTGCTGCCGATGTTCGGGTTCCTCGTTCCCGGGATCCTCGCGCTCGTCGGCTTCTTCATCGTCAATCCCAACGATGCCCGCGTGCTCGTCCTCTTCGGGACGTACAAGGGTACCGTCAAGGAAAACGGATTCTACTGGGCCAACCCGTTCTACGCGAAAAGGGCCATCACCCTGCGGGCCCGGAACCTGAACGGACAGAAACTCAAGGTGAACGACCGGGCGGGCAACCCGATCGAGATCGCCGCCGTGGTCGTCTGGCGGGTCCGGGACACCTACAAGGCCTGTTTCGAGGTCGACGACTACGAGGAATACGTCATCGTCCAGAGCGAGGCGGCCGTGCGCCATCTCGCCGGGGCGTATCCCTACGACACCTTCGAGGATCATCACGAGGAAACCTTGACCCTCCGGGCCGGAACCGAGCGGGTCAACGGCGTCCTGGAAAAGGAACTGAGCGAACGGTTCTCGCGCGCCGGGATCGAGGTGATCGAGGCGCGGCTGAGCCACCTGGCCTACGCGCCGGAGATCGCCGAGGCGATGTTGCGGCGGCAACAGGCATCGGCGGTCGTCGCCGCGCGCACCCAGATCGTCACCGGGGCGGTGAGCATGGTCGAGATGGCGCTGGAGGAACTGGGCAGGAAACGGGTGGTGGAACTCGACGAGGAACGCAAGGCGGCCATGGTCAGCAACCTGCTCGTGGTGCTCTGCAGCGAATCCTCCGCGTCGCCGGTGGTGAATGCCGGAACCTTGTACACCTGATCCGAAGACGCCATGCCGGAGAAGAAGAAATTTCTCCTGAGGATCCGGCCGGATCTCTGGGAGGCGTTGAGTCGATGGGCGGCGGAGGATTTCCGCAGTGTGAACGCCCAGATCGAATTCCTGTTGCAACGGGCGGTCGACCGGCGGCGCCGGGGACGGAAGGATCGCGAATCGCGATTGGAAGAGCAGGCGCCGATTGGGGGGCGCGGACGGAAAGGGGGTCCTGATGGACGATGAAACCTGGATGCGAAGGGCGATCGAAGTCGCCCGGCGCGGGATCGAAACCGGGCAGACCCCGTTCGGAGCAGTGATCGTCGCGGACGGCGGGATCGTCGCCGAGGCCCACAACACCGTCTGGTCGGATACGGACAGCACGGCCCACGGAGAGATCAAC
>CAYNBQ010000142.1:0-6235 GCA_964395275.1 uncultured Verrucomicrobiota bacterium
TCCGCCGCCATGGACCCGATCAACGCCCCCGCAAAGGAATCGCCGGCCCCGGTCGGATCGCGGACCTCTTCCAGCGGATACGCCGGGGCGCAGAAAACCTCCTCCCCGTCTCGCCCGACGAGGAAGGAACCGTGCTCGCCCTTCTTCACCACCACGTACCGCGGCCCCCATTCCAGGATCCGGCGCGCCGCTTTCAGGAGGTTGCGCTCGGCCGTGAACATCCGCGCTTCCTCGTCGTTGAGGGTCAGAACATCGACCCGGGGAAGCAGTTCCATGAGATCGTCCCGGGTCGTTTCGATCCAGAGGTTCATCGTATCGGCGAGCACGAGGCGGGGCGACTCGACCGCGTCGAGCACCTTCTTCTGCAGGGCCGGAGCGATGTTCCCCAGCACGACGAACGCGCTCCGACGATATCCCTCCGGGATTCTCGGGTCGAAGTCCCCGAAGACGTTCAGACAGGTCGAGAGGGTCCGGCGCACGTTCATGTCGTCCTCGTAGATCCCGCTCCACCGGAAGGTCTCGCCGAGACGAACCTCCAGTCCCTCGAGATCGACCCCCCGATCCCTCAGCAGATTCCGATATTCCTCGGGGAAATCCTCGCCCACCACGCCGACCATCCGCGCCGGGGCGAAGAGTCCCGCCGCACATGCGGCGTAGCAGGCCGATCCCCCCAGGACGTCCCGCCGGACTTCCTCCGGCGTCTCGATCGTGTCGAGGGCGACGGATCCGACGACGAGTACGTCGGGACCGGGATCTTCGGAAGTTTCCGGGCGATTCACTCGGTTGGTTTCCATGCGGTCATCTTACTTCACCGGGGGCTCTTTCCAAGTCCGCCGGCCCCGCCCGGAAAGATCGCCGGCGGAGACGGAACGGTCCGCAGTCGCGCAAGACGGGAAAAGCGTTCATGCTCCTCCCACGGCTTCGGCCAGGGCGTCTTTCAACTCCCGCGCGGCCTCTTTCGGATCATTCGCCAGGAGAACCGCGCTTGCCACGGCGATCCGACGGCACCCCGCAGCCGCGATCTCCCGCACATTGCCCGCATGGATCCCGCCGATGGCGAAGACGGGGATCGAGACCGAACGGACCACCCGGGCCAGCTCCGCCGGATCCAGGATCTCCGCGTCGTCTTTCGTCGACGTCAGGAAGATCGCCCCCGCCCCGATATAGTCGGCGCCGTCGGCCTGCGCTTTCCGGGCCTGCTCCGGGCTCCGGGCCGACACCCCCAGGATCCGGTCCGGGCCGATCGTTCCCCGCGCCGCGCGGGCGTCCGCGTCCCCCTGCCCCACGTGCACCCCGTCCGCATCCGCGGGTACGACGGCTTCGACGAGATCGTTCGCCAGCAGCGGAACCCCGGCCGGCCGGGTGACCGGAAGAAGCCGCCGGACGTATTCCTGCATCTCCGCGCAGCCGGCCTTCTTCGCACGGATCTGAACAATATCCACGCCGCCCTCGATCGCGCCGGCGACGACGGCCGGCAGGTCGTCCGGCGCAACGAGCCCGAGATCCGCCACCAGGTAGAGAGAAGCCCGCCGCAGTCGTGCTTTCCCAGAGGGATGCATCATGCCGCCGCGTTCCAACCGGGCGCCCGGGGGCCGGGCTGGTCAGGTCGTTTCGGCTGCGGGATCCGCGCCGGCCTTCGAGGAGCGGGCCGGAACGATCTCGCTGACATGGACCCGCACGGAACGGATCGCCTCCACGCCGAGTTCATCCTGGATCCGCCGCTGGACGTCGTCCTGCAGCGTCGCCAGAAGCCCCGGCAGATCGCCCTCGGGTTCGACCGAGACATCGAGAACGACCTCGACTCCGTCGTCGCGGGCCACCAGCCCAGACTTCAGGGCGCGGATCCGCGGATGCCCCTCGAGGCGGCGCGCGATGAACTCGCGGATCGCCGCCGCGGAAATCGTCACCGTGCCGTGGGGGTTTTCGAAGGAGATTTTCCCCACCGCCGATTCCGGGCGCCCGATCGACAGAACGAAGAGACCCGCCGCCGCCACGAGAAGCGCGCCCAGCACGATGACCGTCGCCTTCTGTCGCGGATCCGTCGCCTTGATGAGCAGTTCCATGCACCAATCCACGTTGAAAGCGGTCAACAACAGGATCAGCCCCCCGGCGAACGTCGCGATCGCCAGAACGCTGCCGCTGATCCACAGGAGCCAACGACTGTTCAATCTCCCGCCTCCTTCCCTTCTTCCGGTTCGGACGATGCGGAACCGGCCGCATCCGCCTCGGCATCGGCCGGGGGCTCAATGCCCTGCACGACGACGTCGACCGAGATCACGTTCTTGCCCGTCATTTCCTGGACGGCCTTTTTCACTTCGCTCTGGATCCCCCAGGCAACCTGCGGGATGCGCACGCCGTATTGGAAGACGGCCGCCACCTCGATCCGCACGCCGTCCTCCTGGAGATCGACCCGGATCCCGCGTTCGGTCCCCTTCCCGACCAGCCGGCCGGCGAGGCCGTCCACGATCCCGCTGCTCAGGGCGACCACGCCCGGGATGCCGACGGCCGCCCGCCGGGCGATCGCGGCGATCACGTTCTGATGGATCCGGATCGCTCCCAGTTCCGTCCCGTCTTCCGCGTGGACTTCTTCCGGTTCCCGGTTCTCCGGTTCCTCCTTCATCGCCTGTCGTTCCCCGCGGCGTTCAGATGAACGCCTGCAATCCGCTCTGCATGATCTCGTCGACGAAATTCGTCGAATACCTGCCGTGCACGAAGTTCGGATGGTTGACGATCATTTTCTCGAGGGAAATCGTCGTCTTGACCCCTTCCACGATCATCTCGTCCAGGGCCCGGTTCATCTTCTCCAGGGCCATGCGCCGGTCCGCCCCGAAGGCGATCACCTTCGCGAGCATCGAATCGTAGTACGGCGGAACCACGCATCCCGAGTAGATGTGCGAATCGACGCGGATCCCCGGTCCGCCCGGCGGCACGAACATCTCCACCCTGCCGGGACAGGGCCGGAACCCGTTGAAGGCGTCCTCCGCGTTGATCCGGCATTCGATCGCGTGTCCCCGGATCCGGACGGATCGCTGGTCGAATCCGAGCGGCTCCCCGGCCGCGATCCGGATCTGTTCACGCACCAGATCGATGCCGGTGACCACCTCGGTGACCGGGTGCTCGACCTGGATCCGCGTGTTCATCTCCATGAAATAGAAGCTGCCGCCCGGGTCCACGATGAACTCCACCGTGCCCGCGTTGACGTAACCGACGGCCTCGGCCGCGCGGATCGCCGCGCGGCCCATTTTCTTGCGGGTATCCGGTTCGATGATCGGCGAAGGCGCCTCTTCGATGAGCTTCTGGTGACGGCGCTGGATGCTGCAATCCCGTTCCCCGAGGTGCACGACCTTCCCGCGGCTGTCGGCCAGGATCTGCACCTCGATGTGCCGGGGGTTTTCGATGAACTTCTCGATGTAGACGGCCGAGTTGCCGAAGGCGCGTTCCGCTTCCGTGCGGGCCGTGTTGAAGGCCTTGGCGAGGCTGGCGCTGTTGTGCACCACGCGCATGCCCCGGCCCCCGCCCCCGGCGACGGCCTTGACGATCACCGGGAACCCGATCTTGGCGGCGACCTGCGCGGCTTCCTTGGGTTCCTCGATCGGGCCTTCGCTGCCGGGGACCACGGGAACGCCCGCCTTGCGCATCAGTTCCCGGGCCATGGCCTTGTCGCCCATCTTCCGGATCTGTTCGGACGTGGGACCGATGAACCGGATGTTGCAGCTCTCGCAGACCTCGGCGAAATGAGGGTTTTCCGCGAGAAATCCGTAGCCCGGGTGGATCGCCTCGACATCCCCGATCTCCGCCGCGCTGATGATCCGGTCGATCCGCAGGTAGCTGTCCTGGCTCGGGCCGGCGCCGATGCAGATCGCCTCGTCGGCCAGTTGCACAGCAAGGGAATCGATGTCCGGCTGCGAATAGACGACCAGCGTGCGGATCCCGAGTTCCTTGCACGCGCGCACGATGCGCAGAGCGATCTCGCCGCGATTGGCAATGAGGATCTTGTCGAACATGAATTCCTTCCCTGCAACACGTCAGCCGGGACGGACGCGGAACAGAGGCTGGCCGAACTCCACGGGGGATCCGTTCTCGACGAGAATCTCGACGATCGTCCCGCGGACCTCGGACTTGATCTCGTTCATCACCTTCATCGCCTCGACGATGCAGACGACCGTTTCCTCATCGACCGACGAACCGATGTCCACGTACGGCGGGCTGTCCGGCGAAGGGGAACGATAAAAGGTCCCGACGATCGGCGAAACGATCTCCAGCAGATCCTCCTCCGGCGCGGGCGTCCCCGCCGGTTCCTCGCCGGGGACGGTCGGGACCGGCCCGGCCGATACGGTCTGCGCCCCGCCTCCGACCGAGAGATGGATCCCGCCGTTCGCCCCGGACGGCTCGTAGCCACGGCGGATCCGGATGCGGAGCCCGTCGTGTTCCATCTCGAATTCCGCCAGATCGTTTTCCTTCATCAACTCGATCACCTGGCGGATGTCGTCCAGTTCCATGGTTCGATCCCCCATTGTCGGCGCCCGGCCCCCGGCGCCGATTCCTTTCAGGAACGCCGGCCGCGGCGGACAATATCCGCCAGGGCCCGTACGCCGAGCAAGTAGCTTTGTGCGCCGAATCCCCCGATCTGACCTACGCAGACCGGGGCGATCCGCGATTCTCTGCGGAACTCCTCCCGCGCATGGATGTTCGACAGGTGGACCTCAACCGCCGGGATCCCCACGGCCGCCAACGCGTCCCGGATCGCCACGCTCGTGTGCGTGTAGGCGGCCGGATTGATGACGATCCCGTCCGCCTTTCCGGCCGCTTCCTGGATCCGGCTCACCAGGTCCCCTTCCCCGTTGGCCTGGAAAAAGGCGACTTCCACTTCCAGCTCGCGGGCGAGATCCCGGATCCGCTCCTCGATCTCCGACAGCGTTTCCGTGCCGTAGACGGAGGGCTCCCTCCGTCCCAGCAGATTCAGGTTCGGACCGTGAATCACGAGTATCCTGGGAAGATCCGACGTCAATTTCATCCTCCAGCGTCGAACGGTATCAGGATTCGCCGCCCCGTCCAAGCTCCGCCGTTTCCCCGGCCGCGGAACGGTACTCCGGATTCGTCGGGTAGAGTTGCGCCGCCCGACGGAAGGCACGCGCCGCTTCCTCCCGACGCCCTCCGAGCTTCTCCGCCGTCCGACCGAGATGGTAGTGGAACCGCGCGCGCCGGGGTTCGAGCGCCGCCGCGGCCCTCCAGGCCCGCAGAGATTCGTCCAGTCGGCCCGCCGCTTCGGCCGTCTTGCCGAGGGCCTCCCACGCCAGCGGCCACGACGGCGCGACGCCCGCCGCGCGCCGCGCCCAGGGCAGCGCGGCCCCGGGAGATCCCGCCGCCGCAAACTCCGCCGCGATCCGCCGGCAACGTTCGGCCCGCATCATCCGAACCCCTCCCCCTGTCGCAAGCAGGGCGCAGACGAGCGCCAGTCCCACCCACGCCTTCGACCCGGCGCCGACCCGCTCCGTTCCCGCTTCTTCGCGGCGTTCGCCCGCCATCCAGCCGAGCAGCGCCGCCGCCGGAAAGGTCACCCCCGGAATCTCGAACCCGAAGTCGAAGAACGCGTGCAGTGCGAATGCTGCGATCCCGCCCGCCGCGGCGGTCCGATGCCACGCACCGTTCCCCCCCAGGACGTCTCTCCACGCCGCGACCAGAAAACCCGCGAAGAGGACAAACCCGACGATCCCCGTTTCGGCGAAGGCCTGCACCGGCATGCTGTGGGCGTAGATCGTCTCCTCGGCCTGCGGTTCCTTCTCGGAATAGTAATCGATCCCGAACGATCCCGGGCCCACGCCCGTCCAGGGATGCGACAGCCCCAGGCGCAGCCCGGCCCGCCAGTATTCGCCCCGCGCCGCGAGCGTGGCCGCCGCGCGTTCCAACCGAGGCCGCGGCACAAGAAGGGCCGTCGCAACGACGAGCGCAGTCAGCATCAGCGCGGCGGGCCATACGGACCGGCGCACCCACCGGCGGGTCGATCGGAGCGACGCCGCCGTTCCCCAGCCGAGCAGCCCGGAACCGATGCCCGCCTTCGATTCGGTGAAAAACAACGCCAGGCCGCCGATCGCCGCGATCAACGCCGTCAGGACCCCCCGGATCCGGATGCCCCGGGCGCGGAAGTATTCCCCGATCCCCACGACCGAGAAGGGAAGCGCCGTGACCAGGAACCCGGCCAGCGGGAGTATGGGGATCAGCCACAGGAAGTCCAGCA
>CAYNBQ010000143.1:0-6185 GCA_964395275.1 uncultured Verrucomicrobiota bacterium
GCGGGACGAAGTAGGGTCGGCCGATTCTTCCCCCCGCGAAGGACGTCTTCGACGTGCGATCGACGGCACCAGAGTAGGAGGCCGATCCCGTTCGGCCGATTTCCGGTGGGAGGGAGACGGGTCCCTTCTACGAGCCTCCGCTCCGTAACGGGACCGGTCCCCGCCGCTCTCGCGCGTTCGCGGCCGGCGGCCCTTCGGGCCGCGTCGGCGGAATCACCCGGCCTTCCCGGCCTCCGCCGCCTCCGGCTCCGGGTAGTTTCCTTCGGCGCGCCAGACGTCGAGCATCGCCTCGTAACGGGAGAGTCGCATGCCCGTGTAGATGCAGTTGCTCGTCGAAAAGATGTACCCCCCGCCCGGCATTCCGTGGCGCAGGGCGTACCGCGCCGATTCCACCACCTCTTCCAGGGTGCCGGTGTCGAGCAATCCGCAGTTGACGTTGCCGATCAGACAGACCCGGTCGCCGTAGAGCCGTTTCACCTCAGCGATGTCCACTCCCCCCTGCGGATCCAGCGAATGAAGCGCGTGAGGATCGGCGTCCACGAGTTGATCGATGATCGGCATGATGTTCCCGTCCGTGTGCTTGATCACGTAGAAGCCCATCTCCCGGTATCCGGCCACCAGCCGTTTCAGGTACGGCGCGACGAATTCCGCGAACTGCGCCGGACTCAGGAACGGTCCGGCATTCAGGCAGTAGTCGGCGCAAAGGGCGAACCCGTCCAGACCCCCGTGAGCCTTCAGGCGTTCAGCCCGTTCCAGGGTGCCGTCGACCATCCGATCGGCCTGTTCCTTCACCTTCTCGGGTTCGTCGGCCAGCCGGTAGGAGAACTCGACCATGTGATCTCCGTCCGGGATCGAGTACGTGGCGTCGCCGTGGATCATGAGGAAATACCGGTCGCCCGATTTCTCGCGCACCTTGTCGACCAGCCGCAGGATCTCTTCCTCGCCGCCGGGGTTCGGATGCAGGAAGATTGCGTCGTGTTCGTACCGTTCGGCGGTCGCGATGAAGATGTCCGCGATGTCTTCCCGATGCAGTTCGCGCTCCTTTTCCTCCATCTGTACCCACTGCCCGTAGTTCCGGTGGAGCGGATGGACCTTGCCGAAGGCCTCCATCGTCAGGAAAAAGACCAGTTCGAAATGAGGCACCCGACCCGTCAGGGGACGGCGTTCCAGGGCGGCGATGAATCGTTCTCGGGGGGTCATGGCTGTCTCCCGTGCGCGGCGCCGGCGGGGGAAGCGGGGTTGCCTGTCCCGCTCGACCGCCGCGGGCGTTCTTGAATCGGATTCCCCGTATTTGATAGGCAAAGTGCCCCTGCGACAATGCGCAACTGCCCCGAGGAACCGATGTTCGAACCCCCGAAAGAAGAACGGTGATACCCCGCCCGATTCCCTGGATCGCCTCCGGCCCCGCGGGAGGTCTCGTCCTGCGGCTCGGAGAGATCTTCTATTTCATCGTGCTGCCGATGCTCCTGTTGATCGGCATCGGCTTCCTGCTGCAGCGACGGCTCGGCCTGGACATGCCGACCCTCACCCGGCTGAACTTCTACTTCGTGATCCCCGGCATGGTCTACGGCGCGATCCTCACCAGCAACCTCGGTTCGGCGGAAGTCGGCGTGGTGATCGGCTTCGGCGTGTTGATGGTGATCGCCGTCGGCCTCGTCACCCTTGTCCTCGCGCGGATCCGCGGCGTCCGCGGCCGCCTGCGCAACGCGTTGCTGATGACGACGATCTTCAACAACTCCGGCAACTACGGCCTGCCCCTTCAGGCGCTGGCTTTCCGGGGCGCCGGAGTCGGCGCCACCGCCGTGTCGATCCAGGTCTTCACCATGATCGTCCAGAACATCGGCAATTTCACTCTCGGGGTTTTCCTGGCGGCGGGCGGGCGGTCCGATCGCAGAAGAAGGGAAATCCTGCTCCAGATCCTCAAGTTTCCGCCCCTGTACGCCCTGGCGGCGGCCGCTGCGACCCTCCTGGCCCGCCGGTGGCTGGGCGGACACGCCCCGGCGGCGGCCGCGGCGCTGCGGCCTTTCTGGGACGTGGTGCTCTACGTGAAGGACGCCTTCGTGGCGGTGGCTCTCTGCACACTCGGCGCCCAACTGGCACTGGTCCGGGGGGCGGGGGAGGGCGGACCCGTCGGGTTGAGCATCTTCGTCCGGCTGCTGCTGTCGCCTCTGCTGGCCCTGTGCCTGATTCTCCTTCTGGGGATCCACGGGATGCTTGCCCAGGTCCTCCTGATCGGGAGCGCGACCCCGGCGCCGGTCAATGCGGCTCTGCTCTCGCTGGAGTTCGAGAACCATCCCGATTACGTGGCCCGTGCGGTTCTCTACACGACGCTGCTGTCGCCGCTGACGGTCACCCTCGTCGTGATGATCGCCCAGGGCGGTTATCTCGCCCCTCTCGTTTCCTGAGGCGGGAGCCGGAACCGGCCTGTCGCGGGTTCGGCGTTCTCACCGCGGGGCGACGGGACCGACGGCAATTCGCAAAGGGGAGCGGCGACGTTCCCGCTGCGGCCGTCCGCGAGGAGAGGGCCGCGGCGAACCGTTTCCCCGGTCGGTCGGATCCCCGTCGCATCGTCTCCCCGTTCGTGGAACAATACGCATTCGAGGAACGGGAAATGTCGGGAACGACGGTGGACATAGAAAACGGCGTATTCCTGGTCGACGGCGCGCCGGTGTACGCGGGGATCCCGCGGATCGAGGGATTGCTGATGAACGCCCGGCTGGTCCAGGGGGTGTTCGACGATCTCAATCCGGAGACTCGACCGTTGTGGAATTACCCCGACGGTCCCTGGGATCCGGATCGCAATACGGCGGAATTCCTCGCGGCCATGCCGGACTGGCGGCGGGCGGGTCTGGCGGCGTTCACCATCAACTTCCAGGGCGGCAGTCCGCAGGGCTACAGCCGGGAACAGCCGTGGGCGAATCCCGCGTTCGAGGAGGACGGCCGCCTGCGCCCGGATTATGCGGAGCGGATGGACCGGATTCTCCAACGCGCGGACGATCTCGGATTCGTGGTCATCCTCGGCTTCTTCTATTTCGGCCAGGTCGGCCGGCTGCGAAACGACGCGGCGGTTCTGCGCGCCGCGGACGAGGCGACGGACTGGCTTCTGTCCCGCGGCCATTCGAACGTGCTGATCGAGATCGCCAACGAAATCGGCGCCGGCGAATACGGGCAGGGGATCCTCCGGCCGGATCGGTGTCACGAACTGGTCCGGCGGGTGCAGGAACGTTCCGAAGGGAAGGTGGAGAACGCCGCGGGCCGTCTGCTCGTTTCCGCAAGCCTCCCCGGCGGAGCGCTTCCGCCGCCGCCGCTTCTCGAGGCGGTCGATTTCGTCCTGCTCCACGGCAACGGCCTCGAACGACCCGACCGGATGCGTTCGATGATCCGCCGGTGCCGGAAAACCGCGGGCTGGAGGGGACAGCCGATCGTCGTCAACGAGGACGATCACTACGACTTCGACCGATCCGACAACAACCTGCTGGCCGCCGTCGACAGCGGAGCGGGCTGGGGATATTTCGATTATCGCCGCAACGGCGAAGGCTATCCCGAAGGGTTCCAGAGCATCCCTGTCGACTGGCGGATCCGCTCGGCGAGGAAACGCGCCTTCTTCGGGCTGCTGGCGAGCTGGACGGGCGGCAGGCTCCCCTGAAGACCGCGGGCGGACGCGCGTGGAGTGAACCGGGTTGGATCCGGTCCGGCGCGCACGCACCGGCGGACGTCGATAGAAACACCAGCCTCCTGCCCGCGGCGCGGCCTCACGTTGCGTCAAGGGAATCCGCTGAGCGCCGCAGGAAACGGCGGCCCTGCGCCAGGAACCAGACGGCGATGATCCCGATCAGGATCGCGCACACCGCCACGAGTCCGCGGTACATCCCGTCGGTCAGGAAACCGCGGCCGGCGATCACCAGGACGCCGACCAGTCCGTACCAGGCGAAGTCGGACGCCTCGTGCGCGAGGAAGAAAACGACGTATTCCGGGATCGTGCGGGGCGCCGTATGGGCGATCTGTCCGGCGCCGACCGTCGCCCACCAACCCGTGAAATACGGGTTGGCGGCGCAGACGGCCGCGCCCCAGATGACCAGTTTCGGCCAGGGGAAGGCCGATCCGCCGCCGGCGTCGAGATCCAGGGACAGCGAGGGCGCGCTCCGCAGCATGTCGAACGCCATCCAGAGAAGGGCGAGTCCGCCGATCAGGCCGATCAATCCCCGCACCCGCGGGCGCTTCAGCAGGGCGCCGACGCCGCCGATGAGCAGGACGACCGTCACCAGTTCCAGGAGGAAATGCCCCAGGAGAAGCCAGAGAACGGCGCGGAATCCCTGCGCGGCCGTCTGTCCGATCACGGCGACGAGAAAGGGGCCGGGCATCATGGCGCCGGAAAAGCCGGTGAGGAACGAAAGTCCGCCGAGGCGCAGAAGCCCCGGCAGATCCCGCGTCCGAGGTCGGTCCGTGGCGGCGGTCGTCATGATGTCTCCGGGCACCACAGCTACCCGACCCGCCCCGGAATGGCAAGGCCCGCCTCGCCGGACGTCCGGGCGATTCCGGCCGATCGTCGCGCGGATCCGGCCGCTCAGAAGCGGATCCTCACCCCGCCGCCGAATCCGTATTCCGAATGCCACTGGCCGACGATCGAAAGGTACTGCTGCACGATCCAGGAAAGGCTCGTCCGCCCTTCCCACAGGTCGTGGGTGTCGTACTGGGCCTCCCCGTAGAGCAGGAGCCGCGGCGTCAGCCGGAAGGTCTTGCCGAGGTTGCCCCGGAACCCGCCGTCGGTGTCCGCCCACGCCCGCGTCTCCAGATTGAGCGGCAACAGGTAGCGTATTCCGAGCACGCCGCGGGCCTCCTCGATCGCGTCGCCCGCGCCCAGCAGGTCCGCGCCGGCCAGAATGCTGAAGAAGCGGTTGACGTACCGGTCGTAGGTGAGAATCCCTTCCGATTCCGGATCGTCCGCCCTTTGCCAGCCGACTTCCCATTCCGCGGCGAAAATGTTGCGCGTGTTGGACAGGGTCAGGAAGCCCTCCGTCATGTTGCTGAGCACGTCGGCCCGACCCCACGCATACCAGGAGTCCGCATAGAGATTCGGCCGGATCCTCGCCAGTTCCGGCGGGATTTCGAATCCCTCGTAGTGGATCACCCGCGCCATGCCGCTCTTGAGGTGGTAGAGGAGATGGCAGTGGAAAAACCAGTCGCCGAACTCGTCGGCGTCGAACTCGATCACCGTCGTGGACATCGGCGCCACGTTGACGGTGTGTTTCAGGGGCGAGTATTCGCCCTGGCCGTTGATTACCCGGAAGAAGTGTCCGTGCAGATGCATCGGGTGATGCATCATCGTGCGGTTGATCATGACGAAACGGACGACCTCGCCTTTGCGGATCCGGATCACGTCGCTTTCCGACAGGGCCTTTCCGTTCAGGAACCAGACGTATCGTTCCATGTCCCCGTCGAGGGTCAGACGGATCACGCGAATCGGCCGGTCCGCATCGGACCCGGTCGGGCGCGTCGATCGCAGTTTCGCATACGGCGCCCACGGACGCCGCGGATCCATGCCGTCGACCGCCAGATCCCGCGAGGAGGAGACATCCGACGCCATCCAGCCGAAATCCCTTCCGTACGGCGATGCGCTTCCGGGAGGAGACGGCGCCGGGGCGGCTTTCCCGGCCGGAAGGCCTTCCTCCGCCGACCCCGCCGTTTCCATCGACATCGGCCGGGAGCCTCCCCCGGACATCGCCCCCTCCGCCGTTGCGCCCGGAGGTTTCATGCCCGGCATGCCCGGTCGATCGAACTTCCCCGCCTTCACGTCACGGTCCGACATCCCCATCGTTCCCTGCGGCGTGAGCGCGAAGATTCGTTTGAGGCTCGGCTTTCCCATCGTCGCGTAGAGATTCGGTTTCGGCGGATCCGGCGCCGCATGGCGCGCGCCATCGCCGATCCAGATCGAGGAATGCCCCGAACCGTCCTGCGCCGTGGCTCGCAGTTCGTACGCACCCGACGGAGGAGGGACGATCATCACGTCGTAGGTCTCGGCGATCGCGATGAAGAGCCTGCCGATCTCCGCCGGTTCCACGTCCTGCCCGTCGGCCGAAACGATCGTCATCGGGCCGCCGGCGTACTCCAGCAGGAAATTCGACGCCGTGGATCCATTGACGATGCGCAGTCTCAGAGGTTTTCCGGGCGCGGCGGGGAGGGCGATT
>CAYNBQ010000144.1:0-6167 GCA_964395275.1 uncultured Verrucomicrobiota bacterium
GCCGCCCGCGTCAAGAACGATCTCCCCCGCCGGACCGCCCCCGACCTTGCGCCAGCGATCCTCGCCGAAGAGCGTCGAGAAGTAATAGAGATCGTACCCGGTCCCGTCCCACACCAGCACCTGGTCCGCCATGGCCGGACTCGCCGCCCCCGCAAAGGGTGCGTTCTCCGCCCCGACCAGCCCGCTCCGATCCAGCGTCACGTCCGCCGGGAAGGGCGTTCCCATCAGCACCGCGCCCTCGGGAATCCTCGAAACCTTCCGGTTCGAGGCCACCTCGCCGAGGCTCGCAATCACCACGTCGGTCTCGCCGCGGTTGACGACGAACATCCCCTCGTCCGGATGAAGGGGCCACTCGTCGGCGATCCCGCCCCCCGCCCGGCGCCAGCGGTTCTCGCCCCCGAGCGTCGAGAAATAGAGGACGTCGAACCCGTCGCCGTTCCACAACAGCACGTTGTTCGCTTCCGCGGGGCTTTCGCCCCCGCTCAGGATCGGGTTCCCCCCGGCGTCCGAGAAGAACTCCGCGACCGTCAGGAACCTGCGGACGGCATACCTCGATCCCGTCAGCCCCAGCGTCGAAAGATCCTCGCCGCGCGTGTCGAGATGCAACGCGTCGGCCGTATTGCCGAGGACCGGCCAGAAGCGCCCCCGCGCATCCCCGTCAAGAATCTCGACGAAATGCGTCAGGAACCCTTCCGGTCCCGGGCCGAACCGGTCCGGTTCCCATCCCCTGCCCGGTTGCATCAGGTGATCCGCATTCACGGCGCCCACCACGCCCCGAGCCGCCGCGAAAGGCGTCATCGGCGATGAGACGGCGACCGTCGCGCCCGCGGGAACCCGCCGCTCGACCTTCCCGACCCGGTTCGCGGACGGGCCGAGAAACCGCCCCGGAGTTTCCCCTTCCCCGGCGGCGAACAGGCTCAACCGGTAGAACCGCCGCGGGTCCGCGGCCGCATCGACGTACGCGCCGTCGTCGTGCGGCGCCCCCGGGAGATCGGTCCACCCCCCCGGATCGATCAGGGAATCGCATGCCTGGAGCCGATGTTCCACGCCCTCGACCGGGTCGAAGGTGATCCGCGCGCTCTCCGTCGCCTTCGCGATACGCAGCGGCACCGCGGCGACGATCGCCCGGGCCGAAGCGCCCCCGCCGGCGGATTCCGGCGCCGCCCCGACCCGGACCCGGCCCTGCCCCAGGGCCGTCAGATCCGCCTCCAGGTGAATCGATCCGCTCATCCGGCCCGGCAGCCGGAAGACCGGAGTCCGTTGGACGGAACGTCCGTCCGATCCCCGCAGGGAAGCCGTCACCGGTCCCTCCGTCCCCTCGATCGACGCGGAAAAGGCCTCGTCCGTGTTGCCGAGGTTCTCGATCTCGACGCGAAAGACCGCGGTCCCCTCCTCTTCCAGGATTCGAACCGGCGGATCGATCCGGGCGGCGACGCCGTGTTCCGCGCCGATCTCCACCCGCGCGGTCGCCGCATCGCGGACGGCCCCGTCGTCCCGCGCCGTCGCAACGGCCGCCAGATCGATCCCGCCCGGGAACCCGTAGTCGATGGGGCCCACGGTCACGTCGACCGACTCGCTCGCGCCGGGATCCAGGGTCACGGAATCCCGCTCGAGCGCCGACGCGGGAGCGGCCGGGCCTCCCAGCGCCAGGTCGAACGTCTGGACGACGTCTCCCGTGTTCTCCACCACGAGTCGGAAGACGCTCTCCGGCGGACCCGACGCCGGAAGCAGCGTCGCCCGGACGCCGAGGGCGGAAACCGCCGTGACGCCGGCGGCCCGGCCGGAGACGTCCGCGTCGGAAATCGAAACGGCTTCGACCTCGAACGGCGTCTCTCCCGGCGCGGCCCCGGAATCCGGCGTGATCGTCAGCAACACCTCGCGATAATCCTCGAGCCCCGGCGGAACCTCGATCACGTCATCCGAGAATTCCCCGGTCCATCCCGCCGGCAGAGACGCCGACAACGCGTATCGATCCGTCGTGTCGCCGGTATTCGTGATCCGCACCACGTACTCGGCGGCCGTGCCCCGCCCCGCCGTCGCCTCCTCCGGTTCGAGATCCAGGACGACGCCCCGCGCCGGATGTTTCGGCACGGGCGGCCCGCGCAGGATCAGGGAACCGTGAACATCGTCCGCGATCCCTCCGGCCGCCGCCTTCACCACGAACGAGTGTTCGCCGGTCGGGGCGGCGACGGCCGGGGCGAACGCCAGGTCTACGACGACCGTTTCCCCCGCGGAGACGTCCGCCTGCGACGGAAGCGCCGCCCAGGCCGAGGCCGCGCCCTCGACGGCGAGGTCGAAGGTCAGCGCCGCGCCCGTCGGATTGCGCAAACGCACCCCGTACCGCGCCGTTTCCCCGGGACGGATCGTGCGGCGGCTCGGTTCGAGGCCGAGGATGTGCTCGACCGGCAGGGCGAGTTCGGAAAGGGAAACCGCCCCCGACGCGCCGAGGGCGGTGAACCCGACCCTTCCGCCGCGCACCACGGTCCGGGTTTCCCCCGGAACGAGACCGGGAAGATCCGCCGTCCAGGAAACGGTCCGGACCGGATTCGAGGGATCCAGGACGAACGACCAGGAATACCGGTCGTCCTCGCCGGGAACGATCGTCTGCGGAACCGGGTCAAGACTTCCCGCAACCGGATCCGCCGTCCCGTCCCCGGGAAGGTCGACGAAGACCGACACGGGGATCCCGAGCAGGCCGCCGAAGTCGTAGACCGACAGGCCCGCCTCCCCGACCGCATACAACACGTTGCCGCGGAACCGTCCGTTCTTGACGCGACCCGCCGGATCCACGTCCACGATCCGGAAGTCGTCCGGATCCCGCGCATCGATGATCCGCAGGATCTCCTCCCCGGCCACGGCGACGTCGACCAGGGCGTACACGTCGCCGGGACCGGCCACGACCCCCACCCTCCGGTACCGTTCGCGGTTCACGTCGGTGAGTACCGCGGAGCCGAGGACCGACGGGTTCCAGGGATCGGAAACGTCCAGCAGATGCAGCGTCAGATCGCCCGTGGCGGTCGGACTGCCGCCGCTGATGACGAACGGTCCCGTGCTGCCTGCGACCAGCGCGTGGTCGCCGCTCCGGTCCGCCCCGTGCAGGAGAACCGTGCCGGGAAGATCGAAATGCGCGGCCTCGTGAACGTTCTGCGGATCCGAGACGTCGAGGATGCGGAGCCGCCCCGTCCCCCCCTGTCCCGTCGTCTTTGCGCTCGCGCTCGGCAGGTAGACGGCGTCTCCCGCGCCGAACGATCCCTGCTGCCCGATGTAGTACTCGCTGCCGGGCCATTCCGGGTGGAACGAATGCGGGTAGTCGTACAGGAGTCCGAGGGCCTGCGGATTCTCCGGATCGCTCACGTCGAAGATGTTCACGTCCCCGCGGACGAGCAGCAGGTTCGATCCGCTCCATCCGTAGATGTCCGTGTTCTGAAGGGCCACGTCGGCGTAGACGAGAAAACGGGTGCCGAAGGTTCCCGTCACCCCGCTGGCCGCTTCGGCCGCAAAGGCCGGCGCCGCCGGGTCGTCGAGCCGGTACACGTTCAGATCGACCCCCCGCAGAACGTAGAGCCATCCGTTCGTGGCCCAGGTCATGAATTCCGAGGAGGATCCGAAGGTGCCGACGATCGCCGGGTTCTCCGGATCGGCGATGTCCAGGATCGTCACGTTCTCCGTGCCGCCCACGTACGCATGATCCCCCGAGACGGCGACCGTGACCGTCGATCCGGCCGTGTCCGTGTTGCCGACCAGACGGATTTCCTCCCCCGGCTGGGACGGCAGGGCCTCCAGGTCGATCGTCACCTGGGCGGTTCCCTGTCCCGGGACCAGCGGGTCGGGCGCGGCGTTCAACGAGGCGTGCAACGGCGATCCCACGAGAAGAACGCCGGTCCCCGACGCCCCCGGCACGGGCGGCCCGTCGGATTCCAGGACCGTCGCCTCGATCCCGTATTCCCCCGGTTCCAGCCCCGTCGTGTCGAAATCGCCCAGGTTGAAGGTCTCCAGCGACGAAAGAACGGTCAGCGCCTGCGCCCGCGGGTCGGACGTGAATATGGCCGCGCCGCCGGGATCGGTCACGGTGTACCGGACCAGGACGTCGCGGTCGCGGTTGACCGCGTTGAACACCCGGACCTCGACGTCGACGACGCCCCCGGGATCCGCGAACGCCGGGTCCGTCCGCACCGAGACCACCCGGACGATCTCCTCGCGCGGCGTGAACCGTCCCGCGGCACTCCGGGAAACCTCCGACGCCTCCCGTGCCGTGGCCTTGACCCGGAATTCGAACGCCGTCAGTTCCCCCGCCGGCTGCGTCAGGACCGCTTCCACGGCCACGGGCAGGAGTTCCGACCCGGTCGTGCCCGGATCGATTCCGAACCCGGCCGGAAGCGTGATCGAATCCCGGCTCAGCGTCGCCGCAACCCCGGCCGGAACCCCTTCGATCGCCAGGTCGTACGTCGTCGTCGAATCCCCCAGGTTCCTCAGGAAAAGGCCGAAATGCGTCGGCGTTTCCGGCAAGGCCTCGGCGCTGTCCGGCCGGAGCGCGATCTCCAGGTCGTGATGCGCCATGGCGGCCAGGCGCGCGGCAAGATCCTCCAGCGCCGCCGCCATCGCCTCGAGCGCCGCCGGGGTGTCGGCCTCCGAAGCCGAAGCCACACCGTCCGCCGCCGTTCGGAGGTCCGCCGCATACGCCGCCAGCAGCGGATCATCCAGCGACCCCGCCAGGCCCTTGAGCGTCGCCGCCAGCCGCGACCGCACCTCCGCCCGCGCCGGTTCCCGGTGCAGGGCGGCCGCGTCGGAGGCGATGGTTTCCAGGGATTCCGCCAGAGACGTCCGCCCCAGGGACCGCGCGGAGACCGCCGCTCCGTGCGCCTGCTCCGCTCCCGCCGGGGCGATCCGGACCGGAATCCTCAGGACACGCCGGTCCAGCGCGGGATCGCCGATCGCAAGACGGATCAGAAGTTCGTATTCGCCGTCCAAGGGCAATCCCAGGGCCTCGATCGTCCATTCGTGCACCGACTCCCCGCCGGGCGTCAGTACGAACGGACCCGGCAGCGCGCCGACGCGGAATCCCTCGGGAACCTCCGCCGACATCTCGACGGGTTGATCCACGTTGCCGACGTTCCGCAGCCGGATCGTCACCGCCGACGAACCGGTCGGCGAGAGGGCCAGACCCGCAGGGGAAACCGTCGCCGCAACCGCCGGAACCGCCGGCATCTCGAAGGTCACGTCCCGGGTGACCGCGACCGCCGGACGGTCGATCCGCGAAACGGTCACCGCGAAATCCAGCGGAGCGCCGACCGGGGGCAGGACGGCGGTCTCCCGGGGCTGCAGAAAGACGCTGACCCTCCCGGTCGCCCCGGCCGGCACCGGGTTCGTCGAACGGGCCGCGAGAAAGTTCCAGCCGGCCGGCCCCTCGCCTTCGATGCGGAAGGCGGCGGCGTCCTGCCCGGTGTTGATCAGCCGTACGCGGAAGGCGGTCGGGACCTGCGTGAATCCCGTCTTGACACCGAAGATCGGGTCCGGGACCACCTCGATCCGCAGGCCGGGGACCTCTTCCGCCTGCGCCTCTTCGGTTCCCTCCGGGTAGGCGAACAGGGAGACGACCTCCAGATCCGTTCCCCGGAACTCCACGACGCTGCCGCCGGGTCTGCCCGCCGCCATGATCTTCTCGAGCCGCCGCCGGTCGTCCTCGTCGCGAGCCGCCGTGCTCTCGTACCGCGCCATGGCCTCGACGTACCGCCGGATACGGTCCTTGATCCGGTCGGCGATCCGGTCCAGTTCCGCGTTGACCTCCAGGAAGTCCGGCGGCGTGGCGACAGGGACCACCGTGGCCCAGGTCGCCTCGACCTGGACGCGATAGTCCTCAAGATCCTCGATCAGGTCGCGCGCCTCCGGAACGGTGTCGGCGAGGGCGGAGGCCTTGCCTTCGATGACGTCGAGGAACTCCAGCGTCCTGTCGTGCTTCTGCTGAAGCGACCAGCGCCAGTCGACGTACGGCGTCTCCCGGGGGTAGAGAACCGGGTTGCCCTCCTCGTCGAGGATCGGGTGGCCGAACTCGTCGCGTTCGTACAGGTTCACGTAGGTGGACTGGCTGAGTTCCTCCAGCGGTTCCTCGAGGGTGTGCGGGTCGGGGCTGGGCGTGCCGGGGCCGGGGTACGTCGCCTCGGCGGGGCGGG
>CAYNBQ010000145.1:0-6083 GCA_964395275.1 uncultured Verrucomicrobiota bacterium
GCACGGGCTTTCCTTTGCGGGGAAGCGATGGAGGGGGACGGGTCCCTTCTACGAAGCTCGGCTTCGCCTCGGTTCCGTAAAGGGACCGGTCCCCGGTGCGGGCGCGGGACGAAGTAGGACGTCGCGCAAAGACAGGCGGCGGGGATCGGGTCCCCGCGCCCGGGATTTCCCTGGATCGCAATGCTTGCCCGGGATAGCCTCGGGTCCGGCTGGTGGGAGGTGAAAGGGGGTTCCCGTGCGGACCGCGCTGACCCGAATTACGTTGCTGCTTTTCCTGACGGCGGGGGCGTTCCTGTCGATCCGCGGCCCGTCGCTGCGCGGCCTTTCCGGGGATGTCGACGCGGTGGTCGCGATCGCGCAGGCCGCCGACGCGCCGGCGACGTACGAGGAGGTCCGCGCGCTGGTCGCCGAAGCCGTGGAATCGGCGCTGGGCCCGGGCGGGTTTGCCAACCTCGTTCACCCGGGCGACACGGTTTTCATCAAGCTCAACGCCAACGAACTGGCGGTGCCGGCCGGTCTTCCGCCGCGGGGGTACCTGACGGATCCCCGGGTGGCCCGCGCCGTGGCCGAACTCGTCACCGAGATCGTGCCGGCCGCGCAGGTGAAGGTCGGGGAGGGGATCTCGCATTTCGACACGGACGACCTGGTCGATTTCCAGTGGGGCGGGTACGACGACGATCTCGACGGCGAACTCGACGGCGTACCCGGGGTGAAACTGGTCTGTCTGAACGAGCCTCACGATCCGGTTCATGCGAAGGACCCCGAGTACGTCACGCGGTTCGACGACGCCCCGGGACACCAGGACACGACGTGGTGGATCCCGAACGTGATGGCGGACGCCGACGTTCGGATCTGCATTCCGGTCGTCAAGGCCCACAATGAAACCGGGTTGACCTGCGCCATGAAGAACAGCATCGGGGTTCTGCCGGCCGACATCTACTACAGCGGCACCTACAATCGCTACCAGGAGGTCCGCGTCCCGATCCATGTTCCGGCGTATCCCGCCGGACCGCCGGCGGCGATCGCCGACATCAACGCCGTGGTCCCGTACGACTTCGTGGTGGTCGACATGCTCACGGCGCACCGGTACGGACCGTGGAGCGACGCCCCGGACCGGATCGAGCCCCATGCGATCCTGGCCGGGCGGGACGCCGTGGCGGTCGACACGACGGTCGCCTCGATCCTCGGCTGGGATCCGACGTCGATCGATTACCTCGTCTACGGGCAGAACGACGGAACGGGGATCTGCGATCCCGGGTACATCGAGGTGCGGGGCATGACCGTCGAGGACTTGCGGGCGGATCTGCGGACGCGGTACCCGGGGAAGATCCCGTTCCCGCTCGGGACGGGAGGAGGGATCAACGGCGGATCGGGCACGACCGCCCTGGAGACGTCGCCGCCGGCGGTCACGATTCTCTCGCCGGAGGAAGGGGCGTCGGTTTCGGGGGAGATCACCGTCTCCTTCGAATGCAGCGACAACGTCGACGTGGCGCGTGCGGAACTTCTGGTCGACGGGAACCTCGTGAACGCGATTTCCTACCCGGCGGACCGGGCGAACCTGGTCTGGTCGAATTCGCCGGCGATGGCCGGCGAACACACGTTGACCGTGCGGGTCTTCGACCGGGCGTTCAACGAGGCGACGGACGGAGTGGGCGTGATCGTCCGCGCGTCCTTCGGCGCGTTGACCTGCTATTGACGGAGGCGGCCCGGGATCGATGAGACGTTGGGGACAGCGGGCGGCGGTCGTCCTGGCGGCGATCGGGATTGCGGGAGCGGGAGGAGCGATGGGCGGCTCGGATCGGCCGGATGAGTTCGTTCTTCGTTCGGCGGACCGGCGGGTCGAGGCGGCGATCTCCCCGAAGTTCGGCGGGAACATCGTGCGGATCGTCGATCACGCGAACCTGCCGGGATTGAACCTCGTTGCGGGAGAACACGGCGGAGCGGGGTTGCAGAGCGCCTTCTGGCTGGCGGAACGTCACGAGAAGGTGCCGCCGGGATGCCCGGAATCGCGCGGAGACATGTGGTACGAGAACCCGACCCAGGGCGGCTACTACGCCGACGTGATGTCGGGCCGTCACCTGGGCAACCCGATCGGCGTGCTGGGCAACGGGGAGAACGCCCCGCCGGACCCCGAGGAGTTCATCCGGACGGAGAACGAGGGGCGGGTGATCCATTTCAAATCGCGCTTCATCCGCCACGATTACTGCAGGGATCCGGTCGCCTCGATAGAGAACCGGGATCTCTGGGACACGGATTTCTACCTGGAACAGTGGTTGTCGTTCGACGAACGGCGTCCCCGCACGTTGCGCATGCGCAGCCGGATCGAACACGTCGGCTCGAAACCGACCGCGATGGGATCGCGTCAGTTGCCGATCCTCTTCGCGCGGCATCTGCCCCGGCTCGCCTACTGGAAAGACGGCGGGAAACGGATCCTGGCAAGACCGGGGGCGCCGGTGAATCCCGACCGCACGTGGGCGGCGGTGATCGCCGAAGACCGGGAGGTCGGCATCGGCATGGTGTTCGCGCCGGGGACGACGTTTCACGATTTCGGGAATCCCCCGAAGGGCGTCATCGGCTACGGGCTGGTGGACGGGGTGAGCCGTCTCTTCCCGGGCAGGAACGGGGCCCCGGATCTCGACACCTTCGGACGGTGCGTGAAGGTCCGTCGAGGCAAGGCGAATACGTGGGTCTTCGAACCCGGCGGGACCTTCACGTGGAACGTCTACCTGCCGATCGGCATGCTCGAAGAGATTCGCGCGGCCGCGATCGATCTGCTGAACGATCCGGCCGCGTGGCAATAAACAAGACGCATTCTTGAGATCGGGCTACGGCGGAGGATCGGTATCCCGTTTCCGCCTCGATGGTCCCCGCGGGCATCGCGGTCCGAACCCAAGGATCGAAGAAGAGAGGGGGTCCATCATGAAATCGATCATGCACGGGATGATGTTCGGGGTCTGCCTGTTGTTCGCCGTCGGGGCGGCGGCGGGAATCGACGACGGGTTGAGGGCGTACTACCCGTTCAGCGGCAATGCCGAGGACGCGGGTCCCGGCGGTCACGACGCGATCGAACATTCGATGCAGTACACCGGCGACGCATGGGGGAACGCGAACTCCAGCGCGCTGCTTCGGGAGAACGGGTGGTTGGATTGCGGCGATTCCGCCGATTTCCGGCCGGTGGGCGCCGTGACCCTGCATCTCCTGATCTTCGTGCCGACGCGATGGAGTACGACCGGGTGGATGACGCTCGCCGGCAACACGGAATCGGGCGGCTACGAGCTCTACATCTCCGGGAGGGAAAACCGGGTCTACGGGAAACTGCGCCGAAACGGCGCATACGGCGAGGTATCCGGGTCTCTGGATCCGTACGTGGGCCAGTGGATCCAGGTCGCGCTAACCTACGACGGCCGGGTTCTGCGGCTGTATTGTATCGGGGAAGAGGTGGATCTCGACGACGCCGGCGCCGATTACGCGATCCAGTATGCCCATGCGAACCATTTCCTGATCGGCGCCGAGGCCTCGGCCGGAGCCGACCCGGAGCCCGGATGGTATTTCACGTACGGCCAGGTCGACGAGGTGCGCGTCTACGACCGGGCCCTGAGTCGGGAAGAGCTGCAACAACTGGCTCCGCCGTTTCAGGCCGACCCGGAAGTGATCGCCTACTACCCGTTTACCGAACATCCGTACGACATCAGCGGGCAACAGCGCCACGGGACCCTGCATGGACCGCTCCTTGTGCCGGACGTCTACGGGGATCCTCTGCGCGCCTATGAGTTCGACGGTCTGAACGACTACATCGATCTGAGCCAGAACGCCGCGTTCCGTCCCGTGGACGGGTTGTCCGTCAACCTCTGGGCGTCGCGGGACGACTGGGGCGACGTCGCGGGCCGCGAGGTCCTGATCGGCAACGCGGCTGCGGGCGGCTGGGAGCTGGCGCTGGAGCACGGCCGGTTCGTGGGACGGGTCTTCCGCAACGGGTCGTTTGCGGAACTGTCCATGAACATTTCGGGGCAGGCCCCGGGCTGGCACCGGTTCGGGATGACCTATGACGGACGCTCCACTGTCCTGTACTTCGACGAGGGAGCGGTGGCGACCGACGACGCGGGCGGCGAATACCCGATCGAGTACGCCCACATGAACAACACGCTCATCGGGGCGGGGGCCTCGACGGGATTCTTTCCTTCCGGCGACCATTTCGAAGGCCGGATCGACGAGGTGCGCCTCTTCAGCCGGGCGTTGTCCGAAGACGAGATGCCCTGGGTTCCGCCGGCGAATCCCGCGGACGGGCTGATCGCGTACTACCCGTTCAACGGCGACGCGGACAACGAGGTCCGGGATGCGAACCACGGCGAAAACCACGGGGCGTTCCTCTGGCACGACAGGTTCGGCAATCCGAACAGCGCTTACTATTTCGGCACCGACTACATCGAGTGCGGGGACTCGATCGATCTGCGGCCGCCGGCCGCCGTCTCGCTGCACGTGTGGGGGCGCCGCAACGACTGGAGTTCGGGTTCGGGCTACATGACCCTTGCGGGCAACACGCACGTGGGCGGCTATGGAATCTGGCTCTATGGATACGAAGGATACCTGTACGGCGACGTGCGCCGGAACGGCGGGGCAGGTCGTCCGCAGATCCGTCTCTCGGCGCTGGCGCCCGGATGGCACCAGTTCGTGGTGACGTACGACGGGCGGACCACGAGACTCTACGTCGACGGAGAACATGTGGACGACGACGACGCCGGGGGCACGTACCCGATCGATTACACGTACGAGAATTCGTTCATCATCGGTGCGGAAGCCTCGGCCTATTCCTGGCCCGAGGGCGACTATTTCGAGGGGTTCCTCGACGAGGTGCGCGTCTACAACCGTTGCCTTTCCCCCGGGGAGATCCGGGCGTTGTACTACTCGGACCGGCCGGTTCCGATCGAGATCACATCGTTCGCCCGGGACGCAGGCCAGGTCCGTCTGACCTGGGAGATCGTTCCGAACGTGTCGACCTTCGGCGTCTACACGAGCGGCGACCTGTCGATCGATCCGTCGGCCTGGCAGGCCGCGGTCGAGAACCTGACGGAACCCGCCTGGTCGTTGCCCGTCGCGGGTACAACGAGGTTCTACCGGGTCGGGGCCGAGATGCAGCTCCCGACGGAAGACCTGGCGTCGGACCTGCGACTCTACTATCCGCTGGACGACGGCAGCGGGCAGGCGACCGTCGGGGCGAACCACGGGACGGTCGTCGGCGCGATCCCCGGGCCGAACCGCCGTGGGGAAACGGACCGGGCCTGCGTCTTCGACGGGGACGGCGACGCGATCGATCTCAGCTCGCCGTTCCCGTTCGGCAACGGTCCGGTGAGCATCGACGCGTGGGTGAAAGTACCGGCCGGAGGCGGCGGCGCGGTTCTCGGAAACCGGGGCGATGCGCCGAATGCGGACTGGGGCGTCGATTCGAGCGGCCGGATCCGGTTCCGGTGGAACGACGGCCAGGTCGATGTCGCCGGCACGACGGATCTGCGCGACGGGGCGTGGCATCATCTGGCCTGGGTCCGGGATCCGGTGACCGGATCGTCGACGGTGTACGTCGACGGAGCGGCGGAGGGTTCCGGCGGCGCGGGCGCGAACATCGTATTTTCGACCGCGCACCGGATCGGGGCGAACCGGGAGACGACCCCCGACTGGTTCCTGGGATCGATCGACGACCTTCGGATCTACTACCGCGCCCTTTCCGCGGAGGCGATCCGGCAGCTCTACATCTTCGGACGGTAGAGGAGGGGTCGCCGCGCAGGGGGATCCCGCGGAGCCGCGACGCCGCCGTTGCGCATCGGGGCGGCATCGGCCTGAAGGGCCGAAGGGCGATAGCCCGGGGCAACGCCCCGGGGAATCGGGTCGCGCCCGATTTCCCCGCGCGCTGAAGGCGCGCCGCAGGAACGGGAGGAGGGTGCCGCGCCTTCAGCGCGGAGGAGATGGTTGGGGATCGCTTTTCCCGGGGCGGCGCTTTGCTTGCCCCGGGCTGACGAGCGATGCGCCTTCAGCGCATTTGCAGGATGTCGTCCTTCGCGATTCCACAGGTGTTCCTTCGCGGGTTGGAGGGG